>JBDHFY010000023.1:0-39521 GCA_039590195.1 Gemmatimonadota bacterium | reverse complement strand
GCTCCTGCTCGCCGCGAAGGACCATCGCCAGCACATCCTTGGCCGAGTTCGGATCGACGGTGTGTTGCTCCACCACCGAACCGGGTCCGGAGGCCACCGTCAGGGAGCTACTCGCCGCCTCGGCGGGTGGACTCGGCCGGTCCGGCGTTGTCTGGTCTGTCGGTTCGCGCTCCCCATCGTTTGTTTCCAGCTCCGAGGAGGGGGTCGGTGGAATCGGTGTTGTCGGTTGGGGCTCGACGGGTGCCCGGGCGGGAGGGGACGATGGGGGTGGCGCCGGGTGATCCAGCCCCTGCCGCTGGGCGGCACGGTAGCTGTCGGCCGGTGGCGCTTCGATTCGAAACACCGCGGTGCAGCTGGTGCAGCGGGCAAGCAGTCCCTCAGGGGGAATGACGGTGCTCAGTCGGTGTTGTGTCCCACACTTCGGGCAGCGTACGGACATGTGGGGAAGCCCTTTCACCTCATCCCGTGCAGCCGAACTCGGATGTCCCGGTGCCCCTGCCGGACAACTGGAGGCGCAAGGCTGCCAGGGAAGCAGGTCGCTCTGACAATTCAATAGTAATGTACGGAGCATCAGCCCCAGGAGCGAGCAGGCCGCCGGGTGGGAGCAGGCTACCATCCATTCTACGTCACCGACCGCCCGAATCGCGCTGTTGCGAGGCCGAGGCCTGCGATCGACATCGCGAGCAGGGTGAGGTATTGCGGCCAAAGCTCGGGGAAACCGGTGCCCTTCAGGAAGACTCCCCGGACGATCTCGAGAAAATGACGCACCGGGTTGGCCAGGGTGATCCATTGGAAAACCGTGGGCATGGAGCTGATGGGGTAGAAGAAACCGGAGAGTATGATCCCGGGAAGAATGAACATGAACATCGTCATGAAGGCTTCCTGCTGCGTCGTCGAGATGTTCGATATGAGCAGCCCGAGGGAGAGGCCGGCGACGATATAGAGCAGTGCGGCCGCTACGAGGGCCACGGGCGATCCGCGAAACGGAATATCGAACCAGAGGATAGCCACGGATGTAATGAGCACGAGATCGATCAGCCCTACGATGGCGACCGGAATGGTCTTGCCCAGGATCAGCTCGAGCGGTTTCAAGGGACTCACCATGAGTTGGTCCAGCGTGCCGATTTCCCGTTCGCGGACGACCGCGAGGGCGGTAAGCAGCAGACACATGAGCAACAACAGGATCCCGATCACGGCCGGTACGTTGTACACCCGACTTTCGAGCTCGGGGTTGTACCAGGCCCGGATGCGCAGATCGACGCCGCCTGCTGAGGCCGATTCCCGTGCTATTCTGCTCCCGTATTCACGGACGATGCGCAGGGCGTATCCCTGGGCCACCGTGCCTGTGTTGGATTCGGTACCGTCCACGAGGACCTGCACGTTGGCGTCACGACCGGCGAGGAGATCGCGAGAGAATCCCGCCGGAATCTCGAGGCCGATGACGGCGCGGCCGGCATCGAGCGCCTCGACGAGGTCGGAGGGCCGATCGGACTGACCCACGATCTCGAAGTAGCCGGTGGACGAGAAGGTATCGATGATACGGCGTGACTGAGCGGTGCGATCGTGATCGATGACGAACGTGGCCGTGTTCTGGATATCGGTGTTGACGGCGTAGCCGAATAGCACGAGCTGAATGATCGGCGCGACGAATACGAGCGGCTTCATCCGGGGGTCCCGGAACATCTGGCGAAACTCCTTGCGGACCATCTCTCGAACCCGGAGCCCGGAGATCCCCTTCATGCGATCTCCTTTTGAAACATGTGGGTTGCGAGCGTCAAGCCAATGACCGCGAAGACGATCATGGCCACCGCCTGAATCCACAACACATCCACACCCACGCCTTTCAGGAAGACTCCCCGTGTCACAGCGATGTAGTATCGGGCCGGCACGATGTACGTGATTGCCCGCAGCACGACCGGCATGTTGGCTATGGAAAAGAGAAATCCGGAAAGCAGCAGGGCTGGGAGATAGGTTGCCAACATCGCGACTTGAGTCGCCAGGACCTGCGACTTCAGGGCGGCCGAGATGAACATGCCGAGTCCCAGCGCGCCGATGAGAAAGAGCAGCGTCAGGATGCCGAGGAGCGCGACGTTGCCGCGCAGGGGCACGTCGAACACGACAATGCCTGCGATGATGGCCAGTGCGACATCGAACAGGCCGATCCCAACGTAAGGGAGCAACTTCCCGAGAACGACCTCAAAGCGGTGGACGGGCGTGGCGGCAAGCTGCTCCATGGTGCCGCGTTCCCACTCGCGCGCGATGGTCAGGGCAGTGAGCATGGCGGCGATGATGGACATGATGACGGCCACGAGGCCCGGGACGATCGTGTTGACACTCTCCAGGGTCTCGTTGTACCAAACGCGCGAGTCGACAGCAGCCGGAACGACGAGCGAGCGACCCTTCGAAAGCGCCTCTGAAGAAAACCCCGCCACGATAGCCTCTGCATAATTCTGTGCTATGGCGGCGGTGTTGGCGTCGCTGCCATCCAGCAATAGCTGCAACGGAGCAAGGCGGCCTCCCGCAAGGTTTCGGGTGAAGTCCGGCGGGATGACCAATACGATGCGTGCTTGACCTCGATCCAATGTCTCCTCGACTTCGCTGGACCGCCCCAGCTGATGTACCACTTGGAAGTATCCAGAACTCTCAAAGGCATCGATCAGCCCTCGGCTGCGTTGCGTCCGGTCCTGATCGAAAACGGCAAGCTCGATGTTCTTCACGTCGAATGTGATGGCGTAGCCGAAGAAGAGGATCAAGGCGACCGGGAGGAGGAAAGCGAGGATGAGGCTCCGAGGGTCTCGCCGGAGTTGCAGCACTTCCTTCCGGGCGATGGCGCGCAGTCGTGTGAGGCTCATCCGAGCACCGCTCCTCCTTCACGCCGCACATGCGCGACGAAGACGTCCTCGAGCGAGGGTGACACGGGGTGGATGTTCTCGCAGGTGTTTCCGCTGCGAGCCAGAATCGCGGGGATGTCGCGGTGTGCGTCCGCTTCGCTTTCGACGACCACGTGCACGTCCCGCCCGAACATGGATGCTTCTATGACCCCGGGAGCGCGCTTGAGGGTATCGGCCGCCTTTGGTGCGTCATCGGTCTCGATCTGCAGAATCGGGTCAGTCATCCCAGCACGCAATGACGCGGGGGTGTCGAGCGCGATGAGCCGGCCGCGGGTCAGCAGGGCCAACCGGTGACTGTACTCCGCCTCTTCCATGTAGTGGGTGCTGACAAAAACGGTCGTACCGTCGGCCGAAAGGCCGTTGATGAGGTCCCAGAAGTTGCGGCGTGCCACCGGATCGACACCGGAGGTTGGTTCGTCGAGAAAGAGAATAGGGGGCTCGTGGAGGATCGCACATCCGAGAGCGAGTCGCTGCTTCCAGCCGAGGGGCAATTCGCCCGTCAGGCGCGTCTGGTGATCCTCGAGGTCGGCCATGTCGAGTACCCATTCACATCGCCTCCGATACCGAGATCCCGTGATGCCGTACAACCCTGCAAAGAGAGCAATGTTCTCAGCGACCGTCAGATCGGCATACAGCGAAAACAGCTGAGACATGTACCCGATGTTGCAACGGACATCGTCGGCGTCCTTGACCACGTCGAAGCCGGCCACGCTCGCCGTCCCCGACGTCGGCCGAAGGAGGCCGTTCAACATTTTTATGGTGGTGGTCTTGCCCGCACCGTTGGGGCCGAGGAACCCGAAGATCTCGCCTGCGGCAACATCAAAACTCACGCGGTCGACCGCTGTGAAGTCACCAAACCTTCGGGTGAGATCCTTTACGGATACCGCGCTAGGCATCGTTGAATCGCGCTCCAGTCACGATATCGATGAAGATGTCTTCCAGCGATGGAGTAATCGTCGTGACCTCGAGGACGTTCACGTCACCTGCCTCGAGCGCGCTCCGTGCCGCCGGCCAATCCCGCTCGACGTCGTCCAACACGACGTGGATGGTTTCTCCGAAGAGAACGGCGTGCCGCACGGCGGGAAAGTGTCGGAGACGCTCACGGGCTTGGCGAGGATCATCGGCCCGCACCGCGATGATCTTACCCGTCAACCTCTGCTGCAACGTCGCGGGCCGGTCCAGGGCCAGGAGGCGGCCATCATGCAGGAGAGCAACTCGATCACAGCGCTCGGCTTCGTCGAGATATGCCGTCGAGACGATGACGGTCACGCCCTCCGACACCATCTGATGGATGATGAGCCACAAGTCCCTTCGGGAAATCGGGTCCACGCCGAACGTTGGCTCATCCAGGAGCATGATCTGCGGCCGGTGAATGAGCGAGCAACAGACGGCGAGCTTCTGCCTCATGCCCCCCGAAAGCTTACCGGCGAGGCGACCCTCGAACTCACCGAGTTGCGAGAACTCGTACAGGCGCTCGAGACGCACCGGCCGCTGGTGCGGTGGGACCCGATAGAGATCGGCATAGAAATCGATGTTCTCGCGAACCGTCAGGTCCGTGTATAACCCGAAACGCTGCGACATGTACGCGAGGTGGTGCTTCACCGCTTCAGGGTCCAGCGTGATGCTCACGCCGGCCATCTCTGCATCACCGCTCGTGGGACGGAGAATGCCCGCCAACATGCGCAGGGTCGTCGTTTTGCCAGCGCCATCGGGGCCCACGATGCCGAACAACTCGCCCGCGTGCACATCGAATGTGAGGGCGTCCACCGCCACAATGTTGCCGAAGTGGCGGGTCAATCCGTGAAGAGCAACGGCCTTCGGTCCAGAAGAGGCAGAAGACTCTGAACGGACAGGGGGCGCAGGGGTCACCGTGGGCCGACCTCGAGAGCGACATCGGCGGCCAGGCCAGGTTTGAGGTCGAAGGAGGGATCGTCCGTTATCCGCACCCGAACTTCATAGACGAGTTTCACGCGCTCTTCGGTGGTTTGCACGTTGCGCGGCGTGAACTCTGCTTCGCTGGCAATGAAGATCGTTTCACCGCCATAAGTCCGGTCTCGGTAGGCATCTGCCGTGATCGTTGCTCGGTGACCGATGCTCACGCGTCCAACCGCGTCCTCGCGCACGTAGATGCGTACCCAGCGGTCGTCGGGATTCATGATTGTGAGAACGGGCGTTCCGGGAGCCACACTCTCTCCCGGTTCCCGGTGTCGCACCGTGACGAGCCCGTCGAACGGCGCGGTGATGAGGGCGTGTTGCAATATCGCTAGGACCTGCTCCAACGTGGCTTCCGCCTGTGCGAGAGTAGCCCGTTGCGCGGTGATCCGCTCCGAGCGTGGACCCGTCTCGAGGATGTGGAGACGCTCAACGACCTGTTCCCGTTCCGCTTCGGCGAGATCCAAGGCGGTCCGCTGATCGTCCAACGCTTGCTGGCTGATCGCGCCTCCCTCGAAGAGGTTCTGCATGCGTTCGAGATCGCGCAGGGCGTCGTTGAGACGTTGGTCGGCTGCCCGGAGCGCGGCGCGGCCCTGCGCGATCTCCTCACGGCGGTAACCTCTCTCGAGCTCGGTGAGACGTGCCCGCGCCGCGGCGACCTGCGCTTCGGCCGCACGGCGGCGCGCCTCGAGTTCTGCTCGATCGAGGTATGCCAGCTCCTCCCCGGTCTGCACGCGGTCACCTTCGCGAACGCCGATCCGCTCAATGCGTCCCGCCACCTGGAAGCCGAGATCCGCCTCGGTGGCCTCGACAGTACCAGAGGCCACCAAGCCCGACTGATCTGTGCGCAATCCTAGAACCAGCCAAATGCCCACTGCCAAAACCACGATCACCGGCAGGACTATTCGGGCCCGCTGCTTCGCGTTCATGGTGTGTTCTCCACGTTTTGAGCGAGCCACTCCGGCGTGAGGTCTCCCACGGCGCGCGCCAACGCAATCCGAGCGGCAATCTCGGCGTGACCCGCCTCGATCATGCTGGCCCGAGCTCGGAACAGCGTGGCTTCCGCATCCAGAAAATCGGTTTGAACGCCCGCCCCCGCATCGAGGGCAAGACGCTCGATCCGCGCAACCTCCGTCAAGTGTTCCACCGCTCTCGCGAACGCCTCGGTTCTCGCCCGACTCTCGTGTACCGCTGCTACGGCATTATCCACGGTGGTTTCCGTCTCGAGCTCCAAGAGGCGTAGCTCGGCTTCTGCTGCTGCCGCCAGCGCGGAGGCCTCCGCGCTGGCGGCGGTTCTCTCTCCGCCCGTGAAGAGCGGGTACGAAACCGCTACCCCAGCCTGCCACTCCGCCTGGAATTCACCGGCGGTGCTTCCGAACGTGGCGTACCCGCCCATCAAGCGAAGCGTGGGAAACCACGTCGCCTGCGCCGCTCGGTGTCCCGCCCGCTCGGCCTGCGCCCGCTCGCGCGCTGACGCGAGAACCGGGTTGGCGGATAGGGCTCGCTCAATAAGTGCTGATGCATCCTGGACAGCGAGTTCCGAGGCGTTTACGGCGACGAGTCGGGAAGGCAGCGCTTCACCCTCGGACACGCCGATCAAGCGAGCGAGTCTCCGACTCGACGTCTCGCGCTCCGTGCGGGTGGCTATCTGGTCCGCACCGGCCGAGGACAACTCAGCTTCCACCCGGAGGAGTTCCACCCTTGCTGCACGGCCTTCCTGCAGGAGCTGGCGCACCCGCAACCGCTCGGTGTCGAGAGCAGCGATGCGCCTGTGCGCCGCCTCGTCGATTCCCCTGGCGGTCAGCACGCTGAGATACGAGAGGCCGACCTGCTGGATGATCTCCATGCGGGTCGAGCTGGCGGAAGCTTCTACTGCACCGAGGCTTGCTCTCGCCCGATCGATCCGGGCGCCCCGGCCGCCGCCGTCGAACAGGGTGTAGCCGGCCATGAGACGGCCCTGGATCAGGGCCTCCTCGAACTCAGGGGGCATGCTCGGGTCGAACTCATGCAGCGGGGCCACGATCATCGGTTCCTGGAATCGTGTGAGGGAAGCGTCCGCACTGATCGTGGGGATGCGTCCGGCCTTCACCTCTCCGAGAGCGGCGGCCGCGGCCGAACGTCTGGCCTGGGTGACCCCGATCGCCGGGTGATTCGTGAGGCCGAGGCGCACGGCTTCGCCTAGGGTCAGTCGCCCGGTCTGGGCCGCTGCGGGTGTCACCGCGCCGGCCATCACGGCTACCAGAGCCAAGGACCAGCCCCGCCCGTTGCAGATTCGGTTTCTCATCGCGCCTTTCTCGACTTGGCGCCGCGCTCGGCGGCGAGGCTCGTCCTCATGAAGCAAATGACGCTCTCGACGAGCTCGCGTCGTACAGTGGGATCGTCCTGGTCCATGCCCACCGCCTGCTTGAGCGCCCGGCGGGCGATGGAGAGGAAGATCGGTTGGCTGCCAATGCTCAGCGCCAGGTACAACGGGTTGCCGGACCGGATGGAACGGTCACGTTGGCCGGCTTCGATGCAGGACATGAATGCCCCGATGTTGGCCTGCATCGCGTCCTTGACCGGTGGGGGCAGGGCCTTGGCCGTCACGAGTTGCTGGATCATGAGGCGAGGGAGATTCGGGTTCTCGGCCAGATGGTCGAAGAACGCTCGGACGGCACTTTCGAGCCGGTCGAGGGGCGCTGCGGTCTCCGAGACGGCGTCGGCCAACCGCTGGCGGAGCGGGGACGTGGCCCTCTCCAACACGACGGTGTACAGGGCCTGTTTGGAGCCGAAATGGTACGTGACGGCACCGAGGTTCGCCCGGGCGGCTGAGGTAATGGCACGGACGGAGGTCCCCTTGAACCCCTGCTGAGCGAAGAGGTGGCTGGCGCTTGCGAGGAGCGCCAGCTTGGTATCGACTTTGGGATTCATACGTTTGTAGGAAGTCATACGTGTGTATTATAGTCTTGGGGTGGGGCAGATGCAATAGAACGGCCGCGGTGCGCGGAATGCGCGAACCGAGGGTAGCTGCGCTTAGCGGCCCGTGGTGAGCGTGGAGCAGAACCGTGTGTCTCCGGCCGCTTGACGAAGGCTCGGCGCACGCGTAGCGGGGCGGAGCCGTCGTCATGAGACACTGCAACGGTCGACGGCGGTGAGCCTTACCGAGGCATGCGAGCCGCTGAGGTTGGATTCTGCTGGATCGGTAGAGTCACGACCGCCGTACATGTCACCCGCGTGCGCACTGTCGTTGCTTCACTCGAACGCATCCTCACGAATTGCCGCGCCAGGTCATGTTCCGTCTAAGACTGACGTCCGTTCGTGCAGGTGATCCCTGACACAGAAACTTTGTGACTCGGATCACAACTGTTTGTTCATCCAAGGTCTGACGCTACGATGCGAGACTTTGCAAACGTTTGAACCTATGCACTTGACCTTCAATTGATCGCCTGCTGGTACCTTAGCCAGTGAGCAAAGCGGCAAGGCCATTGACCGCGACGACCTAACGAGACTTGCAGTCTGAGACCGAGAGAAGATGAGGGGAAATGAATCGAACGTTGCGAACCCTCAACACACCACTGTTGCGCCTCCTCTATACAACTGCAAGATCTTTCATCTTGGAGTCGGCCTTGCCTTGGGCGAAGCAGGGCGGGAGGCTCTGCATCTCCGCACGCTTTTTGCAAACGCATGACCCCACATTTCTAAACAAGCGAATCGTCCATCTGGGGCCGACCCCTCGATCCCCTCTGCCAACGATTCACCGGGAGGTCGGAGTGAACCCCGATTCGCACGTTCGATGATCTCCCCCGATGGGGCAGTGCTTGGAATGAGAAAGGAACGGGTTTGATGAGATTCCTCGGTTTTCGGAGCGCCGCGTCGCTCTTTGTCGCCGGCCTGACTGCGCTGGGTGTCACGGCGTGTTCGGAGGAAGCCCTGTTCAGTCCGGACGGGACTGACTCGGCGGAAACCGTCGCCATGACACAGTTGCAGCCCGGCTTGATGCCTCAGGCTGCTGATGCTTCATCCGCCGCTGGGGGAGAATGGGGGCCAAACTTCCAATTGACACCTCAGGCCAACGGACCTGCGGTCGGACTCAACCCGCTGCTGGCGGAGCAGGGGCAGATCTCGCTTTCGTTGGATGGATTCGGCTCCACCGCGCCCAGCGGCTTGATTCAGGTGGACAAGCCGGCCGGAGCGACGGTAAGAACGGCGATCCTGTTCTCAGCCACGATCCCGTTTGGACAGTCGATTCCGGACGGCACCGTATCGATCGGCGGCACCGCGGTGAATTGGGATGCCTCGCACGCCTTCACCATCGGCGGCGGTTGCTGCACGGGCATGAGCTACCACGCAGACGTCACGTCAATCGTGGCGCCTATTGTCGACGCGGCCCCTGCGGGCCTCGTGAATATCGACATCGGAGAAGGATCGATTCCGGGAGACATCGATGGCGAGATCCTCGCGGTCATCTTTGACGATCCCAATCAAGCCACGAACAACACGGTCGTGCTGCTCTTTGGGGGCCAGAAGACCACTGGCGACCAGTTCTTCGTTAGCCTCGCCGACCCCCTCGACACGAGCGATCCTGGCCTCGCTCTCGACATGTCGCTCGGAATCAGCTTTGGGTTTCAGGGTAGCAGTCAGTTCAGTGTAGTCGACGTCAACGGCACGCGTTTGACCCGGTCCGCCGGTGGACAGGACGACGGTGCCCTTGCAAACGGTGCCCTCATCACCGTGGGAGGCATCGGTGATTCCAACGCCAATCCCCCGAACCCCAACGCCCTCCCTTCCGGGCCGCGTTCCGATGACGAGCTGTACAGCCTGATCCCGTTCGTCAACGACGGCGACCAGCTCATCCTGGTCGAAACGAACAATCCGTCCGATGACGACAACATCTTCGTGGCGGCGTTCTTTCTGACGGTCGAGGCGGAAGTGACTCCCGAGCCGCCGAGCAACGCGCCGCCCTCTGCCGATGCGGGGCCGGACCAGACCGTCGCGCGGACCAGTCCGAGCGGGGTGAACGTCGATCTCGACGGCACGAATTCGTCGGATGCCGAGAGTAATATCGCTGATCTCACGTTCGAGTGGTTCGACGAGGACGGTGAGTCGATCGCCACGGGCCCGACCCACACCCTGGAGCTGCCTCTTGGCGTACACACATTCACCCTGGTGGTTACGGATCCGGACGGAGCCAGCGACGACGATGAGGTCATCATTACGGTGACGAATGCGCCGCCGACGGCGCTGGCGAGCGTCGCCGAGATGGTGGAGTGCGCAGGTGACGCGACTACCGTGAACCTCGACGGTTCCGGCTCAACCGATGTCGACGGCGACATCGTGAGCTGGCAGTGGCTCGAGGGAGGAGAGGAGATCGCGAACGGCGAGACGGAGACGGCGGATCTCAGCCTCGGCACGCATACCATCACCCTGCGGGTGACCGACAACGATGGTGACACCGACGAGGTGGATGTGACCGTCGAGGTCGAAGACACCACACCGCCGGAGCTGGACTTCGACTTGGAACGGAGCGTACTGTGGCCTCCCAATCACAAGATGCGTAAGGTGGCGGAGATAGAGGCCGAGGATGTTTGTGATGCCGCTCCGGCCCTCACCGTGACGGTCAGCAGTAATGAGTCCGAGAACGACAAGGGCGACGGCCATACGCGGCCCGACTGGAGAGTCGTCGAGGACGACGGCGAGTTCGACGTGTACGTACGGGCCGAACGTGACGGGAGAAAACGTGGTCGCGTGTACACCATCACGGCCACGGCAACCGACGCATCCGGCAATCAGACGGTGCAGAGCGCAGAGGTTACCGTGCCACACGATCGCCGCCGTCGCCGCCACCGCGATGATGACGACGAGGATGACGAGGATGACGATGATGACGATGATGATGACGACGACGATGACGACGACGACGATGACGACGATGACGACGACGATCGCCGGCGCAAACGAAATAGACGACGCCCGTAATGAGAAGGGCATCGCCCTCGATCAGGCTTAGAAATGGGCCCCGGAATCGTCCGGGGCCCGTTTTCTTGGCCCTCCAGTTGCCGTGCGGTCCTATCGTGTAAGTGCTGTGGCGGGCTCGACGTCGCCCGTCGTCACGGTCTTGGCCTCAGCCAGTTCAGCGGGTCGAGAGGGATCGGTGTCGAGGCGTTGTTGGGTATCTGGCGGATCTGGAACTCGATGTGTGGGCCCTCCTCCGAGTTCGCGCCCCCGGAGAGACCGATCACCTGTGCTGCGGCCACCTGGTCTCCGGGGCTCACTTGGACGCGCGAGAGGTGGAGGTACAGCGTGTAGTAGCCGCCGCCGTGATCGATCCATACCGACGGCCCGTACGTTCCGTAAGATTGCGCCCAGACCACCGCGCCGGAACGAACCGCGTGAACCGCGGACCCTAGCGGCGCGCCGATGCCGATCCCGCGATAGGCGATGCTGGTCCCGTCGCGGAACTCCTGCGGCCCGAATCGATAGATCACATCGCCGTCCACGGGCCAATCGAGCAGACCGATGTCGGCCGACGTAACGTTGGGGGCCGTGGAGACGCCGCTGCGCCGCGTGCGTTCGAGGGTGGATATCAGGTCATTGAGTCGCCGCTCGTCCCGCTCCAGGTTCATGAGCCGTGCTACGGTCTGTTGTTCGGATTCCTGCATTTGCGACAGCGCTCGCTGTCGCTCCCGCTCCAGATCCGCGTACCGTCTCAGCTCGGCGCCCCGCTCACGACGTTGCACCTCCACCTCCCGGCGCGCGCTCAGCATGTCGCGGCGCTGCGCCGTTATGCGGTCTCGCAACGTCGTGATGTCGGACACGAGCGCCCGATCTTGCTGGCCGACGAGCACGAGGTACTTGTATCTGCTCAGGAGGTCGCCGAAGCTCTCCGCACCAAGGAGGACTTGGAACGCCCACAGAGAACCTCGCTTGTAGATGTCGACCAGGCGACGTTGAAGCACTGCCTGCTTCTCGGCGAGAGCGTCGCCCGTCAGCGCGAGTTCTGCGTTGATGGTATCGAGCTGTGTCGCCAGCTGCGAGATGTGACGATCGAACTCGTTGACAAGCCTGTTCGTGGCGCTCTGCTGGCGATCGAGATTTTCCAATTCCGCGGTGGCGTCGTGCACCTGGCCACGCAGGGCGTCCAACGCCTGTTGGAGCCGGTCGCGCTGCTGGCGAATGCCATCGAGGGCATCCCGGTTCTCCCTGATTTGACGCCCGATGTTCCGCTGCGCAAGCGCTGGGCTTGGCAGGGTGACGAGCATTGCCGCCGCGATGGCGAGGATCCTTTTCATACCCGCGTAAGGTGTCTTCCGACGCTCGATGCGCTCGCCGCGAAGCCCAGAGCCGTGCCGAAAATGATTATCACGCCGGCCTGTTCGGGCGTAAAGAAGTACGCCGCCAGCAGCAACCGGTCGACGGCCAAGAACGCTCCGTAGCTCAGACCCACCGCCACGATGCCACCCAAGGCGCCCTTGACGCACCCCTCGAGCAAGAACGGACTGCGAATGAACCCATCAGTGGCGCCCACGAGACGCATGATGTTGATCTCCCGACTCCGCTGGAGCACGGACATACGGACCGTCGTGCCGATGATGATGATCGATGCGACGGCGAACGCTCCCCCGATCACGAGACCTACCACGGCGGAGATGTTTCGCAGCCGGTCGAGCTTCAAGACCCAATCCCGGCCGTATCGTATGTCCTCCGCGAACGACAGACCCTCCAGGCGCTGTGCCACCGACCGCACCGACTCGGCGTCCCGGAAACCGGGTCGCAGCCGCATCTCCAAAGATGCGGGCAGCGGGTTGGTCTCGAGGTCGCGAAAGAGACCCTGGAACTCCACGAGCTCGAGGCGAGCCCGACGGATCGCCTCCTCGGTGGTTACGTAGGTGACGTCGGAAACCTCAGGAAAGGCCTGGATGTCTCCGATGGCCACCGTCACGACCTCGACCGGAGTGCCGCGCAGGAGATACACCACGATCTCCACTCGCTCTTCGATGGTTTGCAGGGCACGCTGGAGATTGAGCGCGACCAGCCCGAAGAGCCCTACCACAAACAGGGCGAAAGCGATCGTCGTGACCGACAGCACGGAGAGGGCCGGCCACCGACGAAACGCCAGGAGTGCTTCACGAAACGCGAGTCTCATTGCACTGCCAGTCCCGGAGCCTGTTCATCGACAGCCGAGTCGTACACCACGGCACCCTCTTGCAGCTCGATTGTCCGATAGCTCGTCTGTCGCACGAGGTCGAGATCGTGTGTGGCCATGACGACCGCCGTCCCATTCGCATTGATATCGCGTAACAACTGGAAGATTCCTTTGGTGGCACGCTCATCGAGATTCCCGCTGGGCTCGTCGGCAAGGAGCACGAAAGGATCGTTGACCAGTGCCCGGGCGATGGCCACGCGCTGCTGTTCCCCCCCTGACAGCTCGCCCGGATATTGTCGCGCCTTTGCTACCAAACCCACTTGGGTGAGCACCCGTGTCACCTTTGGCACGATGACGCTTCGTCTCGCGCCCGTGACCTCGAGGCCGAACGCTACGTTCTCCTCCGCGGTCCGGTTCTCCAAGAGTCGAAAATCCTGAAATACGATGCCCAGCCGACGACGGAGTCTTGGCACATCACGGCGGTTCATCTTGCTCGTGCCGAACCCCGACACCCGTACTTCCCCCGACGTCGGGAGATGCTCCGCGTAGATCAGCGAGAGGACAGTGGACTTGCCGGCGCCCGAGTGGCCGGTCAAAAACGCAAACTCACCCTTGGCGATGTGAAATGAAACATCGCGAAGGGCGAGGTGCCCTTTGGGATATGCCTTGAAAACCTTCGTGAACTTGATCACAGCTCCCGCAATCGAGTCCTGCCGTCAACGCGCCGCAAGCGCCTGATCGAAATCACTGATGATGTCCTGGACATCTTCAATCCCGACGCTGACCCGGACAAACCCGTCTGGAATGCCGAGCGCCTGTCGCTCCGTTGCGGATAGACGTGCATGAGAGGTGACTCTGGGTTCGGACACGAGAGTCTCCACGCCGCCGAGGCTTGGCGCGTGACTGGCTATCCGGAGGTGCTGCAGCATCTGCTCGGCTGCTTTCGCGCCCCCTTTGAGATGGATTCCCACCATGCCTCCGAACCCGTCCATCGTGGCGCCAGCGACGTCGTGGTCCGGATGATCCTCGAGTCCGGGATGGGATACGGCGCTGATTTGGGGATGTTCCACCGCCCACTCCGCAAACGCCATTCCGTTGGCGTTGTGCCGTGCCATCCGCACCGCCAGCGTCTTCATGCCTCGCTCGACCAACCAGGCGGCATGCGGGTCGAGAGCCGGCCCCCAGAGCTTGAGGAGCCGTCGAACCTCTTCGATCACTTCCGCACTCCCCGCGACAGCCCCGCCGATGACGTCGGAGTGACCGTTGATGTATTTGGTGGCGCTGTGAATGACCAGGTCGGCACCAAACTCGAGCGCGCGCATGTTGATCGGCGTGGCGAAGGTAGTATCGACGAGGAGGACCAGCCCCTTCTCGCGACAGAGAGCCGCGATGGGCTCGATATTGACCACCCGTACCAGCGGGTTGGTGGGTGTTTCTATGAAAACGGCCCGCGTGTTCTTGCGGATGTGCCGACGCCACTCGTCGGTGAGCACGTCGGCCAAGCTCACCGAGATGCCCAGCCGCTCGAACTCATCGGTGAACAAGTCCTGCGTACCGCCGTAAAGCCACTTGCTTGCCAGCAGGTGGTCCCCGGGCCGCAGGACCGTCAGGTGGGCAAGGGCAGTGGCTGCCATCCCGCTCCCGACGAAGATGGCTGCCTCGGCCCCCTCGAGGGCAGCAAGCCGCTTGGCGACTTCCAACTGATTCGGGTTGTTCCCGTATCGCGTGTACAGGACCTCGTCGGCCCCTCCGACCGGATTGATGAACGTGCTGCTTTGGACGATTGGAGTTGTGATGGGCGCGCCGTCGCTCAGCCGCTCCGGACTGCCGTGAATGGCGCAGGTCGAGGGACCAAGGGGCTGTCGCTTCATGCGAGCGGGATCATTTGAGCTCCCGTCCCGCAGGCGAGCGCCAAGCGGCGCTCTAGCAATTCATCGATGGCGCCTCGGGCTGCGGTGAGCGGCACGGCGAGCTGCTGCGCGACCTCGTGTACTTCGGCGGCGCCGCGTTCGGCAAGGAGCATGAACACCTTGTGCACCCTCTCCGAGGCCGTTCCCAGCAGGTGGAGCCTGCCGGCCCGATCGCGCGCAGCAACGGCGAGATCTCGACGATCGAGCACCGGCTCGATCGCCTCACGCTGTGCTTCACTCACGCCCAATAATAGGAAAGGCCGCATCCCGCCATGCTCGACGAGGAGCTTCGCCACAATCTCGTCGGCGCACGACAGGTCCAGGCACCTGACGCTCGTGAAATCGATCAGCGCGGCCTGCTCGCCACCCATTTCGCCGAGCACCTCCTCGACGCCGGACCGGACGGCTTGTCCGGTGCGACGGGTGACCAGATCCCCGTAGGGGCTGGACAACGTGTCCTGGAGAACGACTCTCAGGTCAATGCTTGGCATCGCCGGTTCAATCACCCTCTCGGGCGGGAATGATGGTGAGCACCTGACTGCCGGGAAACGCCGGCAACTTGTCCGCGAGCGGCACGTCGTCGTCCCACGACGGCAGAATCCCGAGTCGAGCGGTGCCGCTTCGCACGCTGAGTTTGCCTTCCCAGCGGCTGACATAACGACGCACGCCCCCCAAGCCCTGCCCGCGACCCGGATCGCGAAAACGGCTGAGGCCTCGGATGAGGGCGGCCTCAAGGGCACTGGCGTCGCCCCAGCGATCGCCGTAGCGGTGGGATTGCGTGGCCTCCAGGGAGCTCCGAAACCCGACCCCAGCGTCGGCGACGGCGATGACCGCGACTCGGCGACCAAGCCGGCGGCGCCAACGATAGGTTTGCACAGCCACCCAACCACCGGTGCCCGCGTGCTCCACAATATTCTGACACGCTTCGGAAAGCGCCATAGCGAATCCCATGGTCGCCTGCGCCTCCAGGCCCAGATCCTTGAGGATCACCGCGGCGCGGTCCTGAATCCGATCGACGATCTCGTGTACGTCGTCCGCCCCCCTCACCGGCGTCACCTCGAGGAGCACGTCAGAGCTTCCGCTGGCCGCTACTCGCGGCACCTTGCCGTGAAGATCAAAGTACTCCTTGGCGTGAGCGAAAAACCCGGCCCGGGCCCAGTAGTGAGCGACGTCCCGATCCGTGGGGAGCGTGAACAGCGGGCGGAGGTAATGCTGCTCGGCAAGCCACTGCCCCGCCGCGAGCAGCCCGACTAGCCCGTACGGGGAGGCCCACTGAGCGGCGTGTGCGTCAAACAGGAGGCGCTCCCCCTCGGGTTGACCGAACGCCTTGGCGAACTGGTCGAAGGTGCGATCATCGATCTGGCTGGGGATCTCGACGACCCGGGTCATGTGGGAGCGATCTCTCCTCTCAGGTGGTACTGCAGGTTGGTGGCGCCTCTCCCGGTGACATTCCGCTGGGCAAGACCGTTGGCCGCTCGGATGGCATCTTCAATGGACGCTCCCTGAAGCAGCTGAGACATGAGGGCGCCGCCAAAGACATCTCCGCATCCAGTGGTATCGCCCTCCCGCAGGACGGTCTCGGGCGGAATGCGCGCGGTGTGAATGGGCCTGCCGGAGGGGGCCGAGCGAGGGGCCAGGATCGAGCTGTCCTCCGGCTCAACAGACAACCGCAAGGGCTCGGCGGCGAAGTAGACCGCGCCCCGTTCACCCAGGGTGACGACTAGGAGCTTGACACCCTGGCCCAACGCCATCGCGGCAACCCCCATGGGATCCAGACCGAGCAACTCCATTTCCTCTTCGTTCAGCTGCACGACGTCGAAGCAGGCAAGCCAGGTTGGAGCATCAGGCAGCGGTCGGCGCAGACGCCTGCTATCTGGCTCGACGGTCAGAAAGAGGCTGTGAAAGTCAGCGTAGATCGGCCCGGCGAAACACTGCCGTAGGCGGGTTGTGGTCTCGAGGTTCATCTCGACGCCCGAAATGAAGTTGACATAGATCGCATCGAGATCACGAACCATCGGTCCCAGTTCTTCCCACGTCCAAACGGGCATGCCGCCGCTCAAATCCTCGCACCGGCGAGAGAGAGACTCGTAATGCAGCGTGACCCGCATGTTTGGCTCGGGAACCTCCACGAATCTCGCAGCCGCCGTGGTACGGCTGAGCGCGCGGAGGAACTCGTTCGCGTTGGGAGCCAGATCTTGTCCCACTTTGATGAGCGGCACCATCTCCCAATTGGGTGGCAATGCCGCGTCGAGTGCTGCCAGGCCATAAGCGATCCCACCCCACTCTTCCACCGGCTTCTCCTTCGGATCGCGCCCGTAGATAGTGTCCCATACCATCGTGCTGATCACACCCAGGCGCTTCACGTCGATCCCGAGGTTTGGGCCTTGAATGCTGCAACGGCCCCGTACACGCCGGAGGTTCCCGGCAGCTCACCGGGGACGATCCTGCAGCTGTCGACGGCGGGCTTGAACGCACGCCGCGTGACTTCTTTGCGCAGGGGACGAAGGAGCCACTCACCGGCTGCCGTCACTCCCCCACAGATGACGACGATCTCCGGGTTGAAAATGTTCATGAGGTTGGCGATGCCCGTGCCCAAGAATCGCGCGGTGTCGCGCACCACGTCCAGCGCGAGTTCGTCGCCTTGGGTGGCTGCCTCGTACACCACTTCCGCCGTGATCGCTTCCAAGTCCCCGTCCACGTGCTCCGGGAGGGATGTGGCTTCGCCTGCCAGAACGCCTTCGACCGCTCGCGCGGCAATGGCGGGCCCGGACGCGTACGCCTCGAGGCATCCGTAATTACCGCAGTTGCAGCGCCGTCCGGCGGAATCGATTGTGGTGTGGCCGATCTCTCCTGCCACATCCGAAGCGCCGTGAAAGATCTTGCCGTCCAGCACGATACCACCGCCCACGCCGGTGCCGATGGTCACGCCGACCACGTACCGTGCCCCGCGGGCGGCCCCCCGCCACCACTCGCCAAGGATTGCACAGTTGGCATCGTTGTCGAGGGTGGCCGGCAGGCCAACCGCCTCGCTCACTTTTTCCCGAAGAGGCATCTCCCGCCACCCGAGGTTGGGTGTGAGGATCACGACGCCGCTGGCTGTGTCCAGTGGACCGGGAGAGCCGATCCCCACTCCGGTGATCTCCAGTTCGGCGGACGGCAGTGCCGCTTGGGTTTGTGCGATAGACGTGTGAATCATCTCCACGACGCGCTTCACCACGCCATCGGGCCCGGTGTGTACCGGTGTAGACTGGCGGTTGAGACCGAACAATTGTTCGCCGTTCTCGGGGAGCGTGCCTACGACGATCTTGGTGCCTCCGACGTCGACGCCCACAATCATTCGCATGAGCCTGTTACCCCCGACGTGGAGCGTGCGAGGATTCGCTCCACGCTCCGGAAGACGGTTTCCACGGAGAGATCCCGCATGCAACGATGATGCCCCCGCGGGCAGTGTCGGCCGCCGTGAGTGGAGCACGGTCGACATCGTAGATCTGGGAGCCCCACTGTGAGGTCGTGTGGTCCCCTGGGCCCGAATCCTGCCTCAACGGAAGTAGGACCGAAAACCGCCACGACCGGGGTACCGACTGCACCGGCAAGGTGCTGCGGAGCGGAATCGTTGGTCACCGCCACGGAAGCCCGGGCGACAATGGCAGCTGACTCGCGGATGCTGAGCCGGCCGGTCAGGTCCAGACACGGAGCAGAACCCAGATGGGTCCGCTCCAACAATCTTCCATCGGACCGGCCGCCAATGACGACCACCGGATGACGGCAGGATATTCGTTCCGTGAGTTCTTGAAAATATGGCCAGCGTTTGGTGGCCCATACGGATCCCGGAGCCACCACGACGAACGGTTCCTTGATTCCTCCGCAGTGTAGGGCATGGCCTGCCGCATGGCGGTCAAACGCGGTCGGCGTGACGTGAAGCTCCGGGCGCCGATCACCGTCGGCGAGACACAAGAGTCGGTCGGTCTCGTGGACGCCGCGTCGCGGGCGGGCCTCTGTGTACAGCACACGTCCGGGTGTGTCGTCGAATCCCACCCGTCGGGGCACGCGAGCCGCCCAGGGAATGAAGGCGCTCCGAACTGAGCGGTGCGGCAGGTACGCGCGCCGGTACTGACGGTACCGCAGTGCCGTGGTAAACCGCCACAGTCCCCTGGCTCCGTGCATTGCTCGGCGCTTGTCAAATAGCAGCACCGAGTCCACGGATGGATGGGTCTCGACGAGTGGAGCGGCTTCCGGTGTTGTCACCACGTCCACCGGGCCGTGCTGCCGAGCCAAGGCCGACAAGAGCGGCGTCGTGAGGATCACGTCACCCAGGTAGCCGGTTTGAACGACGACGGTTTCACTCACTACTCGACCTTGAGCACCGCGAGGAACGCCTCCTGCGGGATCTCCACGGTTCCCACCTGTTTCATCCGCTTCTTCCCCTCCCGCTGTTTCTCGAGGAGTTTGCGCTTTCGGGTGACGTCACCGCCGTAACATTTGGCGGTAACGTTCTTGCGAAGGGCACGGATCGTTTCACGCGAGATGACCTTTGATCCGATGGCAGCTTGAATCACCACCTCGAACAGTTGGCGGGGAATCATCTCTCGCAGTTTCCCCGCGAGCTTTCGGCCCCATTCGTATGCTCTGTCGCGGTGGATGATGACACTGAACGCGTCGATAGCATCTCCGTTGATGATCATGTCGAGCTTGACGAGGTCGTTCGGGCGATAGCCGAGGAACTCGTAATCCATGGCCGCGTAGCCTCGACTCACCGTCTTCAGTCTATCGTAGAAATCCAGGATGATCTCGGCCAGAGGAAACTCCCAGTCAAATTGCACGCGCGTCGCATCGAGGTATTCCATGCCGACGTATTCGCCGCGACGTTCCTGGCCGAGCTTCATGATGCCGCCGATGTAGTCGGCAGGCGCCGTGATTCGGGCTTTAACGTATGGCTCCTCGACACGGTCGACCGTGGCGCCGGTGGGCATCTTGGTGGGGTTCTCAACGTCTTCCATGTGACCGTCGGTGAAGTAGACGTCGTATTCCACGTTTGGAACCGTGGTGATGAGCGAGAGATCAAATTCACGTTCCAGGCGTTCCCGCACGATCTCCATGTGGAGCAGGCCGAGGAAGCCGCACCGGAAACCGAAGCCAAGGGCCACCGACGTTTCCGGTTCGTGATTTAGGGCGGCGTCGTTGAGCTGCAGCTTGGCGAGAGCGTCCCGAAGCTCTTCGTAGTGGCTCGTGTTCGTCGGGTAGAGGCCTGCGAAGACCATGGGCTTGATCTCGCGGTAGCCCGGGAGCATCTCCGGCGCTTGACGGTTCGCGTCGAGCACGGTGTCACCCACACGGGTGTCGCGCACGCCGCGCACGCTTGCCACGACGTAGCCCACCTCACCAGCCTGCAACGTGGGTGCGGGACGTTGTCCCAGTTGGAGATATCCGACCTCCGCCACCTCGTACCGCTCCTCCGGGTGCGACCCGAGGGCGATCTGCATCCCCTTTGCAATCCGTCCGTCCACGACCCTGATGGTAGGAATCGCTCCCCGGTACCGGTCATAGTATGAATCGAAGATGAGCGCGCGCAGGGGAGCGTCGGAACCGCCCGATGGTGCCGGCGTCCGTGCCACAATTGCCTCGAGGAGCTCGGTGATGCCGGTGCCTTCCTTTGCGGAGACGTGGAGAATCTCCGACGCCGGCGTGCCCGTCAGATCGAACAGCTCCTTCGCCCGGCGTTCCGGTTCGGCGGCCGGCAGGTCGATCT
Source organism: Gemmatimonadota bacterium (assembly GCA_039590195.1). Lineage (GTDB taxonomy): Bacteria > Gemmatimonadota > Gemmatimonadetes > Gemmatimonadales > GWC2-71-9 > JBDHDY01. Next base: position 18,920 of record JBDHFY010000023.1, on the reverse strand, counting down.
TGTTGAGGACGGGAATGATCTCTAAACCGGCGTCGAGCGCGAGGAAGAGGTTGCTGATGGTCTGGGCCTGGATCCCCTGTGTCGTGTCGACGACCAGTATGGCGGCCTCGCAAGCCGCGAGCGAGCGAGAGACTTCGTACGTGAAGTCCACGTGCCCCGGGGTATCGATGAGGTTTAGCTCATACGCATCGCCGTCCGCCGACGTGAAGTTCATTCGAACTGCGTTCAACTTGATCGTGATCCCGCGCTCGCGTTCGAGGTCCATCGTATCGAGAACCTGCGCGCGCATCTGCCGGTGATCGAGCGTACCGGTTGCCTCGATCAGCCGATCCGCGAGGGTGGACTTGCCGTGATCGATGTGGGCGACGATGCAAAAGTTGCGGATGCTGTTCTGGCGCATGGGGTTGGAATATAACCGGCGCCGGAGTGCAGGCGGAGTGCGCTGGCCCGAGCTGTTTAGCCGTTAGCCGTTAGCTCTTAGCTGTCCACTGGGACGGCCGGACGTCAGCTTGCTCTAGGCGGGCTGGCCGGCTCCCACCATCCTTCTCGAGGGCCGTCCAAAAGGCAGGTGCGTGTCAAAGCACCCAAGGCTGTCTGGGCAATGAGCTAACAGCTAATGGCTAATAGCTAGCAGCTAGCAAGGGAGGCGAGGTGGGGGGGGTCAGCTGATCCCCCCAACGATTCGCCGATAGCTCTCTGGGTCCCAGCGGGGTCGCTCGGTTCGGTTGGCCACCTCCAACCCCAGATAGAAAAGGAGCTTCACGATCCGAGACTCCTTCTCCGCATCGATCTTCCCCACCTCGTCGTCCCGACCGTGGTAGTCCTCATGAGTGCCATTAAAAAAGAAGAGAATGGGCACGCCGGTGCGGGCGAAGTTGTAGTGGTCGGAGCGATAGTAAAACCGCTCCTGCGGCCACGGATCCCCAATGGGCATCATGTCGAGTTCCGGATGGGCTTCGGTCACCTGATGGAGGGTTTCGCCCAGATCGGAGTGCTCCTGTCCGATGACGACGATAGTGTCCTTCCAATTGCGGCCGACCATGTCGGTGTTGAGGTTAGCGACGATCTGCGAGATCGGCATGGGGGAGTTCTCGGCGAAGTGCTCGCTGCCCCACAGGCCCTTTTCCTCGCCGCTCACAAGAAGAAAGATCAGGGATCGCTTCGGACGGGGGCGAAGCCTGGCAAACGCCTCGGCGGCCTCGATGACGGCCACGGTCCCGGAAGCGTCGTCGTCCGCGCCGTTGAAGATCGAGTCCCCCTTGACCGCCGTACCGACACCGACGTGATCCATGTGCCCGCTGAAGACGATGTACTCATTCTTGAGTGTCGGGTCGCTCCCTTCGAGGATCCCGATGACGTTGGGGGCCGTCGTCTCATCGACGGTCCGCATGATTGCGGTGACCGTGAACGTCAGGTGGGGCAGGCGGCGTGCCGTAAGCGGTGCTCCCGGATCACGCCGCGCTGCATCGAGGTCGAAGCCGTGGTCCTCGAGGAGTCGACGAACGGTGTCGTCGCGCACCTCGATGACGGGTGGTGTTGTGCCCGCATCCGCGTCGGTCACGACGGATGTCCGTTCCTGGCCCGCAAGCCGCCCGCGCCAACCAGCCTCGCTTCGTATGCTTGAATTCGTCACGACGATGACGGCGGCCGGCCGTTGGTCGGTCAATCCACTCAGGATTCGGTTGGCGACCCGAAAGTTGGCCGCCACAAAGACCACGACCGCCCCTTCCACGGACACGTCTGCCAGCGGCTGGTCCTCGGCGGGCGTACCCGAAACAACCATGGTCGGCCCTGACACTCCCGCCGGACCGGAGCTGCCGAAGAACCGCGCGATGTGCTCTCCAAACTGCCATGTCGGGCCCCGATCCACCGTGACGCTCGAAGCGGCAATGTCGAACCGAATGCGCCTGATGGGATACCGCTGGAAAAAAGTCCCGTCTGATGCACCCGGCTTGAGCCCCATCTGGCGGAACTCCTCGGCGATCCAGGCAGCCGCCATGTCGAGCTCCGGACTCGGCGTGTCACGGCCTCGCATGGAGTCGTCGGCCAGCACACTGATGCGGCGATAGATGTCTTCGGGGGTGATGGAGCCGACCGCCTCACTCATGGCGCCGTCCTGCGCGGCAGAAGTCTGGGAGAACATGCCGGCTGCTGCGGCAATGAGGAGGATTCGTCGCATCTGCTGTGGCTCCTAATGAAAAATGAAAGATTCTCGGACAGCTTTGCGCAAAGGATCGATCAAGATAATGATGGCGTTGGCTGAGTGGCAGCGGGGCAAGTGATCAGTGCCGGCGGTCCGCGGTCAGTGGGTGCGTGTCTCTCACCTTGGCCCCCGGCCCCCGGCCCCCGGCCACTGACCACGGGCTAGGGTTTGCGACGGCGCAGCGCTGTTTGCGGCCGACGCGTCGGGGCGCTACGCGTCGCGGGGGGTTGGGCGCGGGGCTTGGCGGGGGGTTGGGCGCGGGGCTTGGTCTCGGGCCGAGGCTCCACCTGGGGCTCCCGTCGGCGAAGGGTCGGCCGGCTCTGCGAGGCCCCGGTATCCCGCTCGACGCGGTGGGGTGGTCGACGCTCCGTGGGCGTAACGCGTCGTGGCGTTGCCCGCAGCTCGGAGCCATCGAGCGAAGCTCCCGGCACTTTCCGCCGAGTTGGGGAAGGCCTGGCGGCGGCGGCGCTGGAGTCGGTCTGGGGACGGCGCTGCTGCGGCTCTACGCGGCGCGCATCGGCGGGTTCGCCGTCGCGCTGCACGCCCGCTCTCGCACCGCTGGGCGCTCGCCGGTCAGGCGGGCTGGTTGAAGGCGCCGGCACCCGCCGCACGGAGTCGGACCGGTCGGCGGTCGTGACATCCCTCTCGACGCGACGAGGCTGCTCCGGGTCGGCTGCGCGCCGCCTTTCCCGGACCACGAACGGCTGGTCGGCGACGCGATCGCGGATCACGAAGCGGGGCTCGAGTCGGCGTGGCTTGGCGTAGACGACCCGCGGGCCTCCGTACACCCGCACCGGGTAGTAATACGGGTCGTCGTAGATGATGATCCGCACACGCACGCATGAGTGCCGGTACGGATCCCAATAGGGATACGGCGCGTACGCATGGCAATCGTAGCAGAGGAACCTCGGGTACTCGTACCGCCGCTCCACGTAGTAGGGCACGATGTCGTAGTTGATGACTTCGTATGCCGCTGGGACGATGACGTCGATGAGCTCCGTCAGCGCGGCGTACGGATCGCCGACGATCCGGCCATCGTCGGCGATATACCGATAATCCCAGCGCTCGCCCGTGACGATGGCGGCATAGTTGTACGGATCGCGGCTCGCCACCGCGAACAGGTAACCCTGGCCCGGGTATTCGTCCGCGATGAAGGCGTGGCGCCCTCGGTAGCGGTCGATCTGATAGCGGCGCCCTCCGCGGGCATAATTGTTCTCCCAGGGCTCCGTGGGAAAGAGAACCTCCACCCGGCCATCCGTGTCCACCCGAAAGACCGTCACGTAGGCGTTCTCGTCCGATCGGAAATAGACGCGCGCAGACTCTCCGGGCTGAAACAGCTCGTCACGGTTGGTCCAAACCTCCACGCCGACTCGGGAGTCCGTCCGATACCAGCTCCGAATGGCTTCGAGGAGAAACGGGTCGGTGCCGGTATTCGACTCAATACCGTTCCCGTTTCCGCTCCACGCCCCACTGAGGGCGAGCGCAGCAGCCATGATTGTGCGGAGCATGTATACCTCCTGAAGCCCACGCGAACGCCGCAATCGGACTTCCGCGGGCCCAAAGGAGCATGGCCCGTGCCACAATCGTAAGAGAAGTACAAAATCTTATATCGTAACGACTTACGCGGTCTCCGGGCGTTGCCCGCCGGCGCTTGGTTGTCCCCCGGCGATGACGCTTTCCCGCGTTGACTTGCATAACCCGCACCCGGTACGTTCCCGATCCATGGCGATCGCGAATCGGTTGGATCTACTGGATCCCTATGAAGTTGCCAGTCTCGGGGGCATCGAGTTCGTCGCCGAAGGAGTGGTGGAGGGGTTCTTGGCAGGCCTGCACCGCTCGCCCTTCAGAGGGTTCTCCGTGGAATTCGTCGAGCACCGGCCGTATCAGCCAGGTGACGAGCTCCGGTACGTGGATTGGAGGATGCTCGCCAGGTCAGACAAGCTCTTCGTCAAACAATTTGAAGAAGAGACCAACCTGCGATCGATGTTGGTGCTGGATGCCAGTGCGTCCATGGATTGGACGGGTGGGGAGCGGCGGCTCACCAAGCTCGAGTACGCTAAGCGGTTGGTGGCGGCCCTCGGGTTGATTCTCTTGCGGCAGCGGGATGCCACGGGATTCATCGGGTTTGACGAGGCGGTCCGGTCCATCGTTCGTGCTCGTGCGCGGACGCGGCAGTGGTGGAGCTTTCTGAAAGCTGTCGATGGCCTCGCACCGGGGCGTGGGACCGCCGCCGAGCCCGCGCTGCGACGTGTCACCGATCTGTTGAGGCGACGAGGTCTGGTGGTGCTCGTCTCGGATCTCCTGTTGGACCGCGAGCTGGCACTGCTGGCATTGCAGTACTTGCGGCACCGGGGCCACCAGGTCGTGGTCTTCCACATCATGGACCCTGCTGAGTTGAGCCTCGATGGGCCTCCCGAAGCCCGGTTTGAAGATCCGGAAACCGGGGAACTGGTCTCGCCACGACCAGTTCCCCGGTTTCCGGTTTGAAGATCCGGAAACCGGGGAACTGGTCGTGGCGAGACCACGGGAGTTGCGGGCGGCCTATGCCGACACCGTGCAGCGGGTCGTACAATCTTGGCGGACGCACTGCAGGCGCGGGGGGATCTCTTATCACCACGTGACGACCGATACCCCGTTCGGGTATGTTCTGCGCAGCGCGACAGCTCGGCGGGCACGGCTCGGCTGATGTCGTTCCTTCAACCCCTCGCGCTCTTTGGGCTGATCGGGGCCGCGATTCCACCGCTGTTGCACCTGATGGGGCGTAAAGTCCCGCCCATCGTCTCGTTTCCCCCGATTCGCTACCTGTCAGAGACGGAGCGGAAGCACAGCCGACGTCTCAAGCTCCGAAACCTCCTACTGCTCATCCTGAGAACGGTAGTGATCGCCCTCATCGCCCTGGCGGCGGCCCGACCGGTGGCCAACGTGGGCTTGGGTGGCACGCACAGCCCGACCGCTGTCTCGCTCATCGTAGACAACTCGTTGTCCTCAGGCGCCGTGATCGAGGGACGTCGCATCCTCGACTTCCTCGTCGAACAGGGCCAGCACGTGCTGGATCGGGCCAGCAGCGGAGATCGCTTCTGGCTTCTCCTGGCCGACGGCCTCCCGCGACAAATCACGGTGTCGGAGGCGCGCTTGGTGCTGGACACGTTATTGCCCTGGCCGGTACGCCTGGACCTTTCCGACGCCGTCCGGACCGCGGCGGGGGTCATGGCCGACGATCCTCTGGTGCAACGGGAGATCGTGTTGCTGAGCGATCTCCAGAGGACGGCTTTCTCTCCGGCATCCTTGGAGGACGTGCGTGTGCTGGCTTGGTCTCCGCCACCGGTGCTGGAGAATCGGGGGCTCGACTCCGCCCGGACAATCCCGGAGATCTGGTCTCCCAGGGGCGAGGTGGTGGCCGTCGTTGGCGGGGCAGCTGCGAACCCGGCCGCCCTAAGGCTCACCATGGAGGGACGCGACGTTGCCAGATCGGTGGCGGCACCGGGAGACAGGGTTGTGCTGTCTGGGGCCCAGCCGCGCCCCGGCTGGTTTGTCGCCACGGTGGGGCTCGACCCTGACGAGCTTCGGGGAGACGATGTGCGATACCTCGCAGTGCGGGTCGCCCAACCGGCTGCGGCCATGGTGCTCCCGGGAGCGGGCCTCTTTGTGGTAGAGGCTCTGGGGGTACTGCAAGAAGCCGGACGCGCCCGTGCGGGGGACGATGTCGTTTTGAACGATCGACTCGGGGGAAGTAAAGCCACGATTCTGTTTCCGCCGGCGGATCCTGCCCTGGTGGGGGTTGTCAACCGGGAGCTCGAGGCGTCCGGGATCGGCTGGCGTTTCGGGGAGGTGATCGACGGCGAGTGGGAGCTACCGGATCCCTTCGGGGGTGGGGGCCAGGGCGGGGTACGGTGTTGGCGGCGGTCGGGGACGAGCCGTGGTTGGTGCGCGACGGCCGAGCGATCATCGTGGCCAGCCGCATGGAGCAAAGCTGGACGGGCCTGCCGGTGAGTGCTGCGTTTGTCCCCTTCCTCGACCGCCTGGTGAACAGGGTCGCCGCGGATGAGTCGTGGATCGTGCCGGCGAGTCCGGGCGAAGTGGTGGCACTGCCGCCCACGACTGCCGGGGTGCTTGCCCCCGCGGGGCTCGGGCCGATGACGGTGCCCGGTGACGGTCGGATCACGGTGCCGATGGCGAGGGGTGTGTATTTCCTGCGCGGCGCTCGGGCCGATACGGTGGGGGCCCTGGAAGTGAACCACGACTTCCGGGAGTCACGGCTCGAGCCGGCCGGTGAGGCCGCGATTCGGGCGGCGCTCGGGGAGGACGCAATGGTGTTGAATGCCCGCGGCCTCGATCGCGAGCTCTTTCGAGGAGCACGGCGCGCCGACCTGATAGGTCCTCTACTGGTGAGTGCTCTGGTGCTCGCCGTCGTCGAGCTGGTTCTGGCCGCGGCCGGTAGCCGGCCCGGCCGAAAAGCCTGATGCTCCCACGCCTCGTAGAGGCGTTCCAAAGCCTGCCGCGGTTTAGGTCCCTTGATTCGGAGCTCCCCGACCGCGGGGGCGTGTTCAATCTGGGTGGGTTACCTGGAGGCAGCACGGCGGTCCTCGTAGCCGCACTCGTCGAGAAGCACCCCCAACGAACGTTTCTCATCGTCGCCGCCACCCCCGCCGATGCCGAGCGTTGGCTCGCGGATCTGACCGTTCTCCTGGGCGATCGCGTGAGGTTGTACCCGCAACGGGAGGCCCTGGGGGAAGAGGAGCCCCACCTCGAGATCGCCGGCGAACGGGTTGAGACCATTCATGCCCTCCTGTACGGCGAAGCGCCGGCGGTGGTGACGACGGCCCGTGCGACGGCAGAACTCACGGCGATGGCTGGCGCGGTGGAGGTATCCAGGCTCACGGTTTCGCTGGGCGACGGGCTGAGGCCCGCCGAGGTCATTTCGGAGTTGGAGCGGGTCGGCTACGAGCGTCGGCCGTCGATCAACGACGTGGGGCAGTTTGCGGTGCGCGGCGGGATCATAGACGTGTACGGGTTTGGCATGGCGGCCCCGACCAGGATTGAGTGGTGGGACGACGAGGTTGTTTCGATCCGGGCCTTCGACCTCGATACCCAACGCTCCGAAAGGGGGACGGAGTCGGTTACGGTGCTACCGGTGGGGGGGGCCGGGGGGGGGCAGGGGGAGGGGGAGAGGGGGGGGGGCCGGAAGTCTCTCCTCGATCTCATACCCCCCGACACCATGCTCCTGGTCGAGGGCGGAGCCACTCGGGGAGAGGTGGAGCGGATGTGGTCGGAGGCGGAGCATCATCTAGAGGTGGCGCGTCGCCGGGGCGAGGACGCTCCCGGACGCGAGGCCCTGTTTCTGAGCCCTGCCGCGTGGGCGGAGGCGTTTGAGCGATTCGCGCGACTGCTCCTCGAGCGGCAGCCGTATGATTTGGATCTGCGGTTGAGCGTTCCGGAAAAGGTGGAACGCAACATGAGGAGCCTGGCGGCGATTGTTTCCGCGGGTCCAACGCTCATTCTTTGTGACAATGAGGGGCAGCTCGAGCGTCTCGAGGAACTGCTCTCGGATCAAGGGGCAAGTGGGACAGGTCGGCTGCCACCGAACCTGACGCTGGCGATCGGTGCACTTCACGCGGGGTTCGTCATGCCGGACCTCGCGGTGTTGACCGACCATGAGATCTTTCGCCGGGCGCGGAGGATTCGCCGGCGTCGGCGGTATCGTCAGGCAATGACCGCCGCTCCCGCCGGCGCGCTCTCGCCCGGCGACTATGTCGTGCATCTGGATCACGGCATTGGGATCTATCGGGGTGTGGAAACGATCTCCACCGGCGATGGCACGATCGAGGTTGCCGTGCTCACCTACGAAGGCGACGATCGACTCAATGTCCCGTTGTACCGGATTGACCAACTCGAGCGACATAGTGCGGTGTCAACGGGTGAGGAAGAGTCGCCGCCCAAGCTGGATCGGTTGGGGGGATCGCGGTGGAAGCGCCGTCGGGTCAAGACCCAGGCTGCCATTCGCAAGATGGCTACGGAGCTGCTCGAGCTCTACGCGCGCAGATCTGTGGCGACGGGGTTCGGGTTTCCGCCGGACTCCCGGTGGCAGGCCGAACTGGAGTCGGCCTTTCTGTACGAGGACACGCCGGATCAGCGAACGGCCAGCGAGGAAATCAAGCTAACCATGGAGCGATCGGCGCCCATGGACCGACTGGTCGTGGGTGACGTTGGGTACGGTAAGACAGAGATCGCCGTGCGCGCGGCATTCAAAGCGGCGGTGGCGGGCAAGCAGGTGGCGGTACTCGTGCCTACGACGATTCTCGCCGAGCAGCACGGCCGGACGTTCGATGAACGGATGGCCGACTTTCCGGTGAACACCGAAGTGTTGTCTCGTTTCCGTACCCCGGCGGAGCAGCGCGCCGTGTTGCAGCGGCTCGCTGGGGGGAAGGTGGACGTGCTTATCGGGACCCATCGCCTGCTCTCGAAGGATGTCGTCTTCCGCGATCTTGGCTTGTTGATCGTCGATGAGGAACATCGCTTCGGCGTGCGTCACAAGGAGCGGTTGAAACAGTTGCGTCTCGAAGTGGATGTTCTCACGCTTACAGCCACGCCGATTCCGAGAACGCTGCACCTCGCGTTGGCCGGACTACGGGATCTCTCGCTGATACAGACTCCGCCGCGCGACCGGTCGCCTGTCCTCACATTCGTGGAGCCTTGGGACGACGAGTTGCTGATGGAGGTGATCGCTCGGGAGTTGGATCGCGGGGGCCAGGTTTTTTTCGTCCACAATCGAATCGAGACGATCGACACGCTGGCGGAGCGCGTGCGCCGACTCGCGCCCCGAGCGCGGGTTGGCGTCGGCCACGGGAAGATGCGCGAACGCGAGCTGGACACGGTGATGCGGGCGTTTGGGTGGGGGGAAGTGGATGTCCTGGTCTCCACAATGATCGTCGAATCCGGACTCGACGTGCCGAATGCCAATACGATGATTGTTCATCGGGCGGAACAGTTCGGTCTCGCCCAGCTCTACCAATTGCGAGGACGAGTGGGGCGGGGCCACCGGCGGGCGTACTGCTACCTCATCGTGCCGGACAGTATCGACCCGGGAGCAGAAAACCGCCTGAAGCTGCTGGAGCATCACACGGAGCTTGGGTCCGGTTACCGGCTGGCGCTGAGAGATTTGGAACTTCGCGGTGCCGGCAACTTCTTCGGTGCCGAGCAGTCCGGGCATGCGCACGCGGTCGGTTTCGATCTGTACATGCGCTGGCTGGCCGATACGGTCCGAGCGCTCAAGGGGGAGGGAATGCCCCAGGACGTGCCCCCGCCAGAGGTGACCCTCGATGGTCCTACCCACCTACCGGACGCATTCGTGTGCGACGAGGATGCAAAGCTCGACTTTTACCGGCGGCTGGCGCGTGCGCATGAACTTGACGAGATTGCGGACGTTCGAGAGGAACTCAGGGATCGCTTCGGACCGTTACCGGAACAGGCGGACCGGTTGCTCACGGTCTTCGAATTGCGCGTACTCGGTGCCGGTCTGGGGTTGCAGACAGTCATGATTCGCGGCGACGAGGCGCGCCTCAAATTTCGGCAGGATGCCGTCATCAGACTCGCCGGTCTCACCGCCGCGTTGGACGACGTTCAGTTTGCGGCAGAGGTGCGACAGGGCTCGCGATCGGGTCCGGCCTGGTGCGTGCGTTGACGGCCGCCCTCGAAAAGCGTGGGTCGGATGCGTCCCCGCGACCGACGGGAGTCTAAGGAGTGGCAATGCCTCGGATGTTGTTTGCTGGTGCGCTGCTCGCTGTGGTGGCGAGCAGTGGTTGTCGCGAGGCCTTCGTTGCGCACAGCGACACGGTGGCGCGAGCGGAAGGCGCGGAGCTCACCGTCGCGCGCATGACCGAACTCCTGTTCTCGGTACCGGACATGCAGGTGACTCGGGAGACCGTGGACGGACTGGCCCGGCTCTGGGTGGATTACTCCTTGCTGGCCCGTCGGCTGGCTCAGGGCGATTCGCTGCTCGATAGCTCGGCGGTGGTGGGCGCCATGTGGCCCGAGGTGCAGGAGGCTGTGGCGGACAGCTTTCGCGCGCTCCGTGTCGCCGACTTGTTGCCAATCGATTCGGCGGCGGTGGATAGCGCCTACCGGGCCGGCGAACTGCGGTTCATCGCCCACATTCTCAGGCGCTTTCCGTCCGGCGTGACGGCCGCCCAGAAAGAGCAGAAGCGGCGCGAGGCTGACGGGATCAGACAACGACTGTTGAGCGGTGGCACGTGGACGGATGGCAACCGCCAGAATGAGGACGAGGGTGCGGCCGCCAACAATGGTGGCCTGGGCGTAATCTCCCGCGGCCAGATGGTTCCGCGTTTCGAGAATGTAGCTTATGCCTTAGGGCCGGGTGAGCTCTCTGAGGTCACCGAAACGCAGTTTGGCTATCACATCGTGTTCCGGCCTCCGCTCGAAGATGTGCGTGTGGAGTTTGCGGCCGCAGTCACGCGGGCCACTGTCGACCAGGTGGACTCCGTCTACCTGGCCGATCTCCTGGACCGCCGGGCGGTGGAGGTGCGCTCGAGCGCGGCCGCGACGATTCGGGAGGTTGCTACGGCACCGGAGCGATATCGGACGTCGCGAAAGGTGCTGGGAACGTTTGACACCGGGCGCTTCCCGGTGGCCGATTTCGTTCGCTGGTTCCGCGTGCTGCCTGCCCAGATGCAACAGCGGATCAACGTCGCGCCCAGTGAGCAGATCGACTTTCTCGTACGCCAGCTGATCCAGCAGGAGTTGCTACTCGAGGAGGCGGAGAGCGAAGGCGTCCAATTGTCGCCGCAGACCTTCAACCTCGTCAAGCAGCGCTACGCTGCCGATTTGGACGTGGTGAAGCAGACCATCAACGTCTCTGCCGAATCGCTGGCCGTGGCGGGAACCGATCTCGAGGAACGCGAGTGGCTCGGGCGGGTACGGGTTGATCAGTATATGGCTGTGGCTCTGAGGAACGAAGGGCGCTTCGTCATCGTGAAGCCCTTCCTGGGAGACCGGCTCCGTGATGGTGCGGATTGGGAGGTTCATTCCGCAGGGATCGAGAGGGTGTTGGAGCGGGTCCGCGCCCTTCGTGCGGCCGCCGGAACCGTCATAGCACCCCCACCGGAGGGTCAGAGTGATGGAACGATCAGGCGGGAGTAGCATTCATCGACGGGTGGTGTGGCTTGTCCCGCTGTTCATGGTGGTGGCACATCGTGGGCTTCCCGCGCAGGTGGGGCCGGAGTACCAGCTCGTGGATCGTGTCGTTGCCGTCGTGGGCAACAAGCCGATCATGAGAACCAAAATGGATGAGACGGTGCAGATAATCCTCCAGAGCACCCCCGACCAACCAAGGGACTCGGCGAGCATGCATGACCTGCGCCGGGAGATGCTGGATCGCCTCGTGGAGGATGAAATTTGGTTGCAGGCCGCCATGGAGGACACGGCGATCACTGTCTCGCCCGAAATGGTACAGGAGGCGGTGGACGCGCGTATGCGGCAACTCCGGGAGCAGTATTCATCGGAGCTGGATTTCGATCGCAGCATTCGGGAGGCCGGGTTTGGTACGCAGGACGAGTATCGCCGCTGGTTGGCCGATCAAACCCGGGAGCAGCTGTTAAGGGATGCGTTTCAGCAGCGCTTGCGGCAGACGGGTGAGATCCGTCCCATTCCACCGACCGAGAGGGAGCTGCGGGAGCAATTCGAGCGGACGATCGAGCGGCCGCCCGAGCGACCTCCGACCGTGGGGTTTCGTCAGATCGTGGTGAAACCGCAGCCCGACTCGAGTGCCTTGCGGGCAGCTTTGGTGCGTGCGGAGTCGGTGCTGGTGAAGCTTCGAAGCGGCGAGGACTTCGCAGAGGTTGCCCGACAGTACTCCGACGACCCGGGGACGAAAGACCAGGGGGGAGAGCTCGGGTGGCAGCGCCGGGGGACAGGTCTCGCTCCGGAGTTCGAGCAGGCGGCATTCCGGTTGCGACCGGGACAAACGTCCAATCTCGTTCTCACATCCTTTGGCTTTCATATCATTCAGGTTCAACGCACTGAACCGGGCCACGCGCAGATTCGGCACATCCTCGTCGCCCCCGAGATCACCGACGAAAACCGGCAGGCCGCGAGGGCGCGGGCCGACTCCGTCGCGGCGGCGCTGAGGGAGGGTGCGTCGTTCGATTCTCTTTTGGCGGTTCACGACAAGGATGAGCAAAGTCTCGTTGAGCGAGCGGTACGGGAACGACTTCCGCCAAGCTACCAGGAGGTGTTGGCGGAGGCACAACCCCAGGACGTGATCGGGCCCGTGATCCTGGAGAGTCCCGGCTCTGTGAAGTACGCTGTGATTCTGTTCCAGGAGGCGCTCGCGGCGGACGAGTTCACGTTCGATGAGCTGCGCGATCGCTTGCGCGAACAGCTTGCGGAGGAGAATGGGGTCCGCCGATATCTCGAGGTGCTCAAGCGCAACACCTACGTGCACATCAGGATTTAACTGCCGTGCGGCCCCGCGTTGCCATCACGGTTGGTGACCCACGCGGGATCGGGCCAGAAATCGTTCACAAGGTCCTGCGAGATCCGCCCCCGCCCCCTGGGGCGGATTTTGTCGTGGTGGGGCCGGAAGACATCATCGGTGACATGCCGTGCGAGCGGATAGTGGTTGGGGAGGGGGGAGGAGGGAGGGGAGAGGGTGGAACAGGGGAGATCTTCCTCCCTCCTCCCTCCTCCCTCTCCCCATCTCACGCCGGTCGCATGACAGGCCTTCAGATCGAGAAGGCCGTCTCGCTCGCGTTATCCGGTGACGTTGACGCGATCGTCACGGGCCCCGCCGAAAAACGGGCGCTCCACCTGGCGGGATTCGAGTACCCGGGCCATACCGAGTGGCTGGCAGCGCTGGCGGGAGGGGTCGATGCGGCCATGATGCTCGCCGCACCGAAGCTGCGCGTGGTTCTGATCACGACCCACATTCCGCTGCGCAATGTTCTGTCCGAGCTGACCGTCGAGCGTGTGGTCACCGTGGGTCGTATTGCCATCGACGCACTACGCGACTGGTTTGGGATCCCGGAACCGAAGCTGGCGGTCTGTGCGGTGAACCCGCACGCGGGAGAGGGTGGATTGTTTGGAAATGAGGACGATACCGTGCTGGCGCCGGCGGCCAAGGCATTGGGGGCGGTGGGTCCGTATCCAGCGGACACAGTCTTCTTAAGGGCCATGCAGGAGGAAACGCGGGTCGACGCGGTACTCAGCCCCTATCACGACGTCGGCATGACGGCCATCAAGATGGCAGCGTTCGGACGTGGTGTGAATGTCACGTTGGGGCTGCCGTTCATCAGGACCGCGCCGGATCACGGAACCGCATTCGACATTGCGGGTCGGGGCATTGCCGACGACAGCTCGATGCGGGAGGCCGTAGGGTTGGCGGTCGAACTGGCGAAACGGCGCAACTCATAGGAGCGCGGCATGTCGTGCCTTCCTATGGGCCGGCGGCAATCTTCAGTGTCGCCACACGACGCTTGTCCATCTTGAGGACCTCGAGCCGCCCGACCTTGACCGCCACCACATCGCCTTCCTTCGGGAGTCGACCGAGCGTCCCGAACACAAAGCCACCGACGGTTTGAAACTGATCTGTCTCGATCCCCAGGCCGAACCTCTCGTTCGCTTCGTCGATCTCCATGTTTCCCGGGAGGGTGCGTTCTTCGCCTGCGGTGGAGGGTGGGGATTCGACGCCGTCATACTCGTCGAAGATTTCGCCAACAATCTCCTCGAGGAGATCTTCCATGGTGACGATGCCGGCGGTACCGCCGTATTCGTCCAAAACGATGGCGAGATGTCGCTTCGCCCGCTTCATGTCGGTGAGCAGGTCTTCGACCTCCCGCGATCCCGGGACGAAGAGTGGCTCGTTCATGATGGCCTTCAGCTCTTGGTACTTCGCATTGCGGAGGTAGGCGAGAATCTGTTTGGCATGGACGATCCCCACGATGTCATCGAGCGATTCACCGTAGACGGGATAGCGGGAGCGACCCGCGTCGCCGATACGCTTGGCAGCCTCTTCGACGGTTAGTGTCTCCTCGAGGGCGATCACATCCGTTCGGGGCGTCATGACGTCACGGGCCGTCTTCTCAGTGAATTCGAATACGCCTTCGATCAGCCGCACGTCCTGCCTGGCGAGATGCCCGGATTCTTGGCTCTGTTTGACCAGCATCACAATCTCTTCGGGGCGATGTACGCGCTCGCTTTCGGTGGGCGCTCGCATCCCGAAGATCCGGAGTGTGGCGTTGGCCGCCCCGTTCAGCAGCCAGATGAACGGATTGGTGGCGATGGTGAAACCGATCAGCGGGGCCACCACCCAACGGCTCGTCGCCTCGGGATGGAGGAGAGCCAGCGCCTTGGGGGCCAACTCCCCGAGCACGATGTGGAGCACGGTGATGAGCGCGAAGGCGATGGTCGTGGCCACCGCATGGGTGGCGACGAGATCGAACGGCGAAGGCCAACCCTGAAACAGCCGCTCGAGGACGGACGCCACGGCCGGCTCGCCGATCCAGCCGAGGCCCAGGCTGGCCAAGGTGATGCCGAGTTGGGTTGCCGAGATGTAGCGGTCCAGCGATTGTATCGCCTTCAGGACGAGTTTAGCTTGCCTGTCTCCCTGGCGGGCGAGCGCCTCGATGCGCGTGCGCCGCGACGCGACGAGTGCGAACTCGGCGGCAACGAAGAACGCGTTGGCGGCGACGAGAACCAGGACCGCGAGGCCGCGCCAGAGCAAAGAGGCTAAGGAGATTTCTTCCATCGGGGCTTCGTTGGTGCGATCATTAGCGCGCGAGCAAAGTGGGAACCCGGAGTCGGGATCAGTTCAGCGCTATCTTCGGAACAGCGGGTGGAAGGCACATAGCGCCGTTGCGGTGCGGTGTGCAGAGCTGCCCGCGTGCTGCGGGGGCGTGCAGCAAAAAACGCGTCCACAACAACCCGCCGGGTTGCCGCGGAGGCGCTCCTGAGGAACGAGGATAGTAACGGATCGTCGTCCATGTATGTCCAAGAAAACTTAACCCGCCCGCAACAAACCGCTAGACAGGCGCGGCCACTCGCCGGGAGTCACCTGTGAGCGGCGTGGAGCACTCCGTCGGCGGCGTCGGGTGCAGCTCCCGCTCGCGGTGGTCCGGTCTGGGTGCGCACACCCGGGCGCTCACTGCGGTGCTGGTCATCAGTGCCATGTTCATGGCGGTGGAGGTGGTGGGCGGGGTGATGGCGAATTCGCTCGCGCTCCTCGCGGACGCGGGCCACATGCTCACGGATGTGGTCGCGGTGGCGCTGGCGCTGTTCGTCGCCTGGATCGCGCGGCGGCCGGCGACGCCCGAAAAGACGTACGGCTATCTCCGCCTCGAGATTCTGGCGGCGCTGGTCAACGGTACGGCACTCTTCGTGATCGCCGGGTCCATCGTCTGGGAGGCCGTCGAACGAATCGGGAGTTCTCCCGAAGTCGAGCCGCGCATCCTCTTCGGTGTGGCGAGCGCCGGTTTGGTGGCGAATTTGCTCTCCATGCGGATCCTTCACCGAGGACATTCGCACTCCCTCAACATCCGAGGGGCGTATCTCCATGTGGTGAGCGATCTGCTGGGCTCGGTGGGTGCCATCCTGGCCGGCGTGATCATTATGTTCACCGGCTGGATGCCCGCGGATCCCATTATCTCGGTGCTGATCGCCATGCTCATCTTGGGTAGCGCATGGCGCCTCGTGCGGGAGAGCGTCGACGTCCTACTCGAAGGCACACCCCCACATATCTCGATGAAAGATGTGGAGGCCCAAATCGCGGAGATTGCCGGGGTCACCGACGTCCACGACTTGCACGTGTGGACGGTGACGAGCGGAGTGGTGGCCATGAGCGGACACGTCGTTGTCCCCGATTCCGGGGTGAGCCAACAGGTTCTCGAGGCGGCGCAGTCCCGTATGGAGGGGCTCGGCATTCATCACATCACCGTGCAAATCGAGCACGACCGAACGTGTGTCGAAGAGAGTGGGCCGTGACGGGTTGCGGTGCGTGGCCACTCGTCGCTATACTGCCCACCTGCGTGCGCTTGTAAACTAGTGTAAATCAAGGGCTTACAGTTTGCTCCTTCGGAACATCGCCATCATCGCTCACGTCGACCACGGCAAGACCACCCTGGTCGATAAGATGTTGCGCCAGGCGGGCGTCTTTCGAGCCACCCAGCAGGTCGTCGAGCGGGTGATGGACTCGAATCCGCTGGAGCGCGAGCGCGGGATCACGATCCTGTCAAAGAACGCGTCCCTTCGCTGGCACGACACCAAGATCAATCTGGTGGACACGCCCGGCCACGCCGACTTCGGAGGCGAGGTCGAGCGAATCCTTCGGATGGTAGATGGCGTGCTCCTTCTCGTTGACGCCGCGGAAGGGCCCATGCCGCAGACGCGGTTCGTGACGCGGAAAGCGTTGGGTTTAGGGTTGCATCCCATCGTCGTGATCAACAAAGTGGACCGGCCGGACGCGAGGCCGGAGGCGGTGCACGACGCAGTCTTGGATCTCTTCATCGACCTCGAGGCGTCGCCCGAGCAGTTGGATGCGCCGTTCCTGTACGCCTCCGGTAAGAAGGGGGTGGCGTCGGAGGCGTTGGATCCGCCGGGCCACAGTCTGGAGCCGCTTTTCGATGCCATTGTCGAGCACCTACCGGCTCCCGCGTGTGAGGTGAGTGAGCCATTCCAGTTGTTGGTCTCGACGGTGGATCATTCGCCGTATTACGGGCGTCTCGCGATCGGCCGGATCGAACGCGGCGCGGTGACGGTTGGGCAGGCTGTCGCACTGCTTCCTCTCGGCGATCCCGGGCCCGTCCCGGCTTCGGAGGTGGCCCAGGGCCGCGTGGCAAACCTGTACGGGTTCGAGGGGTTGAATCGGGTCGAGCTCGAGCGGGCGGAGGCTGGTGACATCATCGGACTCGTGGGGTTGGACGGCGTGGAGATCGGAAAGACCCTGACCGACCCGGAGCACCTCGAGCGGCTCGCTGGTATCGCGGTGGAGGAGCCGACGATCTCGGTGGATTTTCTCGTCAACAACTCGCCTTTTGCCGGGCGCGACGGGAAGTACGTCACCACGCGGCAGGTTCGGGAGCGTCTGGACCGGGAGCTGGAGCGAAACGTGGCACTCCAGGTGGAGGACACCGACCGGCCGGATGCGGCCACGGTTTCCGGCCGCGGGGAGCTGCATCTCACGATCTTGATGGAGACGATGCGGCGTGAGGGCTATGAGTTTCAGGTGAGCCGCCCGAGGGTGATTACCAGGGAAAGCCCCAACGGGGAGCGCCTGGAACCTTACGAGGAGTTGGTGGTGGAGGTGCCGGAAGAGATGATCGGCACGGTCATGGAGAAGCTCGGTCCCCGGCGGGCTGAGGCTCTCGAGGTGGGGCACGCCGAGGGTGGCCGGACGCAGATGCGGTTCCGGATTCCGGCCCGAGGGCTCTTCGGATATCGGAGTGAGTTCTTAACGGACACGCGTGGTGAGGGAATCATGCACCATCGGTTCATGGAGTACGGGCCGTGGGGTGGGCCGATTCCGGGCCGAGCCCGGGGGGTCCTCGTGGCAGACCGCCAGGGATTGGCGGTGGGCTACGCGCTCTTCAATTTGCAGGAACGGGCCACCATGTTTGTGGAACCCGGGGTGGCGATTTACGAGGGGATGATCGTCGGGGAGCACGTGCGGCCAGGGGATATGGAGGTCAACGTGGGGAAGGAGAAGAAGCTCACGAACATGCGCACCACGGCGTCGGACGAGATGATTCGCCTCGAGCCCTGCCGGGAGATCACCCTGGAACTGGCGCTCGAGTTCATCGAGGACGATGAATTCATAGAGGTGACGCCTGCGGCGATCCGGCTCCGGAAGCGCGCCCTCAAGGCATCAGACCGCCGGAAGCTCGCGAGGGCAGCCGGTCGCACAGCCGTTCAATCATGAACCCCAACCGTGTGGTGGTGCCACTTCCATACGTAGGAGGACGGAAACATGTTGGCCTGGGAGACGTCGATTTCCCTGCTCCTTGCCGGCCCCGACGAGGATGAGGACGACGAGGACGACGAGGATGAGGACGACGAGGACGATGAGGATGAGGAGGATGAGGACGACGAGGACGAGGAAGACGACGAGGACGAGTATGAGGACGATGTGGAACCGCGGCACCCCCGCCGCGGGCGCCCAGCGTGGGGCTGACACCGGGTGACTGATCGCTCCTGCCCCCCCGGACTGAGGCGGGCAGGTGCGGTGGCCGGGGCAGTCCCCGGCGTTGGGTACAGCCTTTGCGATGAGAGGGTTGGGGGCCTAGATTATCCACCTTGCAGGGGCCAGTAGCTCAGGTGGTTAGAGCGCACGCCTGATGAGTCTGTGCCCCTTGGGTGCTCTTTTTTGAGTCATTTTCACATAGAGGTTAACAAATGGGCTGTGTTCCTGGTTACGACATACTAGGGAATCTCCCATTCTTCTTGCCTTTGACTTCCCACACAATAGACCACACATTTTGACCCTGCTCTAGCAAATCGTGGGTGGTATGGCGCACAAATTCAATGGGCGTGGAAGCTGGGTGATCGGCAGCAGCGCACCACTCGACCGGCCGGTCACGTCAAACGCGAATCGAGGGATTCAATGACTGCAGCACTCGATCACCGAGACCTGTATCGGCTTCCGTGGACCCTGTCGGACAATGCCATCGCATGGCTCGAGCCCACGATGAAGTGCAACCTCGCGTGCGAAGGGTGC
>JBDHFY010000022.1:0-36051 GCA_039590195.1 Gemmatimonadota bacterium | reverse complement strand
CTGGGCCGCGGCCGTTGCGAGCATTTTTGTTCCTGTTGCGCATTTCCTTCTCGTACCAGGGTTCCTTGTCATCGGCATCGTGTTTTTCGTTGTCCGTTTCAGAACGCCAAAACGTGCGGTGGCGGTGCGCGGCACATGCCCCGACTGCGGCACAGATCAAGAATTCGATGCGAGCGGCCCTTGGAGCCTCCCACGCCAGCTGACGTGCGGATCATGTCATCGCAGTCTGACGGCCACCTCGCCACCGATTTGAATCACACCGCCGAGCATCGGCCCGCTCACCATCGCCTTTTCAACGTGGCGCCATTTTGGGCCCAGAACTATTTTCAAAGCTGCAGACGCACGCGCAAACGCGGAGCGAGGGCCGGTGACGGCCCTCCTTTCTTTTCCTCCTAGTGGCTCGTCTCATCCATGGTCCGTGTGCACTCGGTGGCGCCCGACTCGTTGGGCGCCGATCTCGGCCTCGCGCCGGGGACAGAACTCATCTCCGTCAACGGCCAACAGCTCGGTGATTTTCTCGACTGGGAATTCCTGACGGCCGAGGACCGATTCGCGCTGCTAGTCAGAACACCCGACGGTGAGGAGATCGAGTTCGATATCGAGCGGCCCGAGGGACTTCCCATGGGCGTCGAGCTCGTCCCCCCGCACATCCGCAGGTGCGGCAACCGATGCGACTTCTGCTTCGTGGACGGTCTCCCTCAAGGGTTGAGGAAGACGCTCTACATTCGGGATGACGACTACCGACTCTCCTTCCGGCACGGCAATTTTGCGACGCTGACCAACCTCAAGCAGTCAGACGTGAACCGGATTCTGGCTTATCGTCTCAGTCCACTCTATGTGTCGGTCCACGCCACCGACCCGGTGGTCAGAAGGCGACTACTCCGCAACCCCCGGGCGCCCGCGATCATTTCGCAACTTCAGATGTTCGCGGCGGGTGGTATTCAATTCCATACGCAGATTGTATTGCAGCCCGGCGTCAACGACGGACCGGTGCTCGCGAGGAGCCTTGAGGATCTGTTCGACCTCGGCGACGCGGTCTTGTCGGTCGCCGTGGTGCCCGTCGGGCTCACAGAGTTCAGCAAGCATGAGATGGTGCGGTCGCCAACCCCGGACGAATGCAGGCAAGCCATTGAGGTGGTCGTTGAGGTGGCAGAGCAGGCGCAGTTGCAGCGCGGGACGCGTTGGGTGTACGGCTCAGACGAGCTGTACCTGCGGGCGGAAGCGCCCCTGCCGGACGCGGCAACCTACGGCGATTTCGAGCAGGTCGAGAACGGCGTCGGGTGTGTCCGCTATCTACGGCAGAGAATTGCCGATGGCGCAGCTGAATTGCCGCGTCTGGACGGCCTGACGATCGGGGTGATGACAGGCACGGCCATGGGCGCCCTGATGCCGCAAATCCTGCCAGACCTGGAGCAGCTCACCGGCGGCCGATTCGAACTGAGCGTGCTGGAGAACCCCCTGTTTGGCCCGTCGGTCACCACGGCCGGCCTTCTGCCAGGTTCAGCCTTCCGTCAGGCAATCGCGGCCGGCGGCGATCTGCATCTCGCTTTACTTCCCGCCGAGGCAGTCAACGATCAAGACCGGTTTGTCGATGACATGCCGCTGACGGCTGTCTCCGGAGGGATCAGCACTGAAGTACTTCTCTCATACCACTTTACGGACGCCCTAGCCGTGGACCGGGGAGAGTGAAACGCACCGTCGCCCTGGTGGGGCGCCCCAATGTCGGCAAGTCCACCCTGTTCAATCGGATCGTCGGGGGCCGCCGGGCGATCGTTCACGATCGTCCCGGGGTAACGCGGGATCGGCACTTCGCCCAGGCCGAGTGGGACGGCCGCCACTTCTGGTTGGTCGACACCGGCGGATGGACCGCAGAGACCAAGGACCCGCTGGCCCGGAGCATTCGAGATCAGATCATCTCCGCGGTCGATGAAGCGGACGTGATCGTCTTGCTGGTCGATACGCAGGAGGGAGTCCATCCAGCCGATGAGGAAGTGGCCGACCTCCTTCGCCGTGTCCAAGATAGGGTAATTGTGGCAGCCAATAAGGCGGACGCTTTACCCAACGATCTCTCCCACCACGCCTTTCACGGGCTCGGGATAGGCACTCCATGGCCCGTTTCCGCCGCGACGGGAAAGGGAAGCGGCGACCTGCTCGACAAGATCGTCGCGCTCCTGCCACAGGAGCCCGAGGCCGATGAGGCCGGCGTGGTCCAGGTGGCCGTCGTGGGCCGCCCAAACAGTGGGAAGTCCAGCCTGATGAACCGACTGCTTGGTGCCGAGCGCACTATCGTCGCGGCGGAAGCGGGGACCACCCGGGATGCGGTGGACTCCCCCTTGCGGTACCATGGGAGAACCCTCAACTTCATAGATACTGCAGGGTTACGAAAACGACCGAAAGTAAAGGATGATGTGGAGTTCTACTCTACGCTCAGAACGGCGCGGGCAATGGAGCGTGCCGACATCTGCATTTTGGTCATCGACGCCCAGATCGGGGTCCAGGCCCAAGACCTCCGGATTGCAGAAGAAATCTGGGATCGGGGGGCCGGACTTATCGTCGCGGTGAACAAATGGGATCTCGTGGAAGAAAAGGACACTTCCACGGCCGAGCGCGGGCGGGCAAAGGTTGTGGACCGGGTCCCGTTCCTCAAGAACGCCCCTTTCGTGTACGTGTCCGCTCTGACGGGGCTCAGGGCCCGAAAGGTGCTGGATCTGACGCTGCAAGTGGAAGAACGACGGCGGCGGAGGATTCCCACCGCCGAGGTCAACAAGGTCATTCACGCGCTCACGGACCGGGCCCAGCCACCCCAAAAGGGGGGCGGCGAGGTAAAGCTCTACTACGCGTCTCAAATCGGAACGGCCCCTCCGACGTTTAGCGTAGTGAGCAATCGTCCGGACACGGTGGCCACGACGTACCGACGGTACCTGGTCAACGGCTTCTATGAAGCCTGGGATTTCTTTGGGGTCCCAATCCGACTCAAGTTGAAGCGAAAGCGAGACCGGCGTTGAAGCTGCTGGCCATCCTCGTGGTCTCCTATCTCATGGGGGCGACTCCGACAAGCTATATCGCCGCCAGAGCGGGCGGGGTCGATCTCCGCCGAGTAGGAAGCGGCAACCTCGGAGCGACCAATCTCTACCGTGCGCTCGGATGGAAGTATGCCGTTCCGGCAGGATTGATTGATATCGCCAAGGGCTACGTTTCCGCAGCGTTTCTCAGCCCGCTGGCTGGCACCAGCTCCCCCGCTGGCCGCCCATGGATTCCGCTCCTTGTCGGCGGTGCAGCGATCCTCGGACATGTTTTCCCGATCTACCTCAGATTCCAGGGAGGGAAGGGGGTTGCCACGGCTGCCGGCGTGGTGTTGGCCGTAGCTCCCACTCCGCTCCTGGTGAGCGCTGGCGTGTGGTCACTGCTCCTCCTCAGCACTGGATTCATGTCACTGGCTTCGATGAGCGCCGCCGTGGCGTTTCCCATTGCGGCGCTGCTCACGGCACCTGGTGACTCTCATCTGTTAGTGGCGAGCCTTGTCATTGCGAGCTTCATCGTCATCAATCACCGCTCCAATATCAGGCGTCTCTTTCACGGCACCGAACCGCGATTTGGGCGGAAGAGGGAGACGTAGCGTGCAGATAGGAGTCGTCGGGGCAGGGAGCTGGGGAACGACGCTCGCAGACCTTCTCGCGCGCCACAAGCACGATGTGACGATTTGGGCGCGGGAGGAGGAGGTCGTGCAGGGCATCGGCAGGGAGCACGTCAACCCCATCTTCCTCCCTGACTGCCCCCTGAGTCCGAAGTTGGTCGCCGTGTCGGAGATCGGCAAGGCGGTTGCGGGTCGAGATCTGGTGGTGTGTGCCGCTCCATCGCACGCCGTTCGGGCTATTGCCCAGGAAATTGAGCGAGGGCTGAAGGGCGCCACTCCTCCGCTGGTCAGCGTGTCAAAGGGCCTCGAACCGGACACCCTGGATACGATGACCCAGATCCTGGAGGAAGTACTTCCCAGTTGCCCGGCGGTCACCCTTTCGGGGCCGAGCTTTGCCAAGGAAGTGTACGAGCAGCAGCCTACAGCCGTAGTAGCAGCTGCAACTGACACTATGGCGGCCAAAACCACCCAACGCGTGTTCTCGACGAGCTACTTCCGGGTTTACACGAGCACTGACGTGTTGGGCGTGCAACTCGGTGGGGCCGTGAAGAATGTGGTTGCCATTGCGGCTGGGATGATCGACGGTCTCGGGCTCGGCCATAACCCCCGTGCCGCGCTCATCACCCGTGGTCTGGCTGAAATGACGCGTCTCGGTGAGGCACTTGGAGCGAACCCAATGACATTTGCCGGGTTGGCCGGCATGGGAGATCTCATCCTGACGGCCACGGGCCACCTCAGTCGCAACCGATCGCTGGGAGTGGCACTGGGAAAGGGCCGAAGCCTCGCCGAGGTGCTCGCCAAGCAGCTAACGGTGGTTGAGGGAGTCAATGCGGCCCTCGTGGCAGTAGACCTGGGCGCGCGAGCTGGCGTCGAATTGCCCATCGCCAGCGAGGTGGAACAGATCCTCTTCGAGGACAAGAAGCCCCAGCAGGCCATTCAAGATCTCATGGAGCGAGAGCTGAAAGCGGAGCATTGGCGATGACCGCCCCGCGGGAGGTCCAGGAGTTCTTCTCAATCGGCGACGTTTGCCAGCTCACCGACTTGAAACCCCATGTCCTGCGGTACTGGGAGAGCCAGTTCCGCTTTTTGCACCCGGCAAAAAACCGGTCCGGGAACCGGGTGTATCAGCGCCGCGAGATCGAGCTCATAATGCTCGTACGGCACCTGTTGTACACTGAGAAGTACACGATCGAGGGTGCCCGCAAACAGATTGAGCATTATCGGCAGACCGGGGACCTGAAAACGGCCGCGCGGCGGGCCCTCGAGCACGAAACGATCGAGGACCTGACCAGCCAACTCTCGAACATTGTCGCTATCCTGGACCAGAAGGTCCCCCTTGAAGATCCTGGTGAGTAACGATGACGGGATTCTCGCCCACGGCATAGGGGTGTTAGAGGACGTCTGCCGGGAGGTTGGGGACGTTACCGTCGTAGCCCCCGACCGCCAACAGAGCGCGTCCAGTCATTCACTCACGATGTTCCGGCCGCTGAGGCCAGTGTCCCGAGGAGAGGGCCGGTTTCAGGTGGACGGCACACCATCGGACTGTGTCCTCCTGGCCCTGGAAGTCCTGCTCCATCACAAGCCGGACATTGTCTTCTCCGGGGTGAACCACGGGCCGAACATGGGGGAGGACGTCTTCTACTCCGGCACGGTGGCGGCAGCGATGGAGGGACTGTCCGTGGGCATCCCGGGCGTCGCCATCTCGTTTGCCGGTGAGGCGTACGACCTCATCGAGTCCCAGCGGGAGTGGCTGCGGCGGCTCGTTGTCGGCGTCACGCAGGTCCGGGAGTTCCCTAAGGAGACCCTGCTTAACGTCAATCTCCCGCCGGTGCCCGGTGAGGAGATCTGTGGAATCCGCGTCACGACGCTGGGGCGAAGAGTCTATTCGAATTCCCTGCGGCGGATGGAGGATCCCTGGGGAAGAGAAATCTTCTGGATTGGAGGGGGGACGAGCAGCTGGTCGGGGGCCGAAGACTCAGATTTCAGGGCGGTGGCCGACGGCTATATCTCCGTGACCCCCCTGCATCTGGACCTCACGAACTATGATTTGTTGGAAGACGTCCGGTCATGGCAACTCGGCCAATAGCAGATAGCTATGGCGGCTACCGCGCCCGCCTGATCGAAGAGCTTCGTCGTAAGGGGATCAAAGACATGGCGGTTTTGGCCGCCATAGCGGAGACCCCCCGCCATTTGTTCGTGCCCGAGGCACTCCGCGCGAGGGCCTACGACGATACCTCTTTGCCAATCGGCCAAGGACAGACCATTTCTCAGCCGTCAACGCACGCGCAGTACCTCCAGGCGTTGAGCCTGCGGGGCGGTGAACGCGTGTTGGAAGTGGGTACCGGAACGGGATACCAAGCCGCGCTTTTGGGCCGCTTGGCCGAAGTCGTAGTTTCGGTTGAGCGAATCGCCGACCTGGCGGCCCTGGCGCGGCAAACCCTGAGCCAGGCCGGGACCACCAACGTAACGGTCCTGGTCGGGGACGGGACCCTTGGCTGGCGCCCTCTGGCACCGTACGACGCGATCCTCGTATCGGCCTCGAGTCCTCGCATCCCGGCGCCACTGATCGACCAACTGGCAGATGGGGGAATTCTGGTCATTCCCCTCGACCGGGGCACCACTCAGGAGCTTTGTCGCGTCACCAAACAGGGCGATGAGGTGATGGAGGAGAACCTGGGAGCCACCCAGTTCGTCCGCCTCATAGGTCGGCACGGTTTCCAGCCGGAAGCCACCTAAGCCGTGTTTGAGACACTGGTTAGCTGGCTCACGGAGACGATCTTCCGTCTGGGGTACCCAGGAATCTTGCTCCTGATGGCCCTCGAATCGTCGTTTTTTCCTTTTCCCAGCGAGGTGGTGCTTCCTCCAGGAGGATATCTGGCAGCTCAAGGTCGAATGAACGGCTATCTCGTCCTTGGATCGGGCGTCGCAGGCAGCCTTCTGGGAGCCGTGTTCAACTACCTTCTGGCGGTACGTCTGGGCCGCCCGCTCCTCCATCGATACTCCAAATACCTGCTGATCAAGGAACGCTCCCTGGATAAATCCGAAGCGTTCTTTGTCCGGCATGGAGAAATCAGCACGTTCATCGGCCGCCTCATCCCTGTCATCCGTCAATACATCTCGCTACCAGCCGGCCTCGCCCGCATGAACCTGGCGAGATTCTCAGCGTATACATCGCTGGGGGCAGGAATCTGGTGCGCGATCCTCACCTACATCGGTTGGTACCTTGGGAGACACGCCGACCGCCTGCTCCAGGAGGATGTGCGGCACTATACGACGCTTGCCACCCTGATCCTCATGCCGCTACTCATCATCGCCGTAATTGTGTACGTCGTCAGGCACCGTCGTCAGGGACCCGCCGCCCGGCAGGTGGAGGCAGAATCGCGGTAGCGCATATGGAAGTACGGCAAGAACACACCGTTCGGTGGCTCATTTCAGGGCGCGTACAGGGGGTCGGATTCCGCTGGTACACCTGGTCGACAGCCGGCAGGCTTGGCGTCCGGGGCTGGGTCAGAAACCGGCCTGACGGATCCGTCGAGGTAATGGCCCACGGTAGCTTCGACCTCCTCGAGTCATTCGAGAACGCCCTTCGATCAGGGCCGCCGGCATCCCGCGTTGATCATGTGGAAAAGCAGCAAGTCCCAGATGTGGAAAGACAGCAAGTCACAGATGATGTACATGGCTTTAAAACGTTTGAAATCAAATAGATAGGGGCTGTCACCTGTGAACCAGATTAACCTCGACGATCTGTACGCCGCTATTAGGGATGTGCCAGATTTTCCGACTCCCGGTGTCGTCTTTAAGGACATCACACCGTTCCTGCTCAATTCGCACTTGTTTGGAAACGCCGTATCGCGGTTGATTGAGGAATTCCGGCGCGGGAATGTGGAAAAAGTCTTGGCGATAGAGTCACGTGGGTTCATTCTCGGTGCGCCGGTGGCGCTGGGCCTTGGCGCAGGCCTCATCCTGGCCAGGAAGGAAGGGAAGCTCCCGTGGGAACGGAGGCGCGTGGAGTACGCCCTCGAATACGGAACCGACGCCATTGAGATCCACATGGACGCCATCGAACCCGGAGACCGAGTTCTGGTGGTGGACGACGTGCTGGCGACAGGAGGGACGGCTCAAGCTGCTGCAAGGGCGGTTTCGGAGGCGGGAGGGGAATTGGTCGGGCTGGCCTTTCTCATCGAGCTGGGATTCCTTAACGGCCGTGACAAGCTTCAACCCGCACGCACATGGAGTCTGTTGCACTACGACTAGAACTCGCACCGGTTGGAAGCTGTAGGGGGCAAGGTTATTTTCAGTCGCTGTCGCCCCTGTAGCTCAGTTGGATAGAGCAGCGGTTTCCTAAACCGTTGGTCGCGTGTTCGAGTCACGCCAGGGGCATCTCTCACGTCGTTACCAAAACGAGCAAAAAAGACTGATATCGGAGATATGGACAAGAAACGAACGCCAGCAGAAACCGCCAAGCCGGTTCCCGTAGATGCAAGTGACCGTGCCATGCGCTGGTTCCAGCAGCGACGGCGGCCTCTGACATTCGGGGCTGTGGCGGTGGCCGTCATTGCAGGGGGAATCTGGTTTGCCAGGACCGCTCAAGAGCGAAAGGAATCGTTCGCTGCCAGGGCGTTGGCACAGGCACGCACGACGGCAGATGCCGGGAACCTCCAGCTCGCCAAAAGCGACCTCGGAAGGGTCGTGAGTCAATATGGCGGCACCGTAGCCGGCGAGGAGGCCGTAGTCCTTCTGGCCCGGGTTCGCTTGCTCGACGGCGAGGCCAATGTCGCGGCAATCGAACTGCGCGCGTTCCTGAGTCAGGGTCCGCGCCAACAGTTCCTCGCGCCCGCCGCCGGCCTTTTGGGAAGTGCACTCGAGGATCTCGGTGAATATCAGGAAGCCGCAGACGCATTTGAGTTGGCTGCCGACGAATCCAACTACGGCTTGGTGAGAGCGGAGTATCTACTCGATCTGGGCCGCGCCGCGGAACTCGCAGGTGACACGGAGCGGGCGAGCCTTGCCTACGAGCAGGTGATCGACGAGCTCGGCGAAGAGAGTCCGCTGACAGCGGCGGCGAGGGTTCGACTTGCGGAGAACCGCCCCTCGCCCACTCCTCAATAGGGGGATTTGCCCCCCAAACCGGTCCAGAAGGCGACACAAGAGCGACAACTTTCGAGCACTTCTGCGACAGATGAATTACGTATAAGAGATGTTATGTTAAGTACATCCCATCCGTTGTGTGGACAACTTCCCCAAAACTGCCATTCCCCTGTCGAACTCCTCCCCCATACCTTAGCGGCCGCTATTGGAATTGTGGAAAAGCCGTAAGCACCCCACGGACGTGGGTGCTTCGGACTCCCTGTCCCACTTCCTGGCAGGTCGCCAGGAAATGGGGCAGCTAGATGTTTCTGGGCTGACATCGGATTGCTATGGGATGACTCCGCGGAACACGAGACGCCCTTCTCCGACGAGGCGTGGCTCGAGGATCCCTGGAGGGTTGGTGGAGGGCTCGCCCGACACTTCCAACGTGCAACCTGAGGCTGTCTGGACGGACCATGGAAAAGACGCCATCCCAGCATGTGCCAGAACGGCAGCCGCGGCCACGGCGCCGGTCCCGCAGGCCAGCGTTTCGGACTCGACCCCGCGCTCGTAGGTGCGCATGCCCCAGCCCTCCGATAGGCGCCCGACAAAGGTCACGTTAGCACCTCCGTCTCCGAGACCTGGATGGGACCGGAGTTCCCTACCCCGCACCTCAGGGTCGGCCTCCGGTGCCCTCAGATCGCGAACCGGCAGGATGAGATGCGGGACGCCCACCTTCACGAGATAGGCTCCTTCCTCGCCAGTCACCAAGTCGATTTTGGCCTGTGAGATCTCCTCGACGTTTGACAGAAGGAGTTCGGCGCGCGCCCCAGGACCCGGGAGGCATCGGCTCCGAAAGTTTCCGGAGTCGGTTTCGAGAACCATTCCCTCCGATGGAGCCAGCCTCAAACGTGCCGCCATCTGTGTCGCACAGAGCGATGCGTTGCCGCACATATCGGCTCGCCCGCCGTTGCTGTTGAAATAGTGGAAGCGAACGGCGTCCTTGGTCGATCCGGGCTCCAGCACCACAAACCCATCGGCCCCAACGCCGGTTCGGCGGGCGCAAATGACGCTGATCTGCTCCGGCGACCACATCTCCACGGGGGTCGTGCGCCCGTCAACGCAGATGAAGTCGTTTCCGGAGCCGGTGAGCTTAAAGAAAATCGTGCCTTTCACAGTCGTCCTGCCAGGGCTTTGAGCCGTAATCGCCACACCATCCAGATCGCTTCCCTCACGATCTTGCCGGACATCTTGCTCGCACCGTCCGTACGATCGACAAAGACGATGGGGATTTCCTTGATCTTGAAGCCTTTTCGTTGCGCTCGGAGGTTCATCTCAATCTGAAAGGAATATCCGTTAGATTGAACCGCATTCAGATCGATAGCCTCTAAGACCTTGCGGCGGAAGCACTTGAACCCTCCCGTCGCATCGTAAACGTTCAGTCCCGTGATCACCCGGGCGTAGATGTTGGCAAAATAGCTCAAAAGCAGCCGAGCCATAGGCCAGTTGACCACGGACACCCGACCACCCAAGTAGCGGGATCCCACTACGAGGTCGGCCTGCTTCACCTCCTGGAGGAACACCGGGAGGTGCTTCGGATCATGGGAGAAATCCGCGTCCATCTCGAAGATGTAGGCGTAATCCCGCTCGAGGCCCCACCGAAAGCCCGCCACGTACGCCGTGCCCAGGCCCTGCTTCCCCTTTCGGTGCAATGCGAACACCCGGCCGCTATCCTGCTGAGCAAATTCGTCCGCTACGCGGCCAGTCCCGTCTGGTGATCCGTCGTCCACCACCAGGATATCGATGCATTCATCCTGATCGAGTACTTGGGGAATCAGGAGTGGCAGGTTCGGAGCCTCATTATAAGTGGGAATGATCACCAGCGCCCGCTCAGACACGCCGCTTCCTCCTGACAACGGGCGGGGCGATCCCGGCAATCGTCACGGCCAGCAGGGACCCCAGTGTGATCAACTTAGCCGCTCGGTAGTGGTCGCTCTCGAACGCCAGCTCGATGTCTCGGGCGCCGGCCGCCACCGGAACGGTTATCAGCGCGCCGTTGCCCCGCACCGCATCCACGGGCTGGCCATCCACCGTGGCACGCCAGTCGAAATACCAGTTCTCACTTATAACGACGTAACCTTCTACAGGGGCCGCGGGCGAGATGTTGAGCCTCATGCGGCCCGGAGCCCACTCGGCGACGTCCACCGTCGCATCCGCTGGCTCCGGCATTGCCGTAAGTTCCTCAGGTTGTCCATCGAAGGTGGCATCCAAGTAAACCAAACGGTCGACCATGAACTGCGGGTGGAGAACCATGGCCGTAGCGAGCGAGTCTGCTTCCTTGACGGCCCCGCTGACGAATCGGGCGTACTGGGGAACGGGCACACGCTCGAACAGGATGCCGGTGCCACCCCCAGCCGTCGGCACTTCCGCGAGGAGGCGCCGGAAGCCTGGAAGGCTGTCCAGGCCCTGCCCACCGGGGACAATAAGGTATCGCACGGCATAGAGGTCCAACAGCTTGAGATCGCCACGCCCCCAAAACGGCAAGTTGCTCCACACGTTCTTGCCACCCATGAGCTGGTCAAACGCGTGAAGCTCGTTGCCATGGTGGCCCAGAAGTTGTGGAATTCCGTACGCCATCAGTGTCGAAGTTGATCCCCCCGGCGGATACACCTGCAGGTCGAGAACCCGAAATGGTGGCTCGACCTGCTGCAGATACTCCGTGATGGCGTCACCCCCAAAGAGATCATCCGGAGCGTTCGAGTAGTTCCAAAACGTCCGAGCATTGATCCATAGATCGGTGCCGACGACCAGGATGATCAACAGGGCTAGTGCTCTCGAGCCGATCTTCTCGCGCAGAAACCCCCACGCCACGAGCACCAACCCAGCGAGGAACACTGCGCTGCCCAGAGCTCCAAGCTGGATAGACGATGATGCCGATGCCGCAACGGCCAGCGTGGGCCGTCCGGTCTGCTGTTGAATCCCGGACGCGAGGCCCTCGGCGATCCAGCCGATGCCGCCGACGAGGGCCAGCACCGCGACCACCGAGGCTGCCCAGAACCAGACAGTCACGTGGGCCCCGCCCTCCCTTCGCGCCAACCGCTGCCCACCGAAGGCCGCCAACACCGCAACCACAAATGCCACGATGTAGAACGCCATGCCGGGCGCCCGCACCTGCTTCATGAAAGGCATCACCTCAAGACTAACCAGTAAGAACAGCGTCCCGATCGCGCCCAGCCAGAGAATCAGCCGTCTTCGTGCCCGGTCCGCCGACCCCAACACGGCGAGTACCACAACGGGAAGCCCGAGATACTCGGAGTGCAGCTTGAAACCATTCCCTCCCCAGTAGGTCTGCTCGCTGCTTACGCCGGTGAACTTGGCGAGGAAGAACTCAGGAATGTGGTCCCACGGAATAGCGAAGGAAGTCGCGCGCTCCCAGCCACCGTACGTTTCCGCCCTTGGGGAAAAGGGGATGTAGTACCAGAACGGCCCAATCTGAATCGCCCCGATCATCAGGACACCCACTACCACTGCTGCCAGTGCACCCGCCAGCCTGACGAGGCGGCGGTTCAGTGGCGAGTCCGTGGGCTCACCAAACGTGAGATAGAGAGCGAAAAGTCCTGCCGCCACCAGCATGTAATACAGCAACTGGGGGTGAGGGCTCAAAACGCCAAGCCCCGTCACCAAAGCAAACAACGGCAGACCTTCCCAACGCCGGTCCCGCAGAGCCCACACCAACGCGAGCAACGCGAGCGGAAAGAGAGCCGTCACAAACAGTTTGCCGTCGTGCCCCGGGTTCACATATGATGCGACGAGACCGGAAAGCTGGTAGGCAAGGCCACCCACAACCGACCCGGTCCACGAGACCCTGAGTGCCCTGAGAAGCAGATAGGTGAACAAACCCGCCAGGACGTAGTGGACGACGAACCCCAGATTCATGGCCACATCGATCGGCAGCACCAAACGCAACCAGGCGGTGGGATAGAAGATGTCGCCGTGCATGCCAGCAACGAATGGCATGCCGCCAAAGATCTCGGGATTCCAAAGCGGGACCCTGCCTGTGCTTCTCCACTGTTCAGCCGCCCATGCTCGGAAGGCGTACCCAGTGGCATATTGGTCGCTCCACGGGCCGGCGACAAACTTACCAGTGAGCATCGGAAGGGAAAGAATCGCCACCCAGAGGGAGAAGAAGCCGGTGGCTAGCAGCGTTGGACGTACCGGTCGAAATTCATCGACGCTCACTGCCCGTTCCTGTGCAGGATGGCTCACGCACCAATCTCCTTACGCCATCGTCCGACCGCGAGCGTTCCAAGGGCCGCCACGATCTCGGTAATGGTCAAGAGCAACCGTGAGGCAACGGTCACTACGACAGCCGGGCCACCACCGACAGCGGGCGTCAACAGTCCCACGAGCACCACCTCACGCACTCCAATGCCGCCCGGTGCAAAGATCGCAAGTAAGCCGACAATATAGCCCGCTGCAAACGAGCCTACGGCGAACGCGAGTGTTGGTGGGCTCGCCGGAATACATCCGAGGGCGATGAGCCAGAATGCCAGTCCGTACAGGAGCCAAGAAGCCAGCGTGGCGGCCGCTCCAAGGACAACGGCGCGGCCCGGCAGAGGGGTGGCCGGAATCTTTCCCGCCGTCACCCGCGACACCGCCGCCGTGGGGGTTCTGGCCGTGAGTGCAACGACGCTCCCAATGGCAACGGCAAACGCCACCGCGAGGCGCACGCCAGGTGCTGCACCCGGAGCGGTAGCTGCGACGACTGCAACGCCCGTCCCCACCGCAAGGGCCTGCATAGCAACAGCCGACGCAGCCGCTGCCCAACCCGCGACCCCCGCTTGCGGAGCCAACACGGCTAGGCCGGCAATGCTCCAAACCTTGCCCGGGAGATAGCGGCCGAGGTTCGAGAGACACCATATGCGGGCGGCGACGGGGAGCGGCAAGTCCTGGCCCCATCCGTGAAGCAGTACCCGCCACCCGGCGATGAGCAGACCGTACGCCAGCCAAATCAGGATGGCGGCAAGTGCTATCCACCCCGGCCGAATCTCCGCGGGGAATGAAAGCTGTCGGAATTCCGTCCAATGGGCGGAGAAACTTCGGAGAACGAAAGCCGCCACCAGCGCAGCGAGACCAACCTGTCCCGCCCAGACCCATCCTTTCCTCATATTTCAGTGCCGCGCAAGCGCCTCTTGATAGACCGATTCGAATGCCTGAGCCACCGCATCGGGGGCGAGGCGCCTTTTGAGACGCCGGCCGGTCTCAACCGCAAGTTCTCGACTCTTGGGATCATCCAAGAGTTCCCGGATTGCCGAGGCGAGTGCTTCGGGATGGCTCGCCGATACCAATCGCCCACCGCCCAAGGCAGGAACGATATCGGTAACCCCGCCGCCACCCTGAGACGCCACTACTGGAATCCCCAGCATGAGAGCCTCTGCCGCCACGAGTCCGAATCCTTCGTTGCTGGCGGGGAACACCAGAGTATCAGCGTTTCCAAGAGCCTCCGGTACCTGCTCCGGTGTGACTGCGCCGAGAAAACGCGTTTGCTGGATTAGCTCCAGCTCCCGTGCCCGGCGCTCGAGGGATGCCCGTTCCGGACCATCGCCAACGACTGTCAAGGTCACGTCACGGCCGGTTCTCCCGAGCTGAGCCACGGCCTCCAAGACCATGTCGATGTTTTTCTGTTTCGTGAGGCGACCCACTGCTACGACGCCGCCACCGCCCTGGCTCGTCCTATTGAACCGTGCGACGTCAACCGGCATCGGCTGAACGACAATCTGTTCGGAGTCAAAACCGATCTGACGCTCGACCTCTCGTGCCAGGTATGACGACACCGCCGTCACGGCAGCCGCACCGCGCAACACGCGCTTCGCCAGGAATCTCGCCATCCATGAATTCTTGAACAGCGCGACGTCTGTTCCGTGGAGTGTCACGATGTACGGGCAGCTCGGGGCGAGACGGGCCATCCAGGTTGCGAGGCCCGCAGGGACCCACCAGTGGGCGTGAACAATATCCACGCCCGCCGTGCGGCGACGACGCGAGATCTCGTGGGCGTGTGCCCCGACGAGACCAGCCACCGTGAGGGTACCGACGAGTCCCCGTCCGCGTTGGACCATCGATCCGCTATAGGCCAGGTTCTCGCGGGATTTGGGGGCGTAGCGGACCCTAAACACGGGAATCCCGCGCCGGTGCTCGTGCCCCGCCTTCCCCTGGTCCGCGGGCGCGATCACTTCGACCGAATGGGTGCGAGCCGTCAGCGCTACTGCCAAACGCTCGACGAAGACGCCCGCAATGTCACTATCCCATCTTGGGTAGGCATGCGCCACGAACAGTACGTTCATCTGGCGCTACGTTTTGTCGCGCTTGCGTTCGGCAGTCAGGCGTTCCAACGAGCGGTTCATGGCACGAAGCTCGTCTCGCGATCCCGCAAGCATCTCCCCAACAAATCCAAATCCGAACAGCGCAATTCCGGTGATGATGAGCACCATCACGAGGTCCAGCAGTGGTCGGAATCCAAAACCGTACCCGAATCGGGCGACGACCGCCCCAACACCCACCAGGAAACCCACGGTGAACAGTATCCCACCCGACACACCGAAGAACAGCATGGGCTTTCGACCGAAACGTAATTGGAACCAGACGGAGAGCAGGTCTGTCACGCCGACAGGGATGCGGCCAACCCCGAACTTCGAGCGGCCAGCCCGCCTCGGGAACAACGTCACCGGTCGCTCCGTGACACGGAAACCTTCCGCGTGGGCTATGACAACCATGAAACGATGCCAATCGGGACGAGTGGGCATGACCTCCACCAATTCCCGCCGATAGGCCTTAACCGCGTTGAGATCCGTCACGCGCACGCCAAACAGCCAACGACAAAGTGTGTTGTAGATGCCGGAGACGAACGCCTTCTCGTAGTTCCCCTGCTTAGCCCCCGTCACCATCTCCACCTGACCCGTCCGGATCGGCTCAACCAATGACGGAATCTCTCGAGGAGTGAATTGAAGGTCGGCTGGGTAGAACACAAAAATGTCGCCGCGGGCCACGTCTCCTGCCGATCTTAGCGCGTCAGCGATACCGCGCTGGCTCCGGTGCGTGACGACCCGCAGGAACCGATGCTCTGACGCGAGCCGTTGGAGAACCTGCGCGGTGCCGTCAACGGAACCGTCGTCAACCACCACCAGTTCACATGTGAACGGGGCGTCCGCCAATGCCTTCACAAACTCCTGCACGAACTCCTGGACGTTCTCCGCTTCGTCCTTGGCGGGAACGAGGACACTGACGTCTACATTATCACCGGTCGAGGCGAGGCTCATACCCGCTTGCGCATTCGCGCCGGCAGAATCCCCAGTTGATCACGATACTTGGCGACCGTGCGCCGGGCGATCCGAATACCACGCAGCTGGAGTGCATTGACGATGTCCGAATCGGTGAGGGGCTTGGAGGAAACCTCATCGGCGACGAGTTTCTGGATCTGAGCCTTCACGGCACGCGCGCTGGCATCCTCGCCCGTGGTCGTACCGAGGCTACTCGAAAAGAAATACTTGAGAGGGAGCATGCCCCTCGGCGTTTGGACATATTTCTGATTGGTGACCCGGCTTACCGTCGACTCGTGCATGTTGATGACGTCGGCCACCTCCCGCAGCGTTAGGGGTTTCAGTTGTTCAACCCCTTTGTCGAAGAAGTCGCGCTGACGGTCGACAATGAAGTTCATGACTTTGAGCATCGTCTGCCGACGCTGCTCGATCGCCTGGATCAACCAGGTGGCTCCGTTCAGCTTGTTGGTGATGAACTCCCGGTTTTCTCCAACGAACTTCTTCTTGTCTCCGGCGAGTTCCTGATACACCTTGCTGATTCGCAAGCGCGGCATGCCCGTGTCGTTGAGGAATACACGATATTCGCCATCGATCTTCTCAACGAGGAGATCGGACGTTACGTACCCGTCATCGCTCTGGGAGAACCGCAGGCCAGGTTTCGGATCGAGCTTGGCCAGTAGGTCCGCGCCGCCCTGCACCTCCTTGGGGTCGAGCCCATATCGTTTCGCCAGGTCGCTCCAGCGATGTTGAATCAGATCGTCAAACGCTTCGGCGACCAGTCGATACGTAAGAGTCTCCTGCTGGCCCTGCTCCTCCAGCTGCAGGAGGAGGCACTCCCTGAGGTCGCGAGCTCCAATGCCCGGTGGATCTAAATCCTGGATGATCGAGAGGATCTCCTCGGCTTCTTGCAGTGTGTAAAACTCGATAACGCCCGGCTCGTCGTCTGCCGGCGGCTGAGTGTTTTCCCCTTCCTCATCAAGAGGTCGTGCGGCCTCCGACGCCGTGCCGTCGCGCGACTGCTGCGGCGTGGCCTCTGGTGTTTCGTCCGCTATCTCACCAGCTGGTTCGCCCGCGAACATCTCTTGAAGGTTTTCCAGGGCCTTATTGGCCCCATCGACGATCTGCTCGAGGGAGGCCTGCAGATATCCATCTTCGCCGATATTACCGATGAATTCTTCAGTCAAGAATTGCTGGCGCGGAGTCAGTTCCAACAGAAGCAGCTGATCGCCCAAGTGATCCGCAAGCCTCCGAACCTCCACGGGCACTCGCTCGAACACCTCCTGCTCCTCGTATTCGCCGCGAGATCCTCCGACCTGGAAGCCATCGAGAATAATCTCTTCCCAGTCGATTTCGTTCTCTTTGTCCGTTTGGGCCTGCTCCTGCTCCTTTGTCCCGGTTTCCGCCGCCAGCTCCTCGTCCTCGGCCTCCACCATTTCGAGAAACGGATTCGTCAGAAGTTCTGTTTTCAGATGTTGTTGCAGATCGAGCTGCGGCATGTACAGCAGATCCATCGCCTGGTACAGCCGCGGATTCATCCTCATTTCCTGCCGCAATGCCACCGACTGCAAAAGCGAGGTCTTCATACCGAGACTCCAAGGCGCTCGCGAAGTCTCGCCGTCAATGTCGGACCCAGGTAGAGCTCGGCAACACGATCGTCCAAGACAAGATCCCGTACCGTTCCTGAGACCTGTACCTTACCCTCGAACATGATGTATGCACGGTCAACGATGTCGAGGGTCTGCTCCACATTATGGTCGGTGATCAAGACCCCGATGCCACGCCGCCGCAACCCGGCAACGATCGTCTGGATATCGTGAACAGCAATGGGATCGACACCTGCAAAGGGCTCATCGAGCAACATGAATCTCGGCTCGGTCACCAACGCGCGCGTGATTTCGAGCCGTCTTCGTTCCCCACCGGATAGACTATGTGCTGTCACATGGCGCAGATGTTTGATCGACAGTTCGTCGAGGAGTAACTCCAACCGTTGATGGCGTTCCTCCTCCGTCAGCTTCAAGGTCTCCAGGATCGCCATCACGTTTCCTTGGACCGAGAGCTTGCGAAACACCGATGGCTCCTGCGCGAGGTACCCGATGCCGCGCCTGGCCCGCTTGTACATCGGCAACCCCGAGAGAGTCTCCCCGTCGATAAAAATGTCCCCCTCGTCCGGACGAATCAGTCCGACGATCATGTAGAAGGACGTCGTCTTGCCCGCCCCGTTCGGCCCCAGCAGACCGACGATCTCTCCCTGGCGAACCTCGACATCGACACGGTCCACCACTCGCCGACGCCTGTAAATCTTGGTGATCCCGCGTGCAGTCAATGTGCTGCCCCGCCCCTCCCCGACGTATGGCACATCACCTGTGGTTTCTGAGCCTCGCACCGCCTCCAGTGCGATGGTCAGCAACACTTCGCGGGCCGCCGGCAAGTCGGCATCGACGATGTTCTGCAACTCATCGGAGAGTCGAACGGCCGTTGTGTCATCGATGGTGTCCGGCAAAGGGGCAAACACCTCGGCCGTCACGAGGCGAGGCAGCACCGAGCTTTCCAGATGGTGCCGCACCTCGTCGACGGACAGTGTTCCACCATGTTCTCCGATCTCGCCGCGGCCCTCCCGATGAAGGTCGAGGTGGTCCTCTCGGTATACGACAGCCAGTTCGCCAAACGTGGCCGAACGATCTTCAAGCACGCAACGCAGCAGAGCCGCCACCGCCAACGCCTGAGACGCCCCTTTACCTTTGAACTTGACACGTAGTTCGTCGTTCATCGTCGCTCGGGCTGAGGTATCGGCTCGACATGAACACCATCTGCCTCGCCGACGACATCAACCTGCTGAATTCCGAATTCCGCGAAATGAGCCAGAATCCTCTTGCCCCGGGAGTAGTTGATATCCGGTAATGCGCTTGCCCGCAGAGGATCATGGATCCGATAGAAGGCCTGGGCATTGCCTATCGCCTCCAACTCCACCAAGATGCGCTGACCCGTCGCAGTGGTGTCGAAGCGCGCCACGACGGTGTCCCCTGCCACCCAATCGGGCTCGGTGTCGGCAGAGTCGCTGGATGAAATTGCCCGCGCCAGACCGTAGCCACGCACCTGTTTGAGTTCCTGATTGGGCGCCTCGACGACGAGCGAATCCGCGACCAGCGTGTACGTGTCAGACTCCGCAGTGGAACGCGTGGAGTCCCCCCAGGCGTTGCCGCCTCGAATGACCCCGTCGACGAGGAAGAACTCCACGGTGTCGGACCGCATGCGCCAGTCGGCACTGTTGGCCTCCGCCTGCCGGACCGCCTGTACCCAATCCAACTGGTTATCTACGAAGGTGAAGGCAATGGTGTCGCCGGATAGGCGAAACGCCTCCGCGTCGCCGCTCTGAACCTCCGCTTGCCCCACCAACAGCCCATCACCGGCTTCCAACGCCAGTTCCGCACTATCGGCCGTGGCGTGAAAGTCGCTCCGATCGATCGTCACGCTGCCCCAGGCCCATGCAGCGCCGCTACCCCGGAGCCGCACCTCGTCTCCGATAACGATGTATGGCTCGGCTCCCGATGTGTCGCCCCGAGCGCGATACTCGACGGTGGGCCGGCTGCTCGCATAGAGTTCCGGTTCATCCCGCAGGCCGGCGACCTTGCGATAATACGTGAGGTTCGGACCCGTCAGTACGGATCCGCTCTCGAGGTTTACCAGTCGTACGTTCTCATACGCCTCGAGGCGTTCGTCTACAAAGAAGTACGACGAGCGGTCCGAGTCGAGTGTCACTGTAGAATCGATGAAATGAACGTCACCGAATAGGTCGAACCGCAGCCGATCAGAATAGTAGGCGATACTGTCAGAACGCATGGACGTGGTTTGCCCTTCACAGTGCGCACCGACCCCGCCTCCGGCGAACTGCCCTTCCCTGCCATCTCCGTAATCGACCTGCCGCCATGTGCCAGCGCTATCGAGCACAACCGTGCACGGCCGGGGTTCCTGGGCCACCGTGCCGCACGGCACCAGTAGCATCACGCTGCTAACAGCAACAAGACCCGCCAAGGAGCTGTGTTTGACCGTCATGGGTTCCCCGGATCGATTCGACCCACCGTGCCTCGGGGCCTGGTCGCCGTTACGGTGGAGAAATCTGGATCGGCGGTGAACGCCGCGCCCTCCAGATGTTGATCCGGTGCGTCGAACACGAACGCCTCTGGTCCCGTCAACTCGTCTTTCGATGGACTGTAGCTCAGAACGGTCGTCGTGAGTCGCTTGCCGTCAGGCGTCACGCCGACTACGTCATCACGCGCTTCCATCTCACCAGTGCGCCATCGGTAGGTACCCTCATTCGCGTTGATGGTGGAACTCTCCTCGCCTTGCGCGCTGAAGAATACGA
This sequence comes from Gemmatimonadota bacterium, assembly GCA_039590195.1. Taxonomy (GTDB): domain Bacteria; phylum Gemmatimonadota; class Gemmatimonadetes; order Gemmatimonadales; family GWC2-71-9; genus JBDHDY01. The sequence goes on along the minus strand of JBDHFY010000022.1, from coordinate 15,677 downwards.
CCTTCAGAGAAAACAACTCCGCCATTTGGGACTGTTCAAAGAAGTAAGCACTGTCTGCCTCCACCCTGGCCCTCAGCACTCCGTCATGGGTTAAGGTGTGGACCAGGCCGAAGACCACCTGGTCAGCGGTATCTGCGCTGGTCACAGTCGTAGGCGGTTGTTGCGATCTCGAACAACCCAAGGCCACCACGCTATACAAGCCGAGGACGAGCACCGTCAGCCTAATACGCACGGCTCACCCTCCGGGAGGTCTCACCGCGTTCGGCAAGGTACCGCTCGACGAGTCCGTCCCACTCTCCCCGGGCCTTGAGCAAGGTTTCCGCAAACTCCCGAACCGCACCTCGTCCACCTGGCGCATCAGTTGTGTAGTGGGCCAACTTCCGCACTTCCGGTACCGCATTGCTCACGGCAACGGGAAGCGCAACCCTCGCGAGGAGAGGGAGGTCCGGCAGATCATCGCCCATGAATGCAGCCTGCTCAAAGGTGACATCTTCGCGGGTGAGAATCTGCTCGAAGGCCGGGAGCTTCCGTGCAAGATCGTCCTGCACGACCTCGTCAACACCTACGTCCTCCGCCCGTATGCGAGTGGCGTCGGAGACCCGCCCAGAGACTAGCACCACCTTGACCTGAGCGGCGCGCAATAACAGGATCCCGATGCCATCCTGGGTATCGAAACGTTTCAGCTCCACCGATTGGCCCTCCATGGCCCCCACATAGATGCCCCCGTCTGTGAGCACTCCATCGACATCGAGACCCACAAGGCGTATGCGCCGCGCCACCAGCGGTTCAAGCACCGACGGTACTCCGCCGTCTCACTTGTTCCCATACTTCAAGGGCGCGCTCGACCAATTCACCAAGGTCCGCCAAAGGCCACATAGTCGCGCCATCGCTAGGGGCCATTTCGGGCTGCGGGTGCGTTTCGAGAAAGAAACCATCCGCCCCCGCGGCGCTCGCCGCCAGTAGCAAAGTCGAAACGTACTCCCGATTGCCACCGCTTCCACCACCCGCTCCGCTGCCGGGCTGCTGCACGGCGTGTGTCGCATCGAACAAAATCACTCCGCCGGTCGCCGAGCGTAGCCTGACGAAACTCCTCATATCCACGACCAAGTCGCCGTATCCGAAGAAGGTGCCGCGCTCCGTCACCGCTATCTCGGTTGCTCCAGTACGCCTCACCTTAGCGACGGCGCCGGCCATTCCCTCCGGTGTCATCCATTGCCCCTTCTTGATATTCACCGGCAAATTTGTCCGACCGGACGCCACGAGCAGATCGGTTTGGCGGCACAGGAACGCCGGCACCTGCAGGGCATCGACGACCTCTGCCACCGCTGGCACCTGGGCCGCCTCGTGCACATCCGTGAGGATTGGAAGTCCGGTCTCGCTCCGCACCCGATCCAGCGCCTCGAGCCCTGCCCCGAGACCGGGACCCCGAGGCGCATCCACGCTCGATCGATTTGCCTTGTCGAAGCTCCCCTTATAGAGGACGCGAAGGCCGAGCCTTTGAGCGAGCTCGGCCAGCTGTTCGCCAACCGTCAGGTTCAGTCCGTCGTCCTCGAGAGCACAGGGCCCCGCGACGAGGACCGGTGACGGCCATCGAGCAAAGGTCATCTCACTCCGGCTTTCGTCAGCTCCTCACTCACCATCTGTTGCCTTCGCTCGATTGCCGCGGCAATAAAACTCGCGAAGAGGGGATGCGGGCGCGTCGGGCGAGACCGCAGCTCCGGATGAAACTGGCATCCGATGTACCAAGGATGCTTGGGGAACTCGATCAGCTCGACCAGAGAGCCGTCCGGCGAAAGCCCGGTACAGCGCATACCATGCTCTGCCAGCAGATCCCGGTATGCGTTGTTCACCTCGTACCGATGGCGGTGGCGTTCACTGACCTCCCCCTGTCCATAGATTCGCGCGGCAAGTGACTCCGGCCGCAGGCGACACGGGTACGCGCCGAGACGCATCGTGCCACCCAGATCCTGCACGTCCCGTTGCGAATTCATCAGCGAGATCACGGGCTGCTCGCATTCGACCTCGAATTCGCTCGAGTTGGTGTCCTGCATGCCGCAAACATTGCGCGCAAACTCGATGATCGCTGTCTGCAGACCGAGGCAGATGCCGAAGAACGGCAGTTTTTGTTCTCGCGCCCAGCGGACCGCTTCGATCATGCCTTCCACACCGCGGTCACCGAATCCCCCGGGCACCAACAAACCGTCATGTTCGGACAGGATCTTTGCGGCCTCCTTCAGACTGGAAAACTTGGCACTGGGAAGCCAATGGAGATCGACGCCGACGTTGTTTGCGATCCCCCCGTGCACAAGGGCTTCTCGGATGGACGTGTAGGAATCGGCAAGCTCCGTGTACTTGCCGACGATCGCGATCTTGACTCGCGCGGCGGGATCCAACACACGCTTGACCAACGTCTCCCACTCGCTGAGATCCGGCTCAGAAACTTCGAGGTCGAGTCGACGGCACACCTCCCGATCCAACGCCTGCTTGTGTAGCTCAAGAGGCACCTGATAGATCGTATCCACCGTTCGACTTTCTACGACACAACCGAAATCGACATTGCAAAACAACGCAATCTTTCGCGTGATCTCCTCAGAGAGGGGATGGTCAGTGCGACAAATCAACAAATCCGGCTGAATCCCGATCTCCATGAGACCCCGGACCGAGTGCTGCGTCGGCTTGGTCTTGAGTTCTCCAGTCGCGGCGATGTACGGGACCAGCGTCAGATGGATGAACAGAGCGTTCTCCCGCCCCACCTCTTGTCGGAACTGACGGATCGCTTCCAGAAATGGCAACGACTCCATGTCGCCGACAGTACCGCCGATCTCTGTGATCACCACGTCGTGCTCCGGACCCAGCCGACGAATCGCGGTCTTGATCTCATCAGTGATGTGGGGAATCACCTGAACTGTCCCGCCAAGGTACTCCCCACGCCGCTCCTTGGTGATCACCGACAGGTAGACGCGACCTGCCGTGACATTGTTCACCTGCGAGAGCGACTTGTCGATGAAGCGCTCGTAGTGCCCAAGGTCCAGATCCGTCTCGGCACCATCATCGGTGACGTACACCTCACCATGTTGATACGGTGACATGGTACCGGGATCGACGTTGATGTACGGATCGAACTTCTGGATGGTCACGTTCAAACCGCGCTCAACCAGGAGGCGCCCCAACGAAGCAGCTGCGATTCCCTTCCCCAAGGATGAAACCACACCGCCGGTTACGAAGATGTACTTCGTCGTCATTCAGTCACTCGCGACATGAGTTTGATGTTCCAGGTTTTCGGACAGGCCTCGTTACTTCCCAAAATGTCTCCAGCCCAGCACACTCGGTCTGTGAGCGCCCCCACAGCCGGGCCCCTTTCCCACCCCTTCACCGTCCCCCACCGGCGATCACGCTGCCAGTGGTCCAGCATCCGACCGCGCACGCATTGCGGCTGCCAGAGGTACGATTCGGATCGCGAGTGGTGGTGGCGGATTTGGAGAGTCGAATCCAGCCGGCCCTAATGGCTCGGAGCCTAATCCGCGGCCGGCCTCCAAAATGCGGGAGGGATCTGCCGTGTGTCTGGTGGATCCGACGCTGCGGGGGGATCACACAAAAGACTGGCATGCTATGAAAATACCATGCCACCGATTCCCTGTCAAAAGTCGTGCCGTGGCGTAGGAAACGAAGGCAGTTGCTGTATCATAATGCCGGAGAAGGCGTTAGAGAACCGGCGGGTAGGCGGGTAGGCGGGTAGGCGGGTAGGCGAACCCCGGGCCTGCCGGCCCACCTACTGGTGTCAAGGGGTGTTGATTGGACGACCCGTCGGGGAAGGGTGAGAGGAAGGATGGGACCCGCCGAGGCTGGGTCGGGGGCTGGGCAGACCCGCCCCCAGGGTAGGGTGCGGGGTGCGGCCATCACGCCCTCGGGTGAAAGCTCTTGTGCACGGATCGGAGGTACTCTCGATCTACGTGGGTGTAGAGCTGGGTTGTGGACAGGTCCGCGTGACCTAGCATTTCCTGCACCGCCCGGAGATCTGCCCCTCCCTCGAGGAGATGTGTCGCAAAGGTGTGCCGGAGGGTATGGGGGGTGACGCGCTTTTCGATCCCGGACCGCTTGGCGTGCCGTCTGACGATCCCCCAGGCCCCTACACGGGTGAGCGGCCGTCCCCGGGCGTTCAGCACGAACCGGCCCTCGGTATGCCCTCGGTCCAGTACAGGGCGGATCTCGCGGGCATATACCGCGGCCGCTCCCAGGGCTCGTCGACCGACGGGGACGAGACGCTCCTTGTCCCCTTTTCCAATCACCCGGACGAGAGAGTCATCAAACCACACGTCGACAACGGAGAGACCCACCAGCTCCGACACCCGGACACCGGTCGCATAGGCCAGTTCGAGGAGCGCCCGGTCGCGCCAGGCGAGTGGTTCATCCGGATTGGGTGACGAGAGGAGCGTTTCAACTTCGTCGACGGAAAGAACTTCCGGCAGGCGCCGCCAGCCCTTGGGGATCTCCAATTGGGCACTTGGGTCCTCTCCACAATGCCCTTCGCCCACCAAGAACCGGTAATAGGTACGGATGGCCGACACCTGTCTTCGGATACTGGATGGCGCAAGGCCCAGGTCCTTGAGGTGATAGACGAAATCCCGAAGCAACTTGGGGCTCACCCGATTCGGAGCGTCAATCCCCCTCGAGTTGAGAAACCCCATGAGGCGTCGGAGGTCGCGATCGTAGTTCTCGATGGTGTTCGGGCTGTTGCCGGCCTCGAGGTACAGGTAGTCTCGAAAGCCCTCCAGCCAGAAGGCGCGGTCGGGCGGTTGAGGTTTCACCGCCCGCGTCCGGTCCCACTCAGCCGAGGCCGTCTGGACCTTCTTCTCAACAGGAGCCACGCAACCACACCGACCAGGGCCACTGCTCCCACCGACAGACCGGTGCGGTTTATTTCCCGCACCAGCCCGGCGATTTGATCGATCTCCCGCACGAAAGTGGCCACGACAAAGATGAGGGCACCGTACCAGATGGCCGACGCCAGCGCGAGGGGGATTACTGTCCGCACCACCTTGAGCCCCGCGATTCCCGCAAAGGGCGCCACGACCGCTCGGGCACCGGGGATGAAGCGGCTCAAGAAAATCCCCCAGGTACCGTAACGGTCGTACACCCGCTCGAGGCGAGCCAGGTTGCGTGGCTTGAGCAGCCGCCGGCCGATGCGGCCCTTGAAGAACGGGCGTCCGAGATGGCGAGCCGCCACATACACCGCAATGGCGCTGGCCACGTTCGCGCCCCAAGTCACCGCGAATACCATATTGGCCGAGATCATGCCACCCACAGACAGGAAGGCTCCCAGAGCCACGGCGGTGTCGGCTGGGACGGGGGGGATGATGTTCTCGATCGCCGCGAGAACCGCCACCATCGTATACAAGGGGCCGGGAGGAACCTCGAGCAACGTGTGAACCAGGCTGTCTAACAGGTCAGGCTTCCCCGACTGAGGCCACGGCATACACGACGAGTCCCCTTCCCTGTCCAACCGCATCCATTTTCTCGTTCGTCTTCGCTTTGATCGAAACGGCGGTCGCGGGGATCTTCAGCACGCCGGCAAGGCTTTCTCTCATCAGTCCGACATAGGGGGCCAGCTTCGGGACCTCGGTGACAACGGTGACATCCACGTTGACGATGCTCCAATTCACATCGGCGATGCGCCGTCGCACTTCCGCGAGCATATCCATGGAACTCTCACCCTTCCACCGCTCGTCGGTATCCGGAAACAGTTGGCCGATATCCCCCAGCGCCGTGGCACCAAGGAGCGCATCAATGACTGCGTGCGCCACCGCATCGGCATCCGAGTGACCTTGAAGGCCGGATTCGTGTTCGATGGAAATCCCGCCAAGGACCAAGGGGCGCTTGGAGCCAAACGTATGGGAATCGTACCCGAATCCAAACCGTTGGAGCATGGGAGGATGTTAACAAGGGGGCGACCCGACGCCACCCCTCACACTTCCACTTTCTTGCACCCCGGGGTCACGTGGCACATTCTGTCCGGCATGGATTCGAGACCGCGTCCCTCCCGAGAATTCCTTGCGCTGCAGGCGGCGGTTGCCGGCCGATACTCGCTGGAGCGCGAGATCGGGCGGGGCGGGATGGGTATTGTTTTCCTGGCTCGGGACGTGACCCTCGATCGACCGGTGGCCATCAAGCTCCTTCCACCAACGATGGCGGCTCAACGGGAGCTTCGTGACCGGTTCCTCAGCGAAGCCCGAACGGCAGCCAAGCTGTCACACCCACACATCATCCCAATCCACTCCGTGGAAGCCGTCACGGACTCTGTCTTCTTCGTGATGGCGTACGTCGAGGGAGAAACACTAGGGCATCGCGTCAGATCGCGCGGACCGCTCCCGCCAGCGGAGGGATCAAGAATCCTCAAGGAGATTGCATGGGCGCTTGCGTACGCCCACGCGCAGGGGGTGGTGCACCGAGACGTCAAGCCCGACAACATTCTCTTGGAAGCAGGGAACGGCCGGGTTCTCGTTGCTGACTTCGGCATCGCCCAGCTCGCAACCGCAGACGCGGTCGGCAGTACCTCCGAAGTCCTTGGCACGCCGGAGTTCATGAGCCCCGAGCAGGCGTCGGGAGAGCCGGTGGATGCGCGTAGCGATATCTATTCCCTGGGCGTGGTGGCATTCTATGCTTTGTCGGGCAAACCTCCATTCGAGGCAGATTCGCCTTCTGAAGTCCTGGCCCATCACATCCGGACGCCCATCCCCCGCCTGACGTCGGCAGCGCCTGGAGTGCCTGGAAGGCTTGCGGCGGTCGTCGAGCAGTGCCTGGCAAAGGAGCCGGAGAACCGGCCGTCGAGCGGCGAGACTATCGCCGAGACCCTCGGCGCGGCTGAAGAGACTCGAAGAGAATTGCCAGTCGCCGTTCGGGTTTTCGTACAGGAAAGTCGGGCACGCGAGGGACGGTGGGCTCTGTACGTGGTGTTCACAATCTGGTTGGCCATGCCGGTGATTGGAGCACTCTTAGCCGTCGGCAGGCCCTGGGGACCGGTACTTGGACTTGGGGTGGCCGGACTCCTGATTGGCACACCCCTCCTGCTCACCACGCTCCGCGCCCGCCGCCTCGTCAGCGCAGGCTACGCCCAAGCCGATCTGGTCCACGCACTCGCCGCCGAACTGGAGCGCCGGCGCGAAGAACTCGCCTTCGTCTATGGACCGGATCATGCTAGCGTCGCTGGCAGACTCCGCAAGGTCTCGACCGGCGCGTTGGGGCTCGCCGCAGCATGTCTGGCTGGTGCGTTCCTCAACCCCGTCTGGATCGCGGGCGCCCTGTTGATTGGCACAGCCGCCGCAATAGCAGGGTCTCTGGCCGCCAAGCGATCAGACTACAAGGCAAGGCGTCGCCTCAGATTCTGGCGGGGAAAGGTCGGACGGTGGTTGCTTCGCCTGGCCGGGGTCGGTCTGGGGGACCGGCTACGACCACCGGAGGGTCTGACCCATCGACCCACCGAGATCGCCGTTGGGATGGCCGTTGAGGCCCTCTTCGAGGCTCTCCCCAAAGAAACCCGCGAGGCCTTGATCGACTTACCGGACGTCGTTTATGGCCTCCAAACCGACGCGCAGCGCATGCGGGGCAAGGTAGAGGAACTCAACGCGCTCCTGGCCAACTCGGGGAATGCCCGAGCGGGCCAAGGTGCATCAGCGTCCGATGCCCTTCGGGCATCCCGACACCACGCCGTCGTTCAACTCGAGCACGCCCGTGACGCGGCGCAACGGCGGCTCGCCGAAGCCGTGGCAGCCCTTGAAAACCTCCGCATCGACCTCCTGAGAATGCATGCCGGCAGCGCGGACATGGACAGCGTAACGCAGAACCTGGGAACGGCGCGCGAGCTTGCGGCTCACATCGACCGCCTCTTGGACGGGCATAAGGAGATTGAGGAAACGCTCCCCGGTTCGTAAGGTTCGAGAAGCGAGCACTCTGCCACCCGACCGTGGTATCGAGCAGCGATTCACCCACTTGGGGAAGCTCGCAGCTCCGGGCCAGCGGCTCAGGCTCGCAGCAACCACCTACAGCTTCGATGATGACCGACGAACTCACGGGACGACTCGCCAAGGCACTCGGAAGCGCTTACGCGCTCGGACCTGAGATCGGTCGCGGCGGGATGGGAGTCGTGTACCGGGCGACGGACACCCGGCTCCGGCGTGACGTAGCCATCAAGGTCCTCCCGCCAGATCTGTCCTACCGTCGAGAGCTGCGGGAGCGGTTCGTCCGCGAAGCGCAGCTCGCCGGAGGTCTCAATCACCCCAACATCGTTCCGATTTACGACGTCGGTGAGGGTGAAGGCCTCGTGTGGTATGTCATGGCGTTCGTCGAGGGTGAGAGCGTGCGCATGCGGGTTGAGCGGGAGGGCCCTTTCACAGCGGCGCAGACCCGCCGCATCATCCGTGAGGTAGCGTGGGCACTGGGCTACGCCCACGCCCGTGGCATCATCCACCGAGATATCAAACCGGACAATATCCTGCTCGAGCGAGGTACCGGGCGTGCCATTGTGACCGATTTTGGGATTGCCAAAATCGTGGAAAGCGACACGGCCGCCGGTGGCGCACCAGCCACCGCCCCGGGATTGATTCTCGGAAGTCTGATGTACATGGCGCCCGAGCAGGCGATTGGAGAGGGCGAAATCGATGGGCGGATCGATATCTACGCCCTGGGACTTACCGGTTATTCCATGTTGGCCGGGCACCCACCGTTCGACAAGCCAACGGTCTTTACTGTGGCCACTCGGATCGCCCGGGGAGTAACTCCAGATTGGGAAGCGATCGAGCAGCCACTCGAACCGACCCTTCGATCGCTGTTGGAGAAGTGCGTTTCCGCCGATCCGGACGGCCGATGGCAGAGCGCCGAAGCGATTCTGGAGGCACTGGGCCCGCAGGCAATTGCTCCGAGGCCAATGCCGCCGTCCATTCGTCGCCTCGTGCGAGATTCCATGCTGGTTCCCACGTTGGGGCTCATTGTCCTGGTGACGGATATTGTCACCGACAATCCCTCCTTGGGAGAGTTCATCGGCTGGCTGGCCCTCATCCTCATGGTGAATTTTGGGATCACCCTCCGTGCATTTGAGCGCCGAGGCTTTGGCTGGCCGGATCTCCGTGACGCGCTGGAAATGGAGTTCGCCAGGCAGGCCGAGGAACTGGAAGTGACGGGTGCGTTGAAGGACCGCTTCAGCGCGGTCGTCTATCTCGCAACGTTTGCCGGGCTTGCCGTTTCGTTCGTCAAGGGAGCGCTCATCCTGGGGCTCGAGCCCGTTCTTCCCATTGCCGCGGCCATGGTACTGGCAGGAGCCGTGGCAGCAGCCCCGCTCGCTTGGATCCAGGTGAAGATTTACACCTTCTTCGGCAGGCTCCTGCTGAAGCTGCTGCCGTCGCTGCCCCGGCCCGAAGGTGAGCGGCGATTCTCACGCTTTGCCGACAAGCTCCTCACGAGGCTGTTCCGTCCGCTTGGAGCTGCCACTGCGGATCTCGAGGCGCTACCCGCCACCGCAAGTTCTTGGAGCGCGTCAGAGGTCGGAGCGGCACGACGTTCCACGAGGTCCATCGATCATGTTTTTGAAGAGCTTCCTCTTGAACTCCAACAAGCCGCACAGCCGGCGCGGCGTGTGGCACGCGAACTCACATCGGCGATCGACGAGATCCGACGAGAACGTGGGGAGCTAGAGCGGACGCGGGATCGTGACATCGAGGCGCTCAACGCGACCTCGCACAACGTGTCGTTGGCCTTGAAGCGGCTACGAGATACAGTCCAGGACCTATCTTCCGGCGGAGGCCCGACCGACGAACTCGAGACAGCGCTGGCCCAAGCCGCAAAGATCCTAAGGCGAACGAGCGAATACCGTACCGCGGAGAGGCTGGCGGCGAGACGTGGGGGTGCAATGGCCGCGTCGGACACGGCCGACATCGCGCGGCTCGCCGATAGTGTGACCCAGCAATGGGAGTTGCGGGACGAGCTGACTTCCGAATGGCCCGACGCCGCGCCGCTGCTCCACACCTTTGCGGGCCGGATCGAGGCGTTCGAACGCTCACGTGTGCACGCCCAACACCCGACCGACTCTCCGGAGACGGCATCCGTCAGCGAATGCGAGCACGTCCTGCGGGCGTTGATGGATGCCGTTCAGCGGTACGACGACGGCGAGAGGCAGAGCCGAGATGATATCGAACGGCTTCTTTCTCGCATCGACCAACTCGAGAAAGGCGTGGACGTGGCCCTCAGGGCGCGCGGGGCTTTGGGGGTTGCTAGCGAGGAATCAGGGACTCCCGTGGCGGACCATAGGCCTTCCAGCCCGCCAGGTGCGTGTTGAATCACACCTTCAATATTCTTAGGGCCAGTTCTGCCGCATTTTTCGCGTTCCCGATTCCCACCGTACCCACAGGGCAGCCCGGGGGGAGCTGGACGATGGCGTACAGCGCATCGACCCCGCGCAAGGGACCCACATCGAGAGGAAGGCCGATCACTGGAAGATCGGTGAGCGCCGCAACCGCGCCGGGCAACGCAGCCGCCAACCCCGCTGCCGCAATAATGACCCGGTAGCCTTTCCCCCTCGCCGTTTTCGCAATCTCCGCAGTCCGCTCGGCATTTCGGTGGGCCGAGGAGACTACGAAGTCGTACCCGATCTTTGCATCGTCGAGCACGGCGAAGGCTGGCGCCACACGCTCCCGATCGCTTTCTGAGCCAGCTATGATCAATACCGGTTTGTCGGCCATGGGATTACGCTGCCACCTCATCCCGAATGATGGAGTAGTCCTGTCGACGGCGCGCTGGTGTGAACCCCGCATCCGTGATGCATAGCTGCATGTCCTCGATGGTCGTCTGGTGCGTGGTGCCGGCCGCAGACACCACATTTTCCTCGATCATCAGCGAGCCAAAGTCATTACAGCCGAACCGAAGTGAAATCTGACCCACCTTCAAACCCATCGTGACCCAAGACGCCTGCAGGTTTGGCACGTTGCCCAACACGAGGCGCGATATAGCGACGGTGCGAAGATACGTCACAGCATCGGTCTTCGGCGTTCCCTCCATCTCCGTATGCTCGGGCTGCAGCGGCCAAGTGATGAAGGCTGTGAACCCGCCGGTGCGCGACTGCACGTCGCGAACCCGGAGCAGGTGCTCGATCCGGTCAGCCAGGGTCTCGCCCAGGCCGTACATCATGGTAACCGATGTCTTCATCCCAAGGTGGTGAGCGGTTTCCATGATCGCGAGCCACCGGTCTGCTCCAGCTTTCTTCCGCGCCACCCTATCTCTCACGCTCTGCACGAGGATTTCGCCGCCACCGCCCGGAATTGAGTCGAGCCCCGCAGCCATCAATTCCCCAATGACCTCCTCGGGGCTCGCGCGGAATCTCGTCGCGAAAAAATCCACCTCGGAGGGGGAGAAACCGTGGATGTGGATCGGGTGGTGCTTCTTCACGTACCGCATCAGGTCGAGGTACCACTCGAAGGGAATATAGGGATTGTGCCCGCCCTGGATGAGGATCTGCACAGCGCCCAGTGCTTTCGCCTCATCGATCTTCTTTCCGATCTCCTCAAAGGACAGAACATACCCTTCCGCGTGCTTCGGTCGTCGGTAGAACGCGCAAAACTTGCAGTCGGCGACACAGACGTTGGTGTAATTGATGTTACGATCGACGATGTACGTCACCGTCCCCGCAGGATGCAGCTCCTGTCGCTTCTGATCCGCAAGCTTCCCGAGCTCGAGGAGCGGGGCCTGCTCGTAGAGCTCGAGATACTCGCGGAACTCGGATGAGGTACGGTCCACCACGGCTAGGCCACCGAAAGAAAGGTGAGCGTCCCGTCCCGAACCGTGCCGCGGGCGGCCAGGCGCCGAAAGAAGCTAGTCAGGCCCTCGAGGTGCCGGTACGAGAGCGCGTAATCCAGGCCACTCAGGTACGTGCGGCACTCGGACAATCCGATGCCGGTGGTGCGCGACGCCTCGACTGCCAACGCCTCGAGATTCGCAAGTCCCCAATCACGGGATTCCCGCAGGGCCGCGTGGAGTGACCCGACCCCCTGCGGATCGGCGCTGCGGCGTGCAGCCCACACAGCAAACACGAACGGCAGTTTGGTCCACCGCTTCCACTCTTCACCAAGGTCGTACCGGTATTGGTAGGTGCCTCTCGCCGAGAGCAGCAGGGCAGCGTCACCGATCACCAGCACGGCCTCGTGGGGAAGGTCAGCCAGCGCATCGAGGTCCTGACCCTCTGCCCGCGCTTCTACGAACTTCGGTCGCACATGCCATTGCTCGTGACACAACAGCTCGAGCAGGTGTACGGACGTGCGCGACGACGCCGAGACCAACACCGTCTCGCCATCGAGCTCCTCCACGTCACAGCGTGAGAAGAGACACACGCTCCTGACGGGCCCGTCACAGGAGATCGCCAGGTCGGGGAGGAGGTGATAGTCCCTGGCGTTCCGGGCATATTCGACTGCGGATACCACCGAGACGTCCAGCTCACCAGCGGCCAGCAGGTCATTGAGCTCTGAGGGTGTCCCCGTCACGAGGTCCGCGCCGACCTGGACAATCCCGTCGTCTATGGCCTTGTAGACCGGAAAGCAGTTGATGTATGCGATCCGCCCGAGTCGCATCATGCCCGCCCCGCTCCAACGGCTTGGAGGAACTCGGCACTCGACCATCCCACGCCCGCGTCTGGGCCGAAGATGGAATCATCGGGCTCGAAGGTACGAAGGGCTCGGTAGAAGGCGTCCCTCTCTACGGGTTCTTTGCCAGCCCCCTTGATGAATCGGACGAGTTCCCCGTAGGAGAGCATCATTGGAGTATGCGCCCCGGCCTCATGGTACACCCGCTCATACACCACCGTCCCCTCCACATCATCACAACCGAAGCCGAGGGCAATCTGAGAGAGGAACGGAGTGACCATCGGCCAGTGCGTCTTCACGTGAGGGATGTTGTCCAGGAAGAGCCGACCGACTGCTATGTTCTTCAGATCGTCAAACCCTGTAGTCGCCGTGCCCTGACGAGCCAGCCGCTCGCCCAGCACATTGTGATCCGGGTGATAGGCCAATGGGATGTAGGTCAAGAACCCCGGAGCGTCATCTTCCAGTTGCCGTAACATTGCAAGATGCTCGACCCGATCGCCGTGGCTCTCCACGTGACCATAGAGCATCGTGCAGTTGGTGGGTATGCCGAGCTCGTGAGCCTCTCGGTGCACACGGAGCCAATCCTCGGCCATGAGCTTCCGGTCGGCGATGGCGTGGCGGACCGCAGGGCCAAACACCTCGGCCCCGCCGCCGGGCAGCGTGTCGACACCGGCCTCTTTCATGGCACGAAGCACGTCCCCGGTCGTCATCCCTTCGATCCTGGCCAGGTGAGCCACCTCGACGGCCGTCAGCGCTTTGATGTGCACATCCGGGTGACGCTCTCTGAGGCCACGGAACATCTCCAAGTAATAATCGAGGCGGAGTTTCGGGTGCAGACCGCCGACGATGTGGAATTCCCTGGTCGGATGTTCCCGCGCCGCCTCGGCTTCCTCGAAAACCTCATCGAGGGAGCGAGTGTACGCCCCGGCTTCACGCGGTGTGCGTGCAAATGAACAGAAGACGCATGTCTTCCGCAGTATGCACACATTGGTGGGGTTGAGGTGTTGGTTCGCCGAGAAGAAGACTCGGTTTCCGTTCAGGCGTCTATTGGCCAAATCCGCCATCGCGCCGATACCCAAGAGATCCGCGCTGTCGAAGAGAAGCAGTGCATCGTGTTGGGACAGTCGTTCCCCGGCCTCGACCTTTGTCGCTACCGGTTTGAGGCGCGGATCGCTAACCGGAAGAGGCATGAATCATTCCCGATAGCGGCGTACAGCAAGCGACACGTTATGCCCGCCAAACCCGAACGAGTTGGACATCGCAACCTCCACGTCCCGTTCCACTTTGGTGTTCGGGGCACAATCCAGATCGCACTTCGGATCCGGGGTTTCATAATTGATGGTTGGTGGAATCACACCGGTCTCGAGCACTTTGATGCACACGCTGAATTCCAGTCCGCCGGCGGCTCCTAAGAGATGGCCTGTCATGGATTTGGTGGAAGCCATGACAAGCTTCCTGGCAGCGTCCCCGAGCACTTCTTTCACCGCAATGACCTCAGCGATGTCTCCCTGGGGCGTGGATGTGCCATGCGCGTTGATGTAGCCGATCTCCGATGGATCGAGCTTGGCGTCCTCGAGGCAAGCGCGCAACGCCCGCATCGCCCCTTCGCCACCCGGAGCCGGTTGGGTCATGTGGTGAGCGTCCCCACTCATGCCGTACCCAATCACCTCACCGCGGATGTTGGCGCCGCGGTCGAGGGCGTGCTCGAGCGCTTCCAGAATCACGATTCCCGATCCATCGCCTAACACGAAGCCATTACGATCCTTGTCAAACGGCCTCGAGGCCTCCTGGGGCTTGTCATTCCAAACGGAGAGAGCCTTCATGTTGGCGAAACCCGAAACTGAGAGGGGCGTGATGGCTGCCTCTGCTCCCCCCGCCACCATGACGTCCGCCGCCCCTCGCTGAATCAACCCAGACGCCTCACCGATCGCGTGGGCCGACGATGCGCATGCCGACACGGTGCAGTAGTTGGGCCCCCCCGGGCCCCGATACGGATTGACACGAGTCCAGAGGCCATGTCCGGAATGAACATGGGCACAAAGAACGGAGACACCCGTTGAGGCCCTTTCGTGAGGTAGACCTTACATTGCTCCTCGAAAGTTCCTATCCCGCCGATGCCGCTCCCGATCAACACCCCGGTGCGATCGGCGGGAACCGATGCCCTGTTGTAGCCCGCATTCGATAGGGCAAGTTCCGCTGCCGCAATACCGTACTGGGCATACAGGTCGGCGCGCTTGGCCTCTTTTCGATCCATGTACTCCAACGGATCAAAATCCTTGACCTCGCACGCGAAGCGCACATCGAGCTCGGTTGGATCGAACCGCTTGATCGGTCCCGCTCCGGAGAGCCCCTCAAGCATGCCGTTCCAAGTCTCTTCCTCACAATTGCCCAGCGGTGAAACCAGCCCCAAGCCCGTAACAACAACTCGTCGCGGTTTCAAGCAGAGCTACCCTACTTTCTCGTGAAGGTACTTCATCGCCTCGCCGACCGTTCGGAGCTTTTCGGCTTCCTCGTCTGGAATGTCGATGTCGAACTCCTTCTCAAATGCCATCACGAGTTCGACGGTGTCGAGGCTGTCCGCACCGAGGTCTTCCATGAAGCTGGCCTCATCCGTCAACTTCTCACGCTCGACCCCTAGCTCCTCAACGATAATGTCTCGGACTTTCTCCTCAAGCTCGCTAATGTCGTTCATGACCTTCCTCGGTTTGAGGGTGAGGGATTACATGACCATGCCGCCGTCCACGACTACGACTTGTCCCGTGACATAACCTGCGAGGTCGGACGACAGAAAGAGTACGACGTTTGCTACGTCCTCGGCACTCCCCAACCGGCCCAGCGGCACCTGCTGCAGCAGCGCCCCTCGAACGTCTTCGCTCAGGGCCTGCGTCATCGCCGTGTCGATGAACCCCGGTGCCACCGCATTCACGAGCACGTTGCGGGAAGCCAGCTCCTTCGCAATGGACTTAGTGAATCCGATGAGACCCGCCTTCGAGGCGGCATAGTTCGCCTGGCCGCGGTTCCCGGTGATGCCGACGACGCTCGCGATGTTGATGATGCGGCCGG
>JBDHFY010000021.1:0-23208 GCA_039590195.1 Gemmatimonadota bacterium | reverse complement strand
CCCCACCCGGGCGGACCCACCACACCGCACCGCACCACCCAGCGGACCCGCCCCGCCTCACCACCCATCCCGGCGGTCCGGCGGACCGTCCACCCCCCGCCACCCATTCAGAGGTTGAGTACGACGAAGTGCAATGGTAGACAGGCACAGCACGACTGCCGCGAAACCGGTCCGGGGAAGTCTCGTAGAGTCATAGAGGTATGAACTCGCAAGGCGACCCACCCCAGACTCCCCCCCACGTGGATCCACACGTCGAGGCCAAGCTCGCGGCGCTCAAGGCCGAGGCCGCGGCGGAAGTCGAGAAACGAAAGTCGGATCGCATGGCCCCACCGAGGGGGCAACAGACGGAGCCGGCCCGGCGAAGGAAGCTCACGGCGCAGCTTGCACTGTGGGTTGGTCTCAAGACCGTCGCAGTCGTCGTGCTGCCGTTCTTCGTGCTCATACGGTTGGGGGTTTTGTTTTACCAGCGGTTCGATGTGCCGACGTGGCCGGCCCTCGCCGGATCGGCGGCGCTGACAGCCGTCCTCCTCACCTTCTACGGCGCCAAGATCTCGAAGCTGCTCACAGGCGAGCGCCGGTTCCGCCTCGTTGCCAAGCGAGTTGCCCTGCCCATAATCGTGTTCTACTGTGGGTATGGTTTGCTGTTCTTGTCGAGCGTCAATGCGAAGTCGGAAGCGGTGAGGGATTACTACTCCAGCGTTCACCCGCTCCTGCGGCTGGCGTTGAGCACGGCCATTCTGGCCGATCGCGAGATCGTCGTGACCGACACCAAGCGCGAACCAGAGGATTATGCACGCATGGGTCTGCCGCTACTCGAGAATTCACTCCACTTCCGCCAGGACGGCGGTTACGTCCACGCGGTAGATCTGCGGACGATCGGCCGGGCGGAGTGGAAGAACGTGTTCCTGGTGGGATACTTCCAAGCCATGGGCTTCCGCACGCTCAGGCACGTGGGAACGGCAGACCATCTGCACGTGTCGCTCGCGCCTCGGGGTGATCCTCGCCTCTGAAGATGCAATCGGGCATGCCGGCCTTGACGTAGCCCGAGCGCCGTGGGAAGCTTACCGCGGTTCCTTGCTGAGAACAGGTCAACCTCCACACAGGACAACGCGACAAATGATTCAACGGTGTTCCGCCAGGACCTCCGCTGTGTTGGGAGCGCTTGCTGTGATCACGCTCCGGCCGACGGGGGTCACCGCCCAGTTTACGGCCCCGCCGCCCCCCGCAGCCTATGCGCTTACAGGTGTAACGGTGGTGCAGGCCGATGGGAGTCAGATTTCGGATGTGAACATCGTGATTCGCGGTGCGTTCCTCGAGGCGATGGGTGCAGGTGTCGAGATTCCTCCGGGCGCAAAAGTCCTCGAGGGTGATTCTCTGATGGTCTACCCAGGCTTGATCGACGCCCAAGGCGGCGTCGAGTTCGAGTTCCCCGAGTCCGAAGCCGGCGACGAGGTGCTCTCGTGGGATCCGCCGCGACGGCGTCAAGGCTTCCAGCCACACCGCAGAGTCGCAGAGCATCTCACAGTCGACGGCGACGATCTCAAGACCCAGCGCAACAACGGAATCGTGGCGGCGGCGGTGCACCCCTCGAATGCGCTCATGCCGGGTCGTGGGGCGACCGTGCTGCTGCGTAAGAATGCTGCCGGCGCCGAACTCGTGCTGAGCCCGGACCTTGGAGTGGTCATGGCGTTTCACGGGGGACAGGGGGCATACCCCGGTACCCTCATGGGCATCATCGCCTTCATGCGCCAGAGTTTCGAGGATGCACGGCGCCACAGTGTGCTCCTCGCCGAGTACTCACGTGATCCTCGGCAACTCACGGCTCCCCCGTGGGATCCCGACTACGCAGTGCTCCAGGGCGTCATGTCGGGTAACGTCCCGGTGTTCTTTGAAGCGGACCTGGCGCGGGATATCCATCGAGTCATGGGCCTGGCAGAGGAATACAGCTTTCGGCCGATCATCGTGGGCGGTGACGAGGCGTGGAAGCTCGCAGACGAGTTGCGCGCTCGAGAGGTCCCGGTGCTCGTCTCGACAGATTTTCCTCGTCCGCAGCGATGGAGTCCGGCCGAGGCCGAAGAGGATTCGTCTGTCCAACGGGAGGAACCCCAGCTCGATCCCGAAGCGCTTCGAGAAAAAGAGAGATTGGAAAACCTCTACGCAAATGCCGCCCGGCTCGCCGAAGCGGGTGTGGCGTTCGCACTGACGAGTGGAGGGAGAGACGATCTGCTCGAGGGAGTGCGCAAAGCGATCGAATACGGTCTGCCCGAGGACAGAGCGCTCCGCGCCGTCACGACGACGCCGGCGGAGCTGCTCGGACTGTCGCACTTGCTACGAATAGAACAAGGTATGGCCGCCACCTTCATCGTGACCTCAGGACCGCTCTTTGAGGAAGAGACGAGGGTCGTTTACACGTTCGTAGAGGGTGCGCTGGAAGAAGGGGCCCCGGTGGGCGGTGGAGGTGGGGAAGCGCCGCTCGTGGATCTTTCGGGTTCCTGGGAAATGACGACGGTGAGCGAGCAAGGAACGTTCACGTCGATGGTGACCCTGCGACAATCAGGCGCGTCGTTTTCGGGAACCTCACAGACGGATTTTGGAGCGGGACAGATTCAAGACGGGATTGTATCAGGCAACAACGTGAGCTTCACGCTCGTCCTTCAATTCGGCGGCCAGAGCGTCGAGATGGAGTTTTCCGGGAGCGCGGAGGCGGAAAGCGCCTCGGGAACGGCGGTAGGGTTCGGTGACTCGACGATGAATTGGACGGCCAAGAAGGTCAGCGGACCGGGGGAAGGGAACAATCCATGACAAAGCTCAGCGCTGTGATCCTTGCAGGTAGCCTGGTGCTGTTGGCATCGCCGGCAGCGGCCCAACAGCCCTTCGCCGTGCAGGCCGAAGCGGGAAGCATCGATGCTCCCCGGGGTGACCTGTTCATCCGCAATCTGGATTCGGTTTGGACGGCGACGGGTGAGGTATTGGAGAACGTCTCGATCAGCATTCGGGACGGTGTCATCCGGGAGATTGGGCGTGACATCTCGCCATCGCGGAACGTGACCGTCATCGACGGCACCGGTCTCACCGCAATGCCCGGGATTGTCGACGAACACTCTCATACGGCCATCGATCGGGGCGGCAATGAGGGTACAGCACCGATCGTTCCCGAGGTGAGCGTGCTCGACGCGCTCAACCCCGAGGACTTCAGCATCTATCGGGCGTTATCTGGTGGTGTAACGACCGCGCTCATTCTCCACGGAAGCTCGAATCCGATTGGAGGGCAAGGTGCCATCATCAAGATGCGCTGGGGCATGGAACGGCCGGAGCAACTCTTGGTCGAGGAAGCGCCAAGGGTTGTGAAGTTTGCGCTGGGCGAAAACGTGACGCGGAAGGCAGCCCAGGGTGGGTTCGGTCGGGGGCGTACCCGTCGCTATCCGGAGTCCCGCGCGGGCGTCGAGGCGTTGTATGTCCAGGCGTTCACGGCGGCGCAGGAATACAAGAGAGCCTGGGATCAATACGACGCCGATCCTCGGGGGCAGCGCATGCCGCCTCGGCGCGATCTCCGGCTCGAAGCCCTCGTCGACATCATGGAGGGCCGGCTCCGCGTCCACGCTCACTCGTATCGGAGCGATGAGATCGTGATGTTGATGCGCGTGGCAGAGCGATTCGGCTTCAGGATCGACACCTTCACGCACGTGCTCGAGGGATACAAGGTAGCGGATGAGCTGGCGGAGCACGGCGCTGGCGCGTCGACGTTTGCCGATTGGTGGGCGTACAAGCTCGAAGCCTACGACGCCATACCGTACAACGCCGCCATCATGCAACGGCACGGCGTGTTGACCAGTCTGAACTCCGATCTCCCGTACCTCCAAACGACACTCGTCTACGAGATGATGAAGCCGGTGAAGTACGGCGCTGTCTCAAAGGAAGAGGCGCTCCGCATGCTGACGATCAATCCGGCACGGCAGCTCCACATTGAGGACCAGGTGGGCACGATCGAGGTCGGCAAGCAAGCAGACATCGTTTTGCTGAACGGCGATCCGTTTGACACCTACTCCCGTATCGAAAAGACGATCGTGGATGGGATCGTCTATTACGACCTGAACGCCGAGGATGAGACCCGCGGTGAACCCTTCCGCTCCGTGCCGGTCGTCGATCCCATTCCGGATCAGATCAGTGGCGGATACGATCCGGAGCCCGAGCGCTGGTACGTACTCCCCGTAGGGCTCGATCTCGGAGCGGTAACGCGCCAAGGCGCGACGATGGCCCTGATCGGCGCCACCGTGCACCCGGTCTCTACCGCATCCATTTCCGACGGCGTCGTGGTCGTGTCGGACGGCAGGATTGCCGCAGTGGGTTCACGTACGAGCGTCGACATCCCAGCCGGGACCCAGGTCATTCGGCTCGACGGCAAACACGTGTATCCGGGGATGATTGATCCGCTCACCCAGGTCGGCATGATCGAGATCGGACAGGTGGCGGCCAGCCGCGATGACCGTGAGGTGGGCCGGTACAATCCCCACATGCGAGCCCTCTCGAGCGTACATCCACACAGCGCTGAGATCGAGGTGACGCGGGCGAACGGGATCACAACGGTCATGAGCGCGCCGACGAGTGGGGTGGTGCGTGGCATGGGCTCCGTCATTCAGCTCGACGGTGACACGCCGGAGCGCATGGCCATCGCTTCACGGGCGGCGCTCGTGGTGGATTTCCCGACGCCGGCCGGACAGGAGTGGGACGACCCTGAGCTCCGGGGAGAGCGCTTAGAGGAGCTCGTGGAGCTCTTCGAGCGTTCGGTGCAGTTTGCCGCGGGAGAGATTTCGAGCGACGACCCCACCGCGCCATTCGAGGCGAACGTTTGGGGGCGGGATGATGTGCTCCTTGGCGCGATGGCCCCGGCGATCACGGGTCAGGTGCCCACGTTCTTCACTGCGCGGACGGAACGCCAGATCCGGACGCTGTTGCTCTTTTTGGACGAGTTTCCCGACGTACGGCCGGTCGTCGTGGGAGGGGATCAAGCGTTCCGGGTGGCGGGCGAGCTCGCCCAGCGTCGGATCCCCGTCGTCGTCGGCTCCACGTTGATTCCCACGCTGAGCCGAAGTGACGCGGTCTCTGCCGGGTGGGAAAACGCCGCGGTGCTTTACGCTGCTGGGGTCAAGGTGGCGTTCAGTACATCCATGACCCGCGGTGAGGAAGGACCGAACGTCCGCAACCTCCCCTACCACGCCGCACGTGCAGTCGCATTTGGCTTGCCGAAAGATGCTGCGTTGCAGACGGTCACATTGAATGCTGCAGAGATCCTGGGATTGGGAGATGAGGCGGGGAGTATCGAAGTCGGCAAGCGGGCGGATCTCATCGTTACCGACGGCGACCCCTTGCAGATCGTCACAAACGTCGAGCGGGTGTTCATCGGTGGGAACGAGGTATCGGTGGAGAGCAGGCACACCCGCTTGTGGGAGAGCTTTCGCAGTCGGCGGTGACCAGTCGGGCGGCCGTAGGGGCGTGGCGTGCCGGGCCCCTGACAACTGTTTACTCGTCGTCTTCCAGCTTCAACGCCTGTTTGAGCTCCTCGTGCCACGGAGCCTTTTCGACTCCGTCGGTGCATAAGTCACGATGCGTCCCACACCAATACGTGTTCGCCCCGGGGCTCCACCACAGCGCCGGGGTGCCGCACTCCACGCAGGGGGTCATGGCTTGACTCGCCACCGACTTCCACGCGAACGCCATGGCCTTCCAGCGGTTGCGCTCCTCAGACAGCGATGTAATGACGGTGATCGGACCCTTGTTCCCAGTCATGTGGTAAGCATATCCCTCAAACAGGGTGGTGGCGAGGGGCGCACTGGATCAAATACGGGAGTCACCGCGGCTCGGCGCCCGGAAGCTCCTTGACCCGGTCACCGGTAGACGCGACACTGTGCGTGTGAATCCGCGAATCCCCATCCTCTTGGTCGCATTCCTATTCGCCTGCGGTAACTCCGAACTCCCGCCGGGGCCGTTCAATTACCTGCTCACCGAGCCGGGCGGTGAGTTCTTGCAAGCCTCCTCCAACGACACCACGGGTGGCAACCGTGATCGTCTGGAGATTCCGCCCGGCGACAGCGCCGTGCTTCTCGACGTGCAGGGTGCGGGTGTCGTCCAGCGCCTCTGGCTGACCGTCTCGAGCCGGGATCCTCACTATCTCCGCCGAATCGCACTGCGCATGTATTGGGATGACGAGGTCGATCCTTCGGTCCAAGCTCCGCTGGGGGATTTCTTCGGCAACGGGTTCGATAGGCGGCACTACGCCGCGCTGCCCATGGGTGTCTCGAGCGGCGGGTTCTACTGCTATCTCCCGATGCCATTCAGGAGACGGGCCCGCATCGTCGTGGACAACGGCACCGGTATAGCGATCGATGCGTTCTACTTCAATATCGGTGTGGCACGAGTTGAGCGGTTGCCGTCGGATACACGCACCTTCCACGCCGCGTGGCACCGCACGCGTCGCACGGACCGACCGGAACCTCACGTGGTGGTTGATGCGCGGGGCAGGGGACACTTCGTCGGCCTCACTTTGAACGCGGAGAGTTATGCGGGGCGACTCTGGTACCTGGAGGGCGACGAACGCTTCACGGTGGACGGCGAGGTGCGTGGGTGGGGTACGGGAACGGAGGATTACTTCAACGGCGGATGGTACTTCGAGGCAGGAGAATTCGCGACCCCGTTTCACGGGCTGATTCTCAAGGACGACTCGTTGGGGCGCGTCGCGGCCTACCGATGGCACCTTCCGGATCCGATTCCGTTTCGTGATTCGATCCGCGTGGATCTGGAGCACGGGCATGCCAATCTGGAGGTGGCCGATTACGCCACCACGGCGTTCTGGTATCAAGTGGAGCCGCACGCACCCCTCCCGCCAATGCCTGCACCCGAGGAGCGACGGATCCTCGGAGTGAAGATCCCTCCGAGTGCCGTTCTTGCCTCAGCGTTCTCGGTGGACTCGGCCACCGCCGTACGCGTGATCCAGGTGGCCGTCCCGCATCCTGACCGGTACGAGGTCGTCGTGTATCCCTCGGGGAACCCTGAAGCGGGGCAGGGGTTGATGCGGCTGCAAGGCGGGGACTCACGACCAATTGACGCTCAGGCTCCAGAGCCAAACACGGTGCTCGAACCAATATCCTTGGGCGTGGAATCCGTCGTGGGCAAGATGCGAGTCGAGGTCCACGGACCGACACTTCCCCTTCCCGCGGCGATCTACCTCCAACCGGTGCGCGAGTGGGCGGACGAATGGAACATCATTGGCCCGTTTGCCAATCCACAGGTTCTGGGCTCCGAGTACAGCCCGGCCGTCGATAGCGTTTTCGGGCCGGAGCGGGACACCGATTTGGGAAGGACACACCAAGCCCCGAGTGGAACCGCCTCGTGGCGCCGGGTGGGGATCAGCCCCGATGGACAGGTTCGTTTGAATCCTCACTTCACACCGAACGACTGGGTGGCGGCGTACGCCCAAACGTTTCTGTTTTCGCCGACCGACGGGGAAGTGCGTCTCCTCTTCGGGGCCGACGACGCGCATGTGCTGTGGGTGAACGGACAACGCGTGTCTGAGCGGCAGGGACGCCACATCTCCGTCGCCGACGATCTCGAGGTGACGGTACGACTCCGCGGGGGATGGAACCAGATCCTGCTCAAGGTCGCCGACCTCGACGGCGGCTGGGCGTTTCAGATGCGAGCAGCCGATCCGCACGGCGCCTACCGATGGGCCGCACGGCCGGGCCGTTAACTTGCCCGCGGGGCGGCACCGTGACTAACCTTAGGCGCACTCACGGGCCTCGCCGGGCCCTGCGCGAGCGGAGTCATGTAACGCCGTGGGCGCACAGTCCGGCTGGATGTGGTAGTCTCGAGGCGGCGAGGGGCGCTCGCGGTTCCCCGGCCGCGACCTCGATATCTGCCGAAGCCGTGGTCCAACTTTCCTTAGGCTGACTTGCGAATGAAGAGTACGGCTCGCACGGTTGCGCTCGAGCGGTCGAAAGCCGATCTCCTGGCTGTCGCCGTAGGCGGCATGGAAGACCGCAAGTTGCCGCGCTCTCTCGAGACTGTCGACCGTACGGCCGGTGGTGCCATGACACGTGCGTTCGAAAGTGGTGATTTCACCGGCGAAAGGGACCAGACCGCGCTCTTCTATCCGTCCGAGGGACCGCACCGTATTCTGCTCGTCGGACTCGGAGAGCAAAAAGAGATGGGGCCAGGCGCGGTTCGCCGCGCCGCAGCCGTCGCCGGGCGAATAGCCATCGCCAACGGCGTCGAGGCCATGGCATTCCATGTGGCACCGGAATACGTGAAGGACGTGACGCCCGGCCAGATCGGACAGCTGGCCGTCGAGGGTACGGGCCAGGGAGCTTGGTTCTTCGACGATCTTCGGACCGAAAAGAAGAACACAACCGCTCTCAAGTCGGTGACCGTGATCGGCAGCCACGGTAACCAAAACGAGATGAGCAAGGGCCGCCACGTTGGAGATGCGATCGCGGCAGGGCAGCGGCTGGCCCGCGACCTGCAGATGCTCCCGAGCAACGTATGCACCCCGAATCATCTGGCGAGCGAAGCCCGCAAACTGGCAAGGCGTCACGGGATGAAGGTCACGGTGATGAACCGGGCGCGGATGGAGCAGGCCGGCATGAGAGCACTGCTAGCCGTTGCCCAGGGTGCCGCCCAGGAACCGCGCTTCATTACCCTAGAGTACGACAGCGGGAAACGCGGGGCGCCAATCTGCCTGGTAGGCAAGGGCGTGACGTTCGATACCGGGGGCATTTCTCTGAAGCCTGCCCTCAACATGGAAGAGATGAAGTTTGATATGTCGGGTGCTGCGGCCGTGCTGGGGACGTTCGAGGTGCTCGGGACCCTCAAGCCAAAAGTCAATGTGGTGGGATTGATCCCCGCCACAGACAACATGCCGTCCGGGACTGCCGTCAAGCCTGGCGATGTCGTCAAGACTCACCTGGGCAAGACCGTTGAGATCATCAACACCGACGCAGAAGGACGACTCATCCTCTGTGACGCGCTGTCCTATGCCCGACGGTTCAAGCCAGTCTGTATCGTCAATATCGCCACGCTGACCGGTGCCGTTGTCATCGCCCTAGGCCATCATGCGGTTGGGGTGATGGGCAATGACGATGCCCTCGTCGAAGAACTCCGAGATGCGGGTGAACTGGCGGGAGAACGGTGTTGGCCGCTGCCGCTCTGGGATGAATACCGGCCTCAGATCAAGTCCGACATTGCGGACGTGAAGAACACGGGTGGTCGTCCGGCCGGCTCCATCACTGCTGGGTGGTTTCTTCGCGAGTTCGCCGATGAACATCCATGGGCGCATCTCGACATCGCGGGGACCGCCTACACCGATCGGGACCGCCCCGGTCTTGGCAAGGGGCCAACCGGCATAGGGGTCCGCTTGTTCAGTCAATTCATCTTAGGGCGCGCTGCTGGGTGAGATTCGCTTGTCGGGTGTTGGCCTGCGTGCTCTTGATGCAGCTGCTTCGACCACATCCCTCCAGCGCAGGTATGCAGCAGGACACGATCCCGAGCGCCCAGGACTCTGCTCGAGCTGCGGCGGCTCAAGCACTGGTGGATTCCGCCCCGCCTCCATCACTGGCAACCTACGAGAGCGAAGTGCCGACGGGTCCACTACCGCCGGGGACGCGTTACGTGTTCACTCGCGACTCCATGCTGTGGTCCAGCGCGATCACGCTGGCAGATCTGCTGGGCTCGATCCCCGGAGTGTATGTCGCCCGTGGTGGTTTTCTGGGTCAACCCGAGTTCATCATGTACGCGGGCCGGGGCCCGGCGGGTGTCGAGGTCTATTGGGACGGTTTTCCGATGTACCCCGTTTCGGGAGACTCCGTGTACATGGACGTCGGCCGGGTTTCGCTGAGCTATCTGCAGCGGGTTGATGTCGAGGTCCTGCCGGCCAAGCTTCGCGTGTATTTGGTCTCGGAAAGACACAGCAGAATAGAGACGCGGTCGACGTTCCGCATAATGTCGGGCGCCTTCAGTTCGGCCGAGTTCATGGGCCTGTTCCAGCGGCGGTGGCCATCAGGGTTGGGATTGAACCTCGTGGGCGATTTCATCGGATCGGAGGGCGAGCCGAATTCCAATCGGAACGATCAAACCCTCGACATGTGGGCGAAGTTCGAATGGGTGCCGAGCCCCCGCTACGGCGCTTCCTACCAACTTCGACGGCAGCGACACGAACGGGACTTGCGTCCCGGTGAGGGGATTCCCGAAGGCGTTCCCGAGCGAGACGGAGCGCGCACCGACATCCTGTTCAGATTTTTTGCCGGTACTCGAGAGGATCGCATGGGCCTCCGCTTCGAGGCAGGGCTGGGATCGACGGCGTGGACCGGAGACTCAATCGTCGGTGAGCAACGCCTGCGCCAAGCGTTTGCCGAAGTACGGTACGCTCGTCCCAGCTGGAGTGCGGAACTGCGGGGACGTGTGGGAGATCAGAGAAGCAGAGACGAGGCCGAGGCGCGAGTCGGATGGATTCCCCTCAGCGGTTTGGTGCTGTCGGGTTACGGGCGGTCCATGGGGCACAGCGGTGACCGGAGCGCGCACGCGGTGGGAGCGTCGGTCGGCCTCTATCGCGGGCCGTTCTCCATTGTGGGGCAGGTCAACTCGGCGGATGTGTTGCAGGCTCCGACGATTGCAGAGGACTCGGCACAGTCGGTAATCGATCGGTCCGTCCGGGTCGGACTGGAAACGCGACGGTTGGGAGGGCACGTGGGGTTCGTGCAGCGTGACGCGTTCCTGCCACTGGCGCCGCCGGACTATCCTGCCATTCCCGAATTTGGGGCGTCGGAGGCAGCGGACTACGTGATGGCGGATCTCCGGATCGAACCCGTGCGAGCCCTGGTTCTGGACGCTTGGTACGCGCACCCTCGAACGACCCCGGCCGATCTCCAACCACCTCAACATGGGCGCGCCGCGCTAACGTTGCGGTCTAAGTTCTGGCGCACTTTCCGGAGCGGCGCCTTTGACCTGATGCTCCGATACGGCATCGAGTACTGGAGTCGCGGCACTGCCGGTGTCGATGAATTCGGCGATCCCGTTCTGCTCCCGGGCGTCACCTTTCACGAGTTCTTCATCCAGTTCGAGCTCGTGGGTTTCGTGGCGTTTTGGAACCTTCGAAACGCCCGCAACGTCCAGGCCCAATACGTGCCGCTCCTGCCCTATCCGAGAAACGCACAGACGTTCGGCGTAAAGTGGGAATTCGCGAATTAGCTGCTAGCCGTTGGCTATTAGCTTTGGGGTTGGAGGGGGAATCTCGGGTCCGCCTGTCCGCCTGGGAGATGGGGGGAGCGGTGGCGGGTCCGCCAGGAGGGGATGTGGTGGCGTGGGACCGGTCCCGCACAGTTGTCGGGCAATGCAGCACCCCGTACCTTTCGCCCTTCCCGTTGATATCGAGGTTCGCGGTCCCGTGACCAGATCGATGACCGGTTTTGGTGTGGCGGACGGCTCGGTCGCGGGCGGGCGCCTGCAGGTCGAGATCCGGACGGTCAACCACCGACACTTTAACGCACAGATCAAGGTCCCTGGGATCCTGAAAGAGGTCGAGGGCCAGCTCCGGGAGCGGCTGCGAGGGCCTATCGATCGGGGGCACGTAACGCTCGCGGCGCGCTGGACGGAAGATCCTCTGCGGGAATCCCGGATTCGGGTGGATGTGGACCGGGCCAGAGACGTGTTGACCGCGATGGAGGAGCTGATGACGACCCTCGATCTCGACGGTGAGGTCGACGTGGGCTTCATCGCAAGCCGACCAGAGGTACTGAATCTGGTCGCGCGCGAGAGTGGCGTAATCGAGTGGTCCGAGGTCGAGGCCGTTGTATCCGCAGCGATGGAGCCCCTCCTGGCCTCCCGGGCTGCCGAAGGGGAGGTGCTTGGGCGAGAGCTCGAACTGCGGCTTTCGAGGATTGAGGTGCAGTTGCGAGCAGTGGAAGAGCGGGCGCCGGAACGCCTATCTGCCGAGCGCGATCGACTGAAGAGGGTAGTGGCTGAACTGATGGACGGGAGGGAGCTGAACGAAGACCGCTTGGCTCAGGAGATCGCGCTGCTGGCCGAGAAGCTGGACACAACCGAGGAAATCGTTCGGCTCCGGGCGCACCTCTCGGCGGCCCGTGAGGGGATCGCCGACGAGGCTCCCGTGGGAAAGCGCCTGGGGTTTCTCGCCCAGGAAATGTTGCGCGAGATGAACACGATCGGGTCCAAGGCCAACGACGCCCCCATCGCCCACGCGGTGATTGCCATGAAAGGCGAGCTGGAGAAGTTTCGCGAGCAAGCTGAAAACGTCGAATGACTGCCACGGTAGTCATCCTCTCTGCGCCATCTGGTGTCGGCAAGACGACGATCGCCAGGAAGCTGGCGACGAGGGAGGACATGGACTTCAGTATCTCAGCGACCACAAGGCCTCCTCGATCGTCGGAACGAGACGGCGTCGATTACTTTTTCCTATCGAGGGAGGAATTCCAGCGCCGCATCGACGCCAAGGAGTTCCTCGAGTGGGCCGACTACAATGGGGAGTGGTACGGGACCCTGGTGGCGGAAGTAGACCGCGTGCTCACCTCGGGCCGACACGTCCTGCTCGACATCGAGGTGCAGGGAGCACGCACGGTGCGGGAGCGGATTGCAGGGGTTGTGAGTATTTTTATCTTGCCTCCATCGGTGGAGGCCCTCTTGGAGCGGCTGAGTGCGCGAAGGTCTGAGCCCTCAGATGTGCTGGCGGCTCGCATGAGGCGTGCGGTAGAGGAGCTCGCTGAGGCAACCGAGTACGAGCACCTCGTGGTGAACGACGAGCTCGAACGGGCCGTGACGGATGTGGCTCGTATCATCGATACCGGAGAGAGTCGCCCGGGTGATGAAGTGGGGACTGAAGTATTGCTCAGGGGTTTACGCGCGGATCTGGCCGAGAGAGCCGGCCGAATCGCCCACCAGTAGGAGCACAAGGAATGCAGATAATCACTCCCACGGAGATCGCCCAACACGCCGGTAACAAATACCTTGGCGTTCTCGTCGCGGCTAAGTTTGCTCGCTTCGTCAACGAGTTTCCACGCGATCTGGCGGAGCAGCAAAAGAAGTTGACGACGAGGGCCCTGGAGGAACTATCGGGAGGTCACCTCACCTACCGGCTGGTGCGACGCCGGCGCCCGGAGTTATGACCTTGACCGGCCGACGCGTCGTCCTCGGCGTGTCGGGCGGAATCGCATGCTATAAAACGTGCACGGTCGCCCGGCGCCTGACGGAAATGGGCGCCGCTGTCGATGTCGTGCTCACAGCGTCTGCCGGCCAGTTCATCCGGCCGGTCACCTTTGAGGCTCTGACCGGTCGTCCGGTGGCCACATCGCTCTGGGATCGCGACGCGGCCCTTGCACACCTCTCCCTCGGGCAGGATACTGACCTCATCGTCGTCGCTCCCGCTACGGCGCACTTGATCGCCCGGGCCGCACAGGGACTCGCTGACGATCTTCTCACGGCGTTGCTGCTGGCGGCGACGGTCCCCGTGCTACTGGCCCCGGCCATGAACGACCGGATGTACGCGCATCCCGCCACGCAGGCGAATCTGGCTGGGCTCATGCAGCGGGGATGGGCTGTTGTCGGTCCCGAGGTGGGACCGTTGGCGGAGGGACCCAGCGGCAGGCCTGGCCGGATGAGCGAGCCCGAGAAGATCATCGCCATCGCGGCACGCATGATCCGTGGAGCAAAGGGGCCCCTTGCCGGGAAACGCGTGCTCGTCACAGCAGGACCGACTCGCGAGAGCCTCGACCCCGTGCGCGTGGTGACCAATCGCTCGAGTGGCCGGATGGGCTTCGCCCTTGCCACAGCTGCCTTTGGACGTGGGGCCGAGGTGACGCTGATCACCGGTCCCACCAGCCTCGAACCACCGTTCGGCGTGGATGTCGTAACGGTCGAATCCACCGAGGATCTTCGTGGAGCGATGGCGAAACAGGTGCATTCGGCGGAGGTGGTCGTCATGGCCGCCGCACCCGCCGATTTCCGTGTTCCAAGCGCGGCGACCGGGAAGATCAAACGGGCCGACGGCGCGGTCGACCTCCGACTAGAGCCGACTGTGGACGTTCTGGAAAGCACGAAGCATCTGCGTACGGAGGGCTGCCTGGCGATCGGCTTTGCCCTGGAGACCTCAGACGGAGTCGAGAACGCGCGGGACAAGCTCATGCGTAAAGGACTCGATCTGATCGTGCTCAACATGGCCAATGAACCGGGGGCCGGGTTCGAGGAGGAGACCAACCGCGTCACGCTCGTGGGCGCCGATTCCCTGACCGAGCTGCCCATTCTTCCCAAAGCGGAAGTCGCGGAACGCATCCTCGATGCCGTGGAGGCCCTTGCATGACGGATCCCTACCGTCTGTTCCGCCGGTATCTGCGCCAACAGGAGGCCCTTGGTGAGCACAGTCTCGTCCTCAACGTCGACGACATGGTGAGACCTGCCGACCTCGTGCCGAAAGCGGTTGCGTCCGCGCATTCGGGAACCCCGCCCGGGGATGCTGGCCGGCCCGGCCCGCCGTCACCGGCGAGCGGGAGTGGCTCAGCGACCCAGTCGGCTACCGCTGCCAACGATGGGCCGAAGTGGCTCAAAGGGGCTCCTGAGATTCCGCCTCCAGGCATCGAGGTGCCGGTGCCGGCCACCGATCTCTTCACCGGCGACCCCCTGGCTGGGAAGACGGTGGAAGGGTTGGCTGAAGTCATTCGCGGGTGTACGCTGTGCGGACTGTGCAACGAACGCACGAACGCCGTGCCCGGTGAGGGCCCGTCAGACGCCGCGTTGATGGTAATCGGCGAGGGTCCCGGTGCAGTTGAGGACGAGACGGGACGTCCGTTCGTCGGTCGGGCCGGCCAACTCCTGACCGATATCCTCAAGGCAATCGACTGTCCCCGGGAGTCCGTGTTCATCGGCAACATCGTCAAGTGCCGTCCCCCGGAGAATCGCAATCCCGAGCGGGACGAGATCGCGTCGTGCCTGCCGTACCTGCACCGACAGATCCAGGCCATCTCGCCCACAGTGATTCTCGCTGTGGGAGCCACGGCGGCGTGTTCTCTCCTCGAGACGCGGGGGTCGCTCGGCTCCTTACGAAACAAAGTTCATCGATTTCGCGGCATTCCCGTGGTAGTCACGTACCACCCGGCCGCGTTGCTTCGCAATCCTCATTGGAAGAAGCCAACCTGGGATGACGTCCGTATCGCACGACGCCTCCTTGCCGGCGAGCGCTGACGCGCCAGCGGGCCACGAGACGCCCTGGAGTCCAGACGCCGAACAAGCCGTGCTCGGGGCGATGCTGCTTTCTGCCGACGCCGGTTTGAAGGCCACGGAAATGTTGGTGGATGATGCCTTCTACAAAGAAGCGCACCGCCGACTGTTCCGTGCGATGTCGTCGCTGGTGGAAAAGGGCGATGTGCTGGACCCCGTGGTCCTGCGGGACGAATTGGCTCGAAGGGGAGATCTCGATGCCGTGGGCGGCATCGACTATGTCGCGGTGCTGTTGGACGTAGTGCCGACGGCCGCCAACATCGAGTATCACTGCCGCATCGTCAAGGAGAAGGCCCTGCTGCGGCGTCTGATCGACGTGGGGACACAGATCGTTCAAACGGCGTTCGAGGGCCGGCAGGACGTGGGAGCACTCCTCGATCGCGCCGAAGAGAAGGTGTTCGAGGTAGCCTTCCAACGGGGAACGCAGGAAGTCGTCCGCATCAAGGAACTCATGTGGGATGCGATGGAGCGCATAGAGGCGCGCCATCGCGGCGATGAATCGATGAGTGGCGTTCCGAGCGGATTCAAAGATTTGGAGAAGATGACCAACGGCTTTCAGGCGAACGACCTCATTATCGTGGCGGCCCGTCCGTCCATGGGAAAGACGTCGTTTTGTCTCGACGTCGCTGCCAATGCGGCGATCGACGGGCAGGTGCCGGTGGTGGTCTTCTCATTGGAGATGTCCCGGGAGCAACTGGTCGAGCGACTTCTGGCGTCGGAGAGCTTCGTCGATCTGCAACGCTTGCGAACGGGAGGGCTTCGCGACGACGACTTCCCACGGCTGTCCGGCGCGGCCGGCCGCCTGGGTGGTGCGAAGATCTGGATCGACGATACGCCGGCGCTCTCGCTGCTCGAGTTACGATCGAAGGCGCGCCGACTCAAGGCCGAACACGACACGGGCCTGATCATCATCGACTATATGCAACTGCTACGCGGCCCGGCGGACGCCGAAAGCCGGCAGGCGGAGATCAGCTTCATCTCGCGCTCGCTCAAGGCGCTCGCTCGTGAGCTTCGGATTCCGGTGATCGCCCTGTCCCAGCTATCTCGCGCCCCGGAACTGCGCGGCGGGGACCGCCGACCGATGTTGTCTGACCTGCGGGACTCCGGGGCCATCGAGCAAGATGCTGATATCGTCCTGTTTCTCTACCGGGCCGAGATGTACGCGCATCTACTTGAAAAGGATCCCGAGGGGCAGGAGGGAATGGCCGAACTCATCCTCGCCAAGCACCGTAACGGCCCAACGGGTACCATCAAGCTCACGTTCAACAAACAGTGCACACGGTTCGACAGCTTCACGCCTCAGCAGCCTGACGAGGAGGATGTCTTCTAAGCGACGGTCGGTGTACCGCTGCACCGAGTGTGGTGACGAGCAGCCGAAGTGGGCTGGTCGCTGTGATGGCTGTGGCACGTGGAACACGCTCGTCGAGGAGGTGACGGCGTACCCGGCCGGTCGACCGTTAGAGCGGTTTCGCTCCGCCGGCTCCACCCCAGGCGATGTGGAACCGGTCCGCCTCGCCTCGCTGGCTTCCGAGCGCCCCACCCGCATCCCAACCGACCTCGTCGAACTCGATTACGTCCTGGGCGGCGGCATCGTGCCGGGATCAGTGATCTTGATCGGAGGCGAGCCGGGGATCGGCAAGTCGACGCTCCTGCTACAGTGCGCGGCACGAATAGAGGCCGGTGGGATCACGACACTGTACGCGGCGGGGGAGGAATCGGTCGACCAGGTCCGACTCCGTGCTGACCGATTAGAAGAGGATGCGGGAGGCGTACATGTGTTACCAGAAGTGCGTGTCGAGTCTATCGCAAGCCGTGCAGCGGCTGTTGGTGCGCGCGTGGTGGTTGTGGACTCCATCCAGACCACCTATACCGACGATCTGGAGGGCGCGCCCGGCAATGTGGGACAGGTGCGCGAGTGTGCGGCACGACTCATGCGATTCGCCAAAGAGTCGGGTGCGGCAGTGCTTCTCGTCGGACACGTCACCCGGGGCGGCGGAATCGCCGGACCGAAGACGCTCGAACATGTGGTTGATACTGTCCTCTATTTCGAAGGCGAAGCGAGCAACGACTTCCGCATCTTGCGAGCGGTAAA
Organism: Gemmatimonadota bacterium; assembly: GCA_039590195.1. Taxonomy (GTDB): domain Bacteria; phylum Gemmatimonadota; class Gemmatimonadetes; order Gemmatimonadales; family GWC2-71-9; genus JBDHDY01. The sequence continues at coordinate 5,849 of JBDHFY010000021.1, read as the reverse complement.
GAACCGATTTGGGTCGGTAGACGAGGTCGCCATCTTTGAAATGACGGCATCCGGCCTGAGACCGGTGGCCAATCCGTCGGCTGCATTTCTGTCAGGGCGGGAGGAGCAGACCGCGGGCTCCGCGGTCACCGCACTCATGGAGGGAACGCGGGCCGTGCTGGTCGAGATTCAAGCCCTGGCTGCGAAGACGGCGTTCGGTACACCTCAACGCGTCGCCAGCGGTCTCGATCATCGGCGCCTGGCGGTGTTGCTGGCCGTGATCGAACGGAGGGCGGGGATTGGATTTCACGACCTCGATGTGTTCGTGAATGTGACCAACGGTGTTCGGCTCGCCGAGCGGGGATCGGATCTGGCCGTCGTGGCCGCCCTGCTCTCCAGTGTACACGACCGGCCGGCACCGTTCGACGCGCTGTTCCTGGGTGAGGTGGGATTGGGTGGCGAGGTGCGTCCCGTTTCCGGTGTCGAGCGCCGCCTCGTGGAGGCCGAGCGCCTCGGCTTTCGCCGGGCTTTTGTGTCTGCGCGTGGGAAGTTCAACTCATCCTTCCGCACCATTCCGGTAAGTCATGTCACCGAACTCGGGCAGCGGCTCTCCGAGTGATGTAGGTGTGGTCATTGCCGCGGGCGGCCGGGGCGAGCGAGTCGGTGGCCAGGGACTCAAACAACTCCGGGCCATCGCCGGCGTCCCGATGCTGCTTCGGGCAGTGAGACCGTTCGCGCGACATCCCCGCGTGAGGGAGATCGTGACTCCACTCCCGGGGGATATCCTGGCCGACCCACCGGAATGGCTGAGGGACATCGATGGTGGGCGCGTTCGTCTGGTGGAAGGTGGGGAGACCAGAGCGATATCCGTCTTCTGCGGTGTCGACGCGTTGTCAGCCTCGTGCTCGATCGTCTTGGTCCACGATGCCGCCAGGCCCTTTGTCCGGCTGGACACCGTTGATGCCGTCATCGACTGTGTCGCCGCAGGCACGAGCGCCATTGCCGCCATACCGGTGAGTGACACGCTCAAGCGCGCAGACGACAGCGGCACAAGGATCGACGCAACTGTAGATCGAACGGGCCTGTGGAGGGCGCAAACACCGCAGGGCTTTCCTAGGAGCGTCCTGCAACGAGCTTACGCGGACGGGGCCTGGAAGTCGGCGGGTCCCGAGGCCACGGATGAGGCCGCGATGGTGGAGCAGGCCGGGTTTCCGGTCTCGCTCGTTCTCGACTCCCCGGTCAATATCAAGGTGACCACGCCGGAGGACTTCCTGATCGCAGAAGCCTTGGCAACACTATGACCGTGCTGCCGTTTCGTGGGGAAGAAGAGATCACGAGCGCCATTCCCCAAGCGGCGGCTCACCTGGAACAGGGCGGGCTCATCGCGTACCCGACGGAAACCGTCTATGGTCTCGGATCGAAACCAGCAGATGCAGCCCTCGAAGCCCTGGCCCGTCTCAAGGGACGTGGACCTGACAAACCGTTCTTGCTCCTCGTATCGAGCCGGGACATGGTGCAACACCAGGGTCTGAGGTTCACCCCTGCGGCAGCGGCGCTGGCAGAGGCGTTCTGGCCGGGACCGCTCACGCTGGTACTTGGTGGAGGGGAAGGTCTGTTGCCGGACGCGCTGCGGGGATCCGAGGGGGGGATCGCCGTGCGGTGGACGGCGCACGAGGGGGTAGCCCGGCTCATCAGTGAATTGGGTGTTCCCCTCACCTCGACCTCTGCAAACCGGGCCGGGGGACCGGTCGCTCCCGACGCGGAAGCGATTCTCGACCTCTTTGGTGAAGCCGTACGGGGTGACCTGGGGGAACCGGGGCGGCTGGTCGTCCTTGACGGCGGTGCCATCGCGAACGTTCCTCCATCTACCCTGATCGACTGCACCACCTCGATTCCGACGCTCCTCCGTGAGGGTGCGATCACCCATCGTGAGCTTCTGAGATGCGGAAGGATTCTCGTGTAGTGAACCATATTCTCTTGGTCTGTACGGGGAATCTCTGCAGAAGCCCGATGGCGGAAGCGCTCATGCGCCGAGAGCTCGCCTCACGGGGCAAGGATGATCTGGAAATATCTTCCGCGGGCACCGGTGCGTTTGGTGGGGCTCCGGCCTCGGAAGGAGCCTATTTGGTCAGTCTGGAAAGAGCGGTTGACATTTCCAGCCACCGGGCGCGTTTACTCACGCGGGAAATCGTGGAGGGAGCTGATCTGGTTCTCACCATGGCTCGACACCATTCGGAACGGGCCTGCGAGCTAGGCGGTGAGGGGAAGACGTTCCTCCTGGGAGAATACGCCGGGCGATCGGGCTCCGATGCGGAGGTGCCAGATCCCTTTGGCAGCGATCTCGAAGTGTACCGTGATACGTTTGAAGAGCTAGAGACGCTCATCCGAGACGCCGCGGAACGGTTTGTGGCGGAGGGCGATGAATCGGATTCGCGGTAGCACTCGGGTCCTGGCGGTCGTGGGTGAGCCCGTGACACACTCGCTCTCACCGGCGATGCACAATCCGGCGATCGCTGCGCTCGGCTTGGACGCCGTCTACGTGGCCGTGGGCGCGAGCCGGCAGACGTTGCCTCACGTGTTGCGCGGTTTCGAGGCCGCCGGTATCGCCGGCAACATCACGGTTCCCCACAAGGTGGCTGCTACGTCATTGCTGATCCGCCTGACGCCGCTCGCCAAGGAACTCCAGGCAGTCAATACGTTCTGGCCCGATGAGGACGGAGGTCGCCTGGTTGGAGACAACACCGACGTGGCTGGCGTGCTCGATGCCCTGTCGATACTCGATGCGCTGGGGCCGTGGCTCGTGGCAGGGACCGGGGGTAGCGCTCGAGCAGTCGTGGCAGCGGCCCGTACAACGACGGCCACCGTGCTGGTTAGGTCCCGGAGTCCCTCCCGGGCTAAGACGTTCGTGGCGTGGGCCAAAAGTCTCCGCGTCGATGCCCACGTGGATGACGGGCGACAGGTGGGCACCGCCATCAATGCCACGCCGCTGGGACTCAACAACAATGATGCGCTCCCCATTCCCCTCGACCGGGTACACGGATGTGCGGCGGTGCTCGATCTGGTATACGCTCCGGGGGAGACTGCCTGGTGCCGGGCCTGCCGGGCGCTGGGACTCCAGGCGGCGGACGGGAGAAGGATGCTTGTGGCTCAGGGGGCCCACGCGTTCGAGCGCTTCTTCCCAAACACCAAGGCTCCCCGCGAGATCATGGCGGCGGCGGTTGAACGGGAGCTGCGTCGATGAGGCAGGCGGCTCTTCGTTCCCTGGAGCGATTCCTTCTCCCCAATGCTTGTGTGGCCTGTGATACCGTCGTGGGCTCGAACGAGCCCGACGCCCTGGTTTGCGCCGTGTGCCGGAGCCGAACGCGCCGAGTGCCCATGGGATGCCCCAGATGCCAACAGCCCGTGCCGCCTGTCGGACCGTGTCGCTTCTGTCAGGATTGGACGCCAGCCCTGAGCAACGTGACCAGCGCCGTTTGGCTCGGTCCAGAAGCCAGGGCGATCATTCACAATCTCAAGTACGGCAACGCAGGTAGTCTCGCCGACGTCGTTGCGGACATCATCGTGAAGTACGTTGCGCAGCCATCTGGTGGCTGGCTGATGCCGATTCCCATTGCTCGCAGACGATTGAGAGACCGAGGGTACAATCAGGCTGCATTGGTGGCGAGATCACTCGGGATACGCTGGGGACTCCCCGTAGCGGAAGGGGTGCTGAGGCGCACACGCGAGACGAAGACACAGACGGCGTTGACACCCGAGGCTCGTGTGGCGAACGTGGCGGGGGCGTTTGCGGCAGACCGTCCCCCGAAGCGCATCGGAGGACGGGCTCCTGGACTGGTCGGTGTCTCCGATGTCTGCCCGTCGGATCTTCCTCCACCCAGGGGCCCAACTCCCAGGGCACGCATCCCTGTTCTGATCGACGATGTGATGACGACGGGAGCCACCTTGGATGCCGCGGCTCACGCACTTGCAGCGGCGGGTTGGCCGCAAATCAGTGCTATGACGTTCGCGAGAGCGATGCCTTATGAGATTGGGGCAGCAGGACCCTAGCATACACGGTATGACAGTCGTTGATGGAACGGCTCTACGATTGAGGTGAGGATGGCCACACGAATTGGCATAAACGGATTCGGCCGCATTGGACGGTTGGTCCTTCGGGCAATCCGCCGGAGCGGAAAGAACATAGAAGTGGTGGCGATAAACGATCTCGCCGATAACGAAACCCTCACACATTTGTTCAAATACGACTCGGTGCACGGCCGATACGACGGAAGCGTTGAGCTGCGGGGAGACGAGATGACGGTCGACGGCACGCGCATCAAGGTTTTCGCCGAACGCGATCCCGGGAAACTCCCCTGGAAGGACCTGGGCGTCGATGTCGTGGTCGAGTCCACTGGGATCTTCCGGCAACGGGATCAGGCCGCCGCCCACCTGAAGGGCGGTGCGAAAAAGGTCGTGATCACGGCGCCTGCAAAGAAGGAAGACCTAACCATCGTGATGGGCGTGAACCACAAATCCTATGATGCGGGGAAGCACCACATCCTGTCCAACGCATCATGTACGACCAACTGCCTGGTGCCGGTGGTCAAAGTGATCCTGGAGCGTTTCGGGTTCGAGCGTGGGTTCATGACCACCGTTCACTCGTACACCAACGATCAGCGTATCCTGGATTTTCCGCATAAGGACCTCCGCAGAGCTCGGGCGGCGGCCGCCAACATCATTCCCACGACGACCGGCGCCGCCCGGGCGACGGCGCTGGTCATCCCGGAAGTCAAGGGAAAGATCGACGGGGTAGCTCTCCGCGTGCCCACTGCTGATGTGTCGTTGGTGGACCTGACATGTGCGGTGACACGCCAGACAAACACCGAGGAAGTCAACGATGCGTTCCGCGAGGCCGCCCAGGGTTCCTTGAAAGGTATCCTCGCCGTGAGCGACGAGCCCCTGGTCTCGAGCGACTACATCGGTGACCCTTACTCGAGCACGGTGGACGCACTGAGTACGAACGTCGTTGACGCGACGTTGGTTCATGTGTCGTCGTGGTACGACAACGAGATGGGGTACTCCATGCGCTGCATTGATCTGGTGGAGTATATCGGGGAACGGCTCTGATGAAGAAGACACTCGAATCGCTGGCCGACCAACCTCTCGAGGGGCTGCGCGCTTTCGTTCGGGTGGATTTCAATGTCCCGCTGCGGGAGGGTGTGGTGGGGGACGACACTCGCATCAGAGCATCGCTGCCGACCATTCAATGGCTGAGCCAGAGGGGAAGTCGGGTCGTCCTCGCCTCCCACCTGGGGCGGCCCAAGGATAAGCCGGATCCCGCCCTCTCACTCCAGCCGATCGCCGCCGCCCTCGAGACCCACCTGGGTATGCCCGTGGCCTTCATTGCGGACCCAATGAGTGAGGAGGCCCGGCGGGCGACCCGCCAGATGAAGCGCGGCGAGGTCGCTTTGCTCGAGAACGTCAGGTTTTGGCCTGGTGAGAAAAAGAACGACCCTGCATTCGCCGAGAAGCTCGCCCGCCTCGGCGATTTCTTTGTGAACGACGCATTCGGGTCGGCTCACCGGGCGCACGCCTCCACCGCAGCAATTGCGGCCTTGCTCAAACCGGCGGTGGCGGGATTCCTGATGGCAAAGGAACTCGATTACCTGGGAGCGGCTCTGGCCGATCCGGCGCGGCCCTTCCTGGCGATCTTGGGGGGAGCGAAGGTGTCGGGCAAAATCGATGTCATCGAGGCACTGCTGCCCAAAGTCGATGAGATCCTGATCGGTGGCGCGATGGCGTGCACATTCCTTCTCGCTCGGGGGAAAGAGGTCGGCAACTCCCTCGTCGAGCCCGACAAGGTCGAACTCGCCGCCGACTTACTGAAACGG
>JBDHFY010000020.1:0-23974 GCA_039590195.1 Gemmatimonadota bacterium | reverse complement strand
CCTGAGCTCCGCGCACAGGGATTACCTGGTTGCGCCGGACTCTACGGACGTTGCTGCGGAGATCGGTGGCGATGCCAAGATCGGTGTCACACCCAGCCTTACCCTCGACCTCACGTACAATACGGACTTCGCGCAAGTCGAGGTCGACGAGCAGCAGATCAACCTCACGCGCTTCCCGCTCTTCTTTCCGGAAAAGCGGCCGTTCTTTCTCGAAAATGCCGGCACCTTCTCCGTCGGGATCCCAAGGTCGGGATCGGACCTTGGAATGGATCTCTTTTTCAGCCGGCGGATCGGCATTGGCGAGGATGGTACGCCGGTCCCCATCATGGGCGGCGGAAAGCTCACGGGCAAGGCGGGAGGGCTCACGCTCGGCGCGATGACCATCCAGACTGAAGCTGTCGAGGAGCACTCCATCTCCGCCAACAACTACTCGGTCGGTCGGGTGATGCGGGAGTTGCCGAATCGGTCCCGGGTGGGGGCGATGGTCGTGAGCCGCCTCAACACCGATGCCACGGACGATTACAACCTCACGTACTCGCTGGACGGGCGCTGGGGCATCGGGGAGTCCATGAACATCGACGCCTATTTCGCGCGTAGCGAGACGCCGGGCCTCGACAACCGCGAGCACGCCATCGGCTTCACGTGGGGGTATGCGACGCGGGATTGGGATCTGGGAGTCCAGTACCGTGAAGTGGGTGAGAACTTCAATGCCGAGGTGGGTTTCGTTCCGCGGAAGAACCACCGAATGTACATCGGCCGAGTGCAGCGGAACATGCGGCCCACGGGGGTGCCCTTTATCCGGGAGTTCAGGCCCCACATCCTCTTCCGCAACTGGTTCGACTTCGACGGTCTCAACGTCTCACGCTATCTCCACATGGACTGGGCCGTCGACTTCTCGGACGGTTCTTTCTCGTCGACGGCAGTGAACGTTACTCGCGAGGGGTTGAAGGAGCCCTTCGAGGTCGCGGAGGGTATTTTGATACCGGTCGCCACCTACGATTTCGCGGAGTTCAGGTGGCGGTTCGCCACCAATCAGAGCGCTCCACTCTCCGTATCCGGAGACATCACACTCGGCGGGTTCTTCTCCGGGCATCGCAAGAGTTTTGCCGGATCGATCAACGGCCGCTCGGGTGCCACGTTGGCGGCCTCACTCCGATTGGGCTATGACGATGTGGACCTCGCGGAGGGCAGCTTCGCAACGGCGCTGGTGGGATTGCGTGTGGCGTACTCGTTCACGCCCCGGATCTTCCTGCAATCCCTGATCCAATACAACGACCGGGATGATGACGTGTCCGGCAACATTCGGTTCGGGTGGCTCGATACGGCCGGCACCGGCCTCTTCTTCGTCTACAATGAGGTGCGGCAAACGATCAGCCCGACCGGCCCGCAAGACCGGGCATTCATCGTCAAGTTCACGCGGCAGCTGAATTTGCTGCGTTGAGACGCCGCGGGCATCAGCCACTAGCCCCATCCCGGCGAACAACACAGAATCTCTAACGGGTCCGGCCTCGATCACGGACCGTACTGCGTCGGTCACCGCGTCAATCTTTCGCCCCGGCACACCGCGGCCTGGAGGAGGAAAAGACATGCGCGCCGTTCTACTTTTGCTTGGCACACTCCCTCTGGGGCTCGCCGCGCTGGATGGTACCGGCGATACCAAGAACGACAGCAACCTCGGGGCGGGGTGGCAACCCGCTCACTCGCTGGCAGCGGCATCCGGCGATTTCTTCTACACGGGTGGCGTGATCGGTCTGCGTCCCGGAACCAACGACCTCCCGGACGGCGTCGAGGCCCAGACCCGACAGGCCCTGGAGAACGTTCGTGCGATTCTGAGTGCAGAGGGCATGAATCCCTCGCATGTCGTGCGGTCCAACGTGTTTCTCACCGACACCCGGCACTTCCAGGCGATGAACGCCGTGTACCGCACCTATTTCCCCGAGGTCCCTCCCACCCGCGCGACGGTGCGAGCCGATTTACCCGTGCCGGGAGCGTTGGTGCAGGTTGCCATGGTGGCGGCGCGGCCGGGCGTGGAGCGAAGCGTGGTGACACCTCGTGGCATGAGGACGCCGGATTTGCCGTACAACTGGGGGATGCTGGCGGGAAACACTCTTTTTGTCGCCGGCGCAACGAGTCGGAATCCCGAGACGTACGAACCGGTGAGCGGTGATATCGCGACGCAGACCCGACAGGTGTTGGAGAACATCGGCGCTGTGCTGGAGGGGGCCGGGATGGATTACGCGGATGTGGTATCGTGTAACGTCTTCCTGGACGATCCCCGTGAATTCCAGGCAATGAATCAGGTCTATGCGACGTTCTTTCCCACCGATCCTCCGGCTCGCGCGACGGTGCGGGCTGGGCTCATGAACCCCCTCTTCAATACGGAGATTCAGTGCGTGGCAGTCCGGGATGGGGACAGGCAGGTCATCGTGGCCGAAGGAGCGGCACGACCCACCAGCCCCTACTCGCCCGCCATACTCACGCGTGACAACTTGTACCTTGCAGGGATGGTGGGTCGCGGCCCGACCGGCTACGCGCCCGGCGACATCGAGGCCCAGACCCGTCAGACGCTCCAAAACATCCGGGCAACGCTCGAAGCGGCGGAGATGAGCTTCGCGGATGTCGCCGACATTGTGGCGTTCGTGACGGACATCCGTCACGCATCCGCCATGGAGAACGTGCTTCGCGACATGATGCCCTCTCCGTCACCCACCCTAACGATCGTTGGGTCACAGCTCATGTCGCCGGATGCCTTGGTGGAGATCATGATGACGGCCATTCGACAGTAGCGATCGGGCCCGATGGCGGGAATCAGCTGCGTTTCACTTGTGTGCCAGCTGCCGAACTAATGACCGGGGTGCAAACAAACGTGGGCGCGTGGTTCCCACGGTGCGCCCGAAGGACCGGCGATGCAGCAGCGGATTGCGCGCCTCCAGACCTAGTGATCTTCGGGAAGCTCGCGGACGGTCAGGTGCCTTCTACAGTTGGCGCAGTACACCCACCAGATGGATGTTTTCCCGCGCGAGACGGGCCCCTCCGCGTGAAGCTCGCAACCGCACCGCGGGCATTGTACGCGGGCCCCCGGGGTCCCGACGGCCCGCCTGATGAGTGCGGCTTCCCTCTTCGAAAACGGGGCGCCCGTGTCATGCTCTTCCGGAGAGCGGGCGTGGCGTCGGTCGAGGGGGTGGGAGGTGGGATGTCGCTCCATGATACCTCCGCGCGATCTATCGCTTCCCTGATGATACCCGGTCGGACAGGCATGTTCCCAAGGAGGGTGGGGGCACGCAGGTCCAGCCATTCACTCAAGAGAGAGCTGGTCCATGAAACGAGTCGCGTGCCTGCTCGCCCTTTCGCTGACACTCGTGCCCTGCGGGAAGCTTGCGATCGCGCAATCCGGACAGGATGTCTCGGGACGCGTGCACCGGCTTCCGGTGACACCTGAGACCGTCGCATGGGGCTATTATCACGCTGCGGCCGCCCCGGTCCTCCGGATAGCGTCCGGAGACATCGTGGACGTGGAAACAATGATTACCTCGAGCCCTGCCAGGCTAGAGGGAGCGGGCATCTCCCCCGACCAAGTGCAACAGTCCCTCCGCGATATCTACGACCGGGTCACCGACCGCGGTCCTGGGGGGCACATTCTCACCGGTCCCGTCTACGTTGAGGGTGCGGAAGCAGGTGACGTGCTCGAGGTGCGGATTCTCTCCGTCGAGCTTGCCATCCCGTACGGCTACAACGGCTGCAGCGGGTTCTTGCGAGACAACTGTGGGGAGCCGCGCATGCGAGTCTTCCAATTGGACGAGGAGCGGATGCGCGCTACATTCGCACCGGGGATCGAAATCCCGTTGCGTCCGTTCTTCGGAAGCATGGGAGTCGCGCCGCCACCGGATGCCGGCCGCATCAGCAGCAACCCTCCGTGGATCCACGCTGGCAATCTCGACAACAAGGAGCTCGTGGCGGGAACGACCCTGTTCATTCCGATCCACACGCCGGGCGCGCTGTTCGAGGTCGGCGACGGCCACGCGGCTCAAGGGGATGGCGAGGTCGACCAGACCGCCATCGAAACGTCACTCCGTGGCAGGCTGCAACTTCTCGTACGCAAGGACATGCATATCGAGTGGCCTCGTGCGGAGACCCCGTCGCACTACATCAGCATGGGCATGGACGAGGATCTGACCGAGGCCACGAAGATCGCCGTGCAGGAGCTCATCGACTTCCTGGTGGCGGAGAAGGACCTTCCACAGGCCGAGGCCTATCGCCTGGCGAGCGTGGCTGCCGATCTTGCTATCACCCAGCTCGTCGACGGCAATGTGGGCGTACACATGATGATTCCGAAGGCAATCTTCACGGAGCGGTAAGGAGGCGACAATGTGCGAACCGATCATTGGCCGATCCTGGTGGACCATGGGATGGCTGCTCGCGACGAGCCTGAGTCTCAACACGGCGAGCAGCAACGCACAGATAGTCGGCGCACCGGCCTCCGACGAGTTGCTGCCCATGGGCACGACCAGGGGGGAACGATACGAGAGGCTTGTGATCCGCAACGCGATCGTGGTCAGCGGTCGCGGGACACCCGGGTCGAACCGCGCGATGCCCCCTGAAGGGCCCATCGACATCGTGATCGAAGGCAACCGGATCGTCGACATGATCCCCGTCGACCCAGTGAATGCGGCCGGATACGGCGGGGGACAGCAGCGGGCGACTGGCGACCGGGTAATCGACGCGTCGGGGATGTATGTCCTGCCCGGCATCGTGGAGATGCACACGCACCTCCGCGGGAACGGCGGATCGCTTGGCCCGCGGGCGCTCGACTGGGCGTACCGGCTCTACCTCGCCCACGGTGTGACCACAGTCCGGGACGCCGGCACGGGTGCCGGGCTCGAGACGATGACGGAGCAGCGATCGTTGAGCGAGGCGAATGCCATCGTTGCCCCTAGGCTGATCCTCTGCCAACGTTGGCCCCTGCCGCTGCGCCGCTGGGACGTGGGCAATACTCCGGAAAAGGCGCGCGCGATGGTGCGCCGCTTCAAGGAGCTCGGAGCCGATTGCGTGAAGGTGAGCAAGAGCCCGGGGCACTACCCCGACGTGCTGGAGGCCATTGTGGACGAGGGCGACCAGCTTGGCATGCCGGTCATGGTGGATCTCAAAGTCTCGGAGACCGACGCCGTCGTGGCCTCGACTGCAGGGGTCAGCAGCATCGAACACTGGTACGGTGTGCCCGATGCAGCTCTGCCAGGCACGCAGAACTTCCCGCCGGACTACAACTACTGGAACGAACTCGACCGCTTCCGGCATGCCGGGAATCTCTGGGCGGAAGCGGCGCAGCACCCCGAGAAGTTGAGTGCCGTGTTGGACACCATGATCGCCAACGGTACAGCATGGGATCCGACGATGGTCGTCTACGAGAGCGACCGTGATTTCGGCCGGGACATGACGCTTCCCTGGCGGCAGACGCTGATGCATCCCTCAAACCTCCTCAATTGGGGGCCGGACACTACGGCGCACGGGGGCTACAAGACCGAGTGGAAGACGTCGGACGAGATCATGTGGAAGCGGAACTTCCAGATCTGGATGAGCTACGTGAAGGAATTCCACGAGCGTGGTGGGCTACTCACCGCCGGAAGTGACGCGGGAGAGTGGGGCGGTCTCGCCATGATCCGGGAGTTCGAGCTCATGCAGGAAGCCGGAATCCATCCCATCGACATCATCAAGGTGGCGACGACCAACGCGTATCGAGCCTTGGGACTCGAGGAACACTGTGGCATTCGAGTTGGCTGCATTGCCGATCTCGCCGTGGTGAACGGCAACCCCATCGACAACTTCAAGGTCATGTACGGGATGGGGTACGGCTTCTTCGGCATCGCGCCAAGGGCAACGCAGGCGAGTTGGGGTGGAGTCGCTTGGACGATCAAGGATGGTGTGGTGTTCGACGCCCGAGCACTCCTGCGGGAAGTCCGGTGGTACGTCGAAGAAGAGCGCCGGCGTCTCAGTGATGCCGGAGTGAGTCCGCAACCGTAAATCGAGCACTTCACGTCCCGAAGCGTAGGCGAATGATGGATGCGTCAGTGAGAGCGCCATGAACTGGTTCGAGATCATCGCGTTGCTGGTCACCTTAGCGGCGTTGTTCAGCTACCTGAACCACCGCTTTCTCGGGCTGCCCACGACGGTGGGGCTCATGCTGATCGGTCTTCTGTTCTCCATGGCGCTGCTCGCGGCGGGGAACGTGTTTCCGGGCCTCGAGCCCAAGGTCGTGGCACTGCTCGAGCGGATCGATTTCAACAAGACGCTTATGGAGGGGCTGCTCGGGTTCCTCTTGTTTGCCGGCGCCCTGCACGTCAATCTCGACGACCTGGCACAACAGAAACGGGTGATCGCTCTCCTAGCGACGGTGGGCTTGCTCGTCTCGACCGGGCTGGTGGGTGGCCTGGTCTGGGCGGTAATGGGCATGCTGGGCCTCGACCTTTCCTTCGTCCTCTGTTTGCTGTTTGGAGCTCTCATCTCTCCCACCGATCCCATCGCCGTTCTCGCCATACTCAAGTCACTCGGGGTACCCAAGTCGCTCGAAACGAAAATCACCGGAGAATCCCTCTTCAATGACGGCATTGCGGTCGTCGTGTTTCTCGCGGTGATGGGTGTCGCCGGGCTATCCGGTCATGGATCCGGAGAGGTGGGCGTCGCGTTCGAGGTGGTGACGCTGTTTGCCGTCGAAACGCTGGGCGGTGTGGCATTTGGGCTGGCCAGCGGCTACCTGGCGTTTCTGCTCTTTCGGTCGGTGGACAACTACGAAGTCGAGATCCTCTTGTCCCTTGCGTTGGTGGCTGGCGGCTATGCGCTGGCAGGGGCCCTCCGTGTGTCCGGGCCCATCGCCATGGTGGTGGCGGGGCTACTCATCGGAAACCAGGGTCGTCGGTTCGCCATGTCGGATCGCACCCGTGACCACCTCGATACCTTCTGGAAACTCGTGGACGAAGTTCTGAACGCCGTGCTCTTTGTGTTGATCGGCTTCGAAGTCCTCGTCATTTCGTTTGATCGCTCGTGGCTCGGTGCAGGCCTGCTGGCCATTCCCATCGTCCTGGCAGCTCGGTGGATCGCCGTCGGAGGACCGGTGCTGGCGCTGCGCCGGTTCCGTCCGTTCACACCTCACGCCGTCAAGGTCCTCACGTGGGGCGGATTGCGCGGCGGGATCTCGGTGGCGTTGGCCCTCTCGCTCAAAGCAAGCCTGGGTCAGTCGGATCGAGCGGCCTACGAGGGTGTGCTAATGATGACGTATGTGGTGGTGGTCTTCTCCATCGTGGTGCAGGGTCTCACCATGGCTCCACTGCTCAGGACGCTGAAACTCTCGGAAACGTGAGTTCCGTCGTCGTCGCAGCGAACGGCATGCCTTACAGGCCGGCGGGAACCAGGGTGGGCAAGTGGTGTTGGTATATTGAGAGGTTCGGGTAGGCCCGCCCAAACCAACTGGCCGGCGGAGAAAACCAGGTGCGTGAGCGACAGTCGAGGATGGTGGCATGATGCGCCTTTATCGCTATGGCATCAAGACGTTACTTATCGGGCTGGTGGTCGCGGCCGCTGCGTGGGCGCCGCCGGTGTCCGCTCAGAGACGATCCGTCGTGCGCCGCGATCGTTTCGATTTCAAGATTCTCAAGACGCCGCATTTCGATATCTACTTCTACGACGAGGAGCGAGAAGCCGCCATGGAGGCCGGTCGGATGGCCGAGCGGTGGTATGCAAGGCTTTCCCGCGTGCTGAATCATGAGCTTCGTGACCGGCAGGTCGTCATCTACTACGCGAGCCATCCCCACTTTCGCCAAACGACGACCCTGTTCGGCTCGTCCCCGGGGGAAGGCACGGGCGGCGTTACCGAGGCACTCAAGCGACGCATGGTGCTGCCGTTCGCGGGACCGCTCCAGGAAACCGATCACGTGCTCGGGCACGAGCTGGTCCACGCCTTCCAGTTCGATATGACGGGGAAAGGTGGGACCCTGACGAATACCAACTTTCCTCGCGCCCTCTTGCTACCGCTCTGGTTCATCGAGGGGATGGCGGAGTACCTGTCGCTGGGCGCCCGCGACACGCACACGACCATGTGGATCCGCGATGCGGAGGCCAACGATCGACTGCCCAGCATGCGCCAGCTCAACAACCCGCGCTTCTTTCCATACCGGTTCGGGCAAGCGTTTTGGGCGTATATCGCCGGCCGCTGGGGCGACGACATCGTGGCGCGCATCCTAAATGCGGCGGCGCGAGCGGGAAGCGCGGAGGAGGCGTTGGAGCGGGTCCTGCGCATTCCGGTGGATTCGGTCAATGCGGAATGGCAAGAGGCGATTGATCTGGCATATGACGAGATTCGCGAGGACACCAAAGTCCCGAGCGAATACAGTCAAGTACTGCTCTCCCGGGAGAACTCGGGCCGCCTCAACGGCGCGCCGGTGCTGAGTCCCGACGGTACGGAGATCGTCTTCCTCTCCGAGCGGGATCGCACGGCCATCGACATGTTTCGGGCCGACGCAAGTACGGGCAAGATCCTGAAGAAGCTCTTTGAGGCCGCGCTGGATCCCCACGTTGAAAGCCTACAGTTCATCAAATCCGCGGGTGCGTGGGATCCCGAGGGCCGACGGTTCGTCTTCGGAGGGATCGCGGACAGCGATGCCATGCTGGCCATCGTGGATGTCAACTCCGGCAAAATCGTTCAGGAAAAGCGGTTTCCCGAGGTGGGCGAGATCTTCAACCCGAGCTGGTCGCCTGATGGGCGCTTCATTGCCTTCTCCGCCATCGTCGGCGGTCTCTCGGATCTGTTCGTCTACGATCTGGAAACGGACGAGCTTCGCAGGGTCACCGACGACCTGTACGCCGACCTCCAACCGGCATGGTCGCCAGACGGGACTCGGCTCGCGTTCGTGACGGACCGTTTTACCACGGACCTGCAGGTTCTCAGATACGGCAACTACCGCTTGGGGATGTTCGATCCGCAGAGCGGCGACATCGAGGCCCTCCCGAGCTTTCCGAACGGCAAGAACATCAACCCGCATTGGTCGCAAGACGGGAAGAGCATCTACTTCGTGGCAAACCCGGACGGTGTGTCAAACGTCTATCGACTCGAGCTCGCCGACGGTCAGTTCTTCAGAATCACGGACCTCTATACCGGGGTAAGTGGCATCACCGCGCTCAGCCCGGCCCTGTCGGCGGCGCGGAACGTGGACAAGATCGCCTTCAATGTCTACGAACGAGGCGACTACAATGTCTACACAATCGATTCGCCTGAGCTGCTCATCGGTACCCTGGTGCGAGATCCCTCCACCGTCCCGAGCGGCACTCGGGAGTAAATCAACTCCCGGTTACCGCCGACACAGCGTCATGGCTGGGCGGCCATACCTCTCGCCCGTTCGAGGTCAGCAGGCGTGTCGACGGAGATGGAGCGGGCGTCCGTCTCGACCGTCCGGATCTGCCGGCCCGCTTCCAGGAATCGAAGCTGTTCCAACTGCTCCGCCCGCTCGAGAGGACTGGGTGGCATGCTCAGATACTCGACCAAGGCCCGCCGGCTGTAGCCGTACACCCCCACGTGTCCCCAGTAGGTGTGTGCCTGTAGCCCACTCGCCGGGGCAGCGTCCTTGACGGCAGGAATCGCGTTTCGAGAGAAGAAAAGTGCGTTGCCCTCGCGGGAGCGGACCACCTTCACCACGCTCGGATCGGTGAGATCCTCTGGGTCAAGGAGTCGGTAGACCGGCGTGATGACGTCGCACGGATCGGCTTCCCAGCACTCCACGAGCTCGTCCACCAATGAAGGCTCGATGAGAGGCTGATCCCCCTGCACGTTTACGATGAACTCGCCTGGCAGGTGCTCGAGGACGGCAGCGATTCGTTCGGTCCCCGAGCGGGGAGAGTGGCCGGTCATCAAAGTGCGGGCTCCCCATTCTTGCGCGGCGTCCCGCACGGCGCGCGAATCGGTGGCGATGAACACCTCCGCAATGCTAGCGGCCTGTTGAACCCGACGCCACACGTGCCACAGCAGTGGACGACCGTGCAGATCGGCGAGCACCTTGCCGGGCAGTCGCGTGGAGTCGTATCGGGCTGGGATGACCGCAGGGACCGTTATCGGAGGCCTCCGGTAGTGGCGCTCGTGAAGGCTAGGGAGAAGAGCGGGCCGGGTCCATAGGGAGATGGGGCAGAAGGGGCGAAGGTGCAGAAAGTGCAGAAGGGCGTTCCGGATGGCGCGCGGTGGCTCTTGACAGAGACTCTGCGCTAGGAGCCCTGGAGGCGCGTTGGGTCCCGGAAAGGGAATCCGCTGGCCAGTGGATCGGGTGCCCAGGTCAAGAGGCGCCGGTCCCTGCCGCTTCGCCGGTCGAAGCCGCTGCGCCGATCACCCCCTCGCCTGTCGAGGCCGCTGCGACGCTCCAGGTTGGCCTCGCCGGAGGTCCGGATGAGCTTCCTCACGGTGGCCTTTACGCCGGTCTGGGGCCTTCTTCGCGCGTTCGCCCGCCGGTCTTCTCCCGTACGGCAATCCAACGGTGAGCGGCGATCAATGGGCCGGCCGACCACATCGGACAGTCTTCGCTTCGGTCTCGTGCTTGGCTCAATCAACCCTGCCACCCCCGTTTATGATTGGCCCCGCCCCCCGGCCCCCCCCCACACCCGAGAGACACCACCTAACCTACATGCGAGTCTCGGTCCCGCCAGCCGTTTTGCGGGCCGGGGCCGAACGTCACGGACATGCATAGCGAGGGGCGATATATGCCTGACAGGTCTCAATTACGGAACCGCTCCGGTTACCTCGAGCGCCGTCTTCGATCGGCCCGGCCGGCCCCTCAATCGACGTCCCTGTGGGGTGTAGGTTCCATAGCGGGCGACCCCGCTCCGGCAGCATCCGCGTGCTTGGCCCGCAAGTAAATCAGCGCGACGAAGTCGTACAGGGTGTGCACGGCAATAGCCGGCAGGAGGTTGCCCTGGACCATGGTCAGCCAGCCCAGGTAGAGCCCGAAGACGCCTGCCAGCGCGGCGTAGGTGGGCGAGATGAGGTGAGCCAACCCGAACAGGACGCTCGAGACGGCCAATCCCACCCAGGGAGCCGTGGCATCGGTCAGAGCGGTCTGGAGGACGCCCCGGAAGAGTGCCTCCTCCCCGAACCCCGCCAGGCCGGATATGAGTGCGAACTCCAGGATCGAGCACTCTCGGATCAAGGGGCCGAGCACTTCGGAAACCGACTTCTCGAGGTGGACGAATGGCTCCCACCGGGAGCTGGCGGACCACCACAGCGCCACGATGGGCAGGCTCGTGGCGGCCACGCCCCAGCCGAGTGGTGCCCAGCCGAAGTGCATCTGCCGGAGCGGTGGGGTGTCCAGCAGCCAGCCGAGTCCCAGGGCGAGGACCAGCAGGCCGCCTTCGAACGCTATGGCCAACCGGGCTAGACCCCCGAGTTTCGGTGCGCTCAGACGCATGCGTCCACTCTACGCCCGCCGCCTAGCCGGTGGAACCGCACCGACCGATGGTGTGTGGACAGCGACATCGTAACTCATTGTAAGAAAAGAACTTGGATGCTCCCAACACTCGGGCTCGGATGCGGCCTCTAGTCGGCGGCCGGGGCCCGGGCCGCAAACAGGCGTTCCACCTCTGGGGACGCGACGGGCCTTGCATAGAGCGCTATGGCGACGTACGAGAGCATCGAGAGAGCGACCGCGGGAAACATGGCATGGATTCTCGAGCCCGAGGGCCAGAGTGCGAGGATCGCCAGGCCCACCACGAACGACGTGATCACGGCCTTCCCGTTCCCGCGCCGCCAGTGGAGTCCCAGGGCGATAGCCGGGAAAAAACACGCGGCGTAGAGGCTTCCGGAGAAGGCCGTGAGTGTCACGATTCCTCCGGGGGGATTGAGGGCGATGAGGGCGGTGATCAGTGCGAACAGCGCCACGTATCCACGCGTGTGGAGCACGGCGTTGTGCGTAGCCATCTGTCGCCGTAGCAGGCCGACGATGTCGCGCTGGCAGGTCGACGCCATGACGAGCAGCACACTGTCGAGCGACGTCATGGCGGCTGCCATGAGGGCCACTAGCAGGAAGGCGCTCGCGACCGGGTTGTAGACGGCGCCGCCGGTCAACAGGGTCGGGACGATAGTGTCGGTATCTGCCACGCCCGACGGGATGATGTTGCGGGCATAAATGCCGATTGGGACGAGGAGCGAGTACACGATGAAGAAGGCCAGGGTCGAGACGATCGTTCCACGGCGCACCGCCCGCTGGTCGGGGAGAGCATAGAATCTCGAAAGTTGGCGCGGCTCCACCACGAGCTTGAAGGTTCCGGCGACGATAATGCCCAGCAGCACTCCGAACGGCATGGCCACATTCCAGGAAAACAGCGCCGCTCCCTCGGGGAGGTCTTTGACCGCTGCGAATGACATGAGCCCTCCACTTGCCCGCACGGCGCCCGTGAACAGCAATGTCGCGGCCAGCAACATCACAATGGCGAGCACGGCGTCAGTCCTGACGACCGAGTGGAATCCACCGATCACGGTGTAGGTCACGACGATGAAGAATACGATGACGATCGCGGTCTTGTATGGCACCTCAAGGAACGCCTCGACGAGATTCCCGAGTCCTTTGAAGATCGCCGTCATGTACAGGAAGCTGGCGAAGAGCACGATGAACGCCGCCATGATGCGTGCGGGGGCGCTCTCGAAGCGAAAGCCGATGAAATCCGGAATGGTGACGGAATCGAGCGATGCTGTGAAGTCCCTAAGCCGTGGCGCGATGCATGTCCAGGCGACGAGGGCGAACACCATGGCCGCCGGGCCGATCAGCAGCCATGCAACTCCGTACGAGTAGGCCTGCCCTGAGAAGCCGACGAAGCTGTTCGTGCTCGAGTAGGTGGCGAAGAACGAGAGCCCGACGGTGATGCCGCCGATGGAGCGACCGCCGACAATGTAATCCGCCATGCCGCGGGTCCGTCGCTTGCCGGCCAAGGCGTGGTGCACGAGTAGGCCCGCGTACAGCAGGAGGAAAAAGACGACGAGCCAGTGGTCGAGAATCCAGGACATTAGAAAGCGGGTCTAGGGTCTAGGGTGTGGGGAAAGGTGCTGCCGAATCTCCTGTCCGCACAACTCTCGCCTGGTTGACCCATTCAGCCCCCTCTGGAGTAGACTGACGCTCGCTACACCCTGCACCCCACACCCTGCGGGCTAAGCCTCAAGCGAAGCCCTCTTCATACTCATGGAACGGCTCGCCATTGTGTGGAGCGCTATGACGTTGACAAGAGATCGCGCTGCTGGAATCTTGAGCGTGGCCTCTGAGATAACGCGGGAAACGGTGGTCCGCAAGAGCCGCGAGCCTGCGTCGACAATGACCGTGACGAGGAGAACGTACCGGGGTGCTCGGGCCGACCGCGAGGTGTCACGGAGAAACTTGGTTATCGTGGCGGGTCTCACGAATCACGGCAAACACAGGGAAGAACGGAAATGAATGGTCCGCTTGACGGCCTGCGGGTGTTGGATCTCACGCGCGTTCTCGCGGGGCCGCTGTGTACGCAGCTGCTCGGAGACCTCGGCGCCGATGTCATCAAGATCGAGCGGCCGGGCTTGGGCGACGAAGCCCGCCATTTTGCGCCCCCCTATTTGCGAGACGAGAAAGGCGAAGAGAGCGGTGAGAGCGCCTACTTTGCCGGAACGAATCGCAACAAGCGGTCGCTCACGGTCAACCTCGACGACAAGGCGGGCCAAGAACTCGTGCGACGGTTCCTTACCGGCTGTGATATTCTCGTCGAGAACTTCAAGACCGGCACACTGGTCAAGCGAGAGTTGGGCTACGAGCAGTTGAAGAACGATTTTCCACGGCTGATCTATTGCTCGGTCACGGGTTTCGGTCAAACCGGTCCCTACGCCGAGCGTCCCGGCTACGACTCCCTCATCCAGGCCATGGGCGGCATCATGAGTATCACCGGTGAGCCGGACGGCGAGCCCATGAAGGTCAGCGTGCCGATCGCCGACATCATGGCCGGGATGTATGCGGCTGTCGCCGTGCTCGCGGCGGTCCGCCACCTTCAGGTCACCGGGAAAGGCCAATTCATTGATATTGGGATGCTCGATACTCAGGTCGCCTGGTTGTCGAACCAGGGCATGAATTACCTGGCGACCGGGCGGAATCCCGAGCGACTGGGAAACCAACACCCCAATATCTTGCCTTATCAGGTCGTTCCCACGGCCGACAGTCATATCATGGTGACCATCGGGAATGACGCCGCGTTCAACAGGTTTTGCGAGCTCAGTGGCTGCGAGCATCTCTTGCAGGATGAGCGGTTCAACACCAACGCCGCGCGCGTTCGCCATCGTGCTCTGGTGACGGAGACACTGAATCGGACCTTCCAATCCAAACCGTCGGCGTACTGGCTGCAGCACCTGGAGCGGATGAAGATCGGCTGCGGTCCGATCAACACGCTCGAACAGGTCTTCGCCGACCAACATGTCAGCGCCCGCAAGATGGTGCTGGAGATGGACCACCCCGCCACGGGGAGCGCGCCGATCAAGCTGATCGCAAACCCGATCAAGCTGTCTGAAACGCCGGTCACGTATCGGCGACCCCCACCCATGTTGGGCCAGCACACCGAAGACGTGTTGCAGGGAGAGCTAGAGCTGACGGCCGAGGAGATCTCGGGGCTCAGGGAAAAGGGTGTCGTGTGAGGGCCGTCCCCCCCCCCCCGCCCCCGGTCCCCACTCCACGTTTCCGGGTCGCCGTCGAATGGGCGTGCCCCGACTGCGACCGTTCCCGGGGGTCGTGCATCTAAGGACGTGACAAAGGAGAGCTCTTCAACTTAAGGATCAGGCCATGCATCGACAGCGATGTGTCACCGTCCTCATGTGTCTCGGCGCCGTCCTGCCTGGGCGCGTGAGTCAGCTCGAGGGCCAGGCAGCGGAACGAAGGCTCACCACACCAGACGCCTCATTCCCCGAAGCCTTCAGCTTGGTATCAGGGTTGCGAGAGCTTCCCGATGGCCGGGTCATGATCGCCGACGGACTCGGCCAAGCCCTGGTCGTCGCCGACCTGGAGGCGGGTCGAGCCGACACACTCGGCCGTGTGGGGCAGGGACCCGCCGAATACCGGCAGCCTGACGGGCTCTTCGTCCTCCCGGGAGATTCAACCCTCCTCGTTGATCTCGGGAACGGTCGGCTCACCGTGATCGGGCCGGACGGATCGTTCGGCGAGACCGCACCCATTGCGCAGGGAGAGCCAGGCCCCCATGGGGGGATGGTGTTCGTCCTGCCGCGCGGGGTCGACTCCCACGGGAGGGTGTACTTCGTGTCGGGCTTCGGGGGCATGCGGCCTGGAGGACAGCCCCCCGACTCCGCCCCCATCTTGCGGTGGGATCGATCCACCGGGGCCATCGACACGCTGGGGCAACTCAAGCTACCTGACCGGACCGTTACGAGGGGTGGGAGCGGGAACGAGCGGATGGTTCGGATGCTGCCCATCCCCATGAGCCCGCAAGATGACTGGGCGGTGGCCTGGGATGGTCGGGTCGCCGTGGTCCGGTCCGCCGACTACCAAGTCGAGTGGATCCACTCGGACGGCCGGTCGGTTCAGGGAAAGGTCCATCGCTACCGGCCCGTGTCGATCGGCCAGGCGGAAAAGGAAGAGTGGGTCGAGCAGCTCGCAGCCACCGGCCTCAGTGTCCGTGTGAGCATGGAAAACGGCCGGCGAAGTACGTCGTTCGGCCGGGGTGGTGGTCGTGGGCAGGCGGGCACCGATGAGTACCAGTGGCCCGACGCCATGCCGGCGTTTCGTGCAGGGGGAACACGGGTGACCCCGGAGGGCCGTGTGTGGGTCGAGCGATACACCAAGGCCGGAGCGGAGCCCGTGTTCGACGTGTTTGATGCCAATGCCGAACTTCTCGAGCGGGTGGTTCTTCCCGCAGGTTCGCGGGTGGTGGGGTTTGGTAGCGGTGCGGTCTACGTTGTTCGCAACGACGAGTTCGATCTGCAGTGGCTGGAGCGATATCGGCGCGCGGTGTCGTGAGTGGCTGTTCGGGCCGGTTCCGCATGCCGGAGCCGGCTCGGCTCAGTCGAGAAGAAGTGTTCGATTGTGGGACGGATCGATAATCCCTCCGCTGATCACGGCAGCGACGCGGCAGCCGTCGACCGGAACAACCCCAACGTAGGCGTGCGCTGACGACAACCCGCCCAATCGCATTGTCTGCACGCGGGTGTTAGTGTTTCCCTGAAGAGGTGAGCGGGTTTGCTTCCTTGTCTGCGCCATTGACGCATGCCGGTCGAGCTGTCTGGCTTGACGCGACGTGATGGCGTCTCCATGTTTTGCGCGGCTTCTCCCCGTCCTTTCTCACCGCGCTGACAATAATGCAGCTTTCCACGAAGATTCTTGGCGGTCTCATCGCGGGCACCTTGGTGTCTCTTGTCGCCAAGGTACTGGCGGTAGATTGGCTGCTGACCGTCCTGATTTCCATCGAACCGCTGGGCATGCTCTTCATCCGTGCCATCACGATGGTTGTGGTCCCTCTCGTGGTCGGCAGCCTTTTTGTCAGCATCGCTTCGCTGGGTGATATACAAAGGTTGGGTCGGATCGGGGGCAAGACTCTCGCCTATTTCCTCGTTACTACGGTCATCGCGGCGAGCATTGGGCTTGGGTTGGCGTTGCTGGTGAGCCCGGGCATCAGCATGGACCCGGCCGTCCGGGATGCGCTGTCGGCACAGTTCGCGGGCGGTGCGCCGAGTCCGTCGGCCGCCGAGGCGCCGCGCAGCCTGATGCAGGCACTCGTCGAGATGATACCGCGCAATCCATTTGAGGCGGCCGCACGAATGGATCTTCTTCCGCTCATCATCGCCACTGTCATCTTCGGAGCGGCTGGCAACCTCATTCCGGAGGATCAGCGCCAGGTGGTGATCACGTTCTTTAGAGGGGTCAACAGCATCTCCATGGTGGTGATCAAGTGGGTGATGAAGTTGGCGCCGTACGCTGTGTTCGTGCTCATCGCGGCCACCGTGGCACGCTTTGGTCTGGAGCTGCTCGAGCGGCTGCTCGTGTATTCTCTGGTAGTCGCGGTGGGACTGGGCATTCAAGCGTTCGGAACGTTTTCCGTGGCCCTCCGCTTGCTGGCGCGGATGAAAGTCACCACGTTCTACCGATGTGTTGCGGAAGCCACGCTGCTGGCCTTTTCCACCTCCTCATCCAACGCGGCGCTCCCGGTGAGTATGGAGGTTGCGGAGAAGAAGCTGGGCCTCACCAACGAAGTGACCAGTTTCGTGCTGCCACTTGGTGCCACGTTGAACATGAACGGCTCAGCTCTTTACAAAGCGGTCACGGCGGTGTTCGTCGCTCAGGTGTATGGTTTTGCGATCGGCGCTGGAGAGGGGTTTACCATCATCGTGACAGCAACGCTGGCTGCCGTGGCTGGGGTCGGAGTTCCTGGTAGCTCTCTTATCACGACCCTCATTGTGCTGAATGCCGTGGGTCTTGGGCCCTTGGCCGCGTCCGGCATTGCCTTGGTACTGGGCGTCGACCGTATCTTGGACATGCTCCGCACGTCCGTGAACGTTACCGGGGACCTCACATGTGCGGTGTTCATCGCTCGCAGTGAAGGGCACGAGCTTCCGTAATCGGCGGGGAGACAGGCGGGAAGGCCTGCGCCGTACGGTGGTGCACCGCGGCGGTGAAGTGAGGGTCGATCCCGCGCAGTACTTGGCACAATTCTGAGACCGGAGTTGAGATTCGTGCTCCTCCACGAAATCGCCGATTATACCGTGGGCGAACGGAGCTCCTCACTCGGTGGGGAGGTGGTGCACCACGCGAAGCGTGCCGTGCTCGACTGGTTTGCCGCTACCATTCCGGGAGGCTTACTGGCACCTGCTGCGATGCTGCGGAAGGCCTTGGCGGCCGATATCGGGCAGGGAGCAGCACGCCTCTATCCATCGTGGGAGCGGACGACCTCGCGCACGGCTGCGCTGATCAACGGTACGGCGTCACACATCATCGAGTTCGACGACATCTTCCGCGACGCCATCTATCACCCCGGTTCGCCGGTGGTCGCGGCGGCCCTGGCTGTGGCGCAGGAGCGTCGTGCGACCGGCGACGCGTTTGCTCGTGCCGTGATCGTCGGGTACGAGATTTCGACGCGCATCGGCGCGGTAGTGAATCCGGCGCACTACGAATACTGGCACACCACGGGAACCGTGGGGAGCCTCGGTGCTGCGGCTGCGGCCGCCACCGTCCTGGAACTGGATCGTGACGAGCTTGCTCATGCGCTGGCCACTGCCGGTACCTTTGCCGCCGGGCTGCAGCAAGCTTTCCGCTCGGACGCTATGAGTAAACCGCTCCATGCCGGTCGTGCGGCCGAGGCAGGTGTTCTAGCGGCGATGGCCGCGGCCGAAGGTGTGACCGGGGCGCTGGATATCTTGGACGGCGCCCGCGGGTTCGGCAACGCCATGAGCGAACGTTGCGAGTGGGCGGGGGCCGTGGAAGGGCTCGGAAAACACTACAACATTACGAAGCTTACCGTCAAGAATCACGCCTGTTGCGGACACACGTTTCCCGCTATCGACGGTGTGCTGGCGTTGCGCCGTGATCACCAACTGACTCCAGAAAGTGTGAAGGTAATACGCGTTGCCACCTATAGAACGGCCCTGGACGTGACGGGTAGTTGGACGGCGACGACGCCGTTTGAGGCGAAATTCAGTCTTCCGTACGTTGTTGCGACTGCCCTCATGTATGGGAGCGTTCGTCTGGATGCCTTCACGGAGACACGACTGAGTGATCCGACGCTCAAGGACCTGATGGGCCGCATCGAGCTCGAGGTGGATTCGGAGATCGACGGGCAGTTTCCCGGACGGCGCGCTGCCCACGTGACCGTCGCAACCGTCGACGGGGAGGCTCTCACGCGCCACCAGTCGACCAGCAAAGGGGATCCAGACGACCCACTCACCGACAAAGAACTGCAGGATAAGTACCGTGAACTCGTGGAACCCGTGATTGGTGGAGAAGCTGCACAAGCATTGCTCGAGGCACTCTGGGCCCTGGACAAGCTCGAGGTCGTGGATCTACCGATGGGGAAGGTGCAGACTTCTCCGGGAGGCGTCATTGGCCAGGCTCGGTGAGAAAGACGCTGCCGGGAAACGACTCGGCAACAATGGGACGGAAGGAGGGGTTTGTCGATGATGCAGACAGGTAGAATTGGGTTTCGGATTGTCACCGATCTTCCAAGGCCTGAACGAGAAGTTGTTGAGGCGTTTCGTGGCATCGCGGCGCCAAATGTCGCGGACGCGATGGAACGGTTTCATTTCATGGATTCGGGGATTCAATCCCGGACCGGGCTTTCGTTGTGCGGCGTAGCGGTAACGGTAAACAGCCGTCCCGGGGACAACTTGATGGTTCATAAGGCGCTGGAGATTGCAGAGCTCGGCGACATCATTGTGGTGAGCACCAACGGCAACGTCACGAGTGCCGTATTCGGCGAGCTGATGTGCCACTCGGCGGTTGCATCTGAACTCGGTGGGCTCGTCGTGGACGGTGCGGTTCGTGACATTGAAGGCATGACCGCCCTCGCGTTTCCCGTGTTCAGCCGGTGTGTCAATCCCGGAGGTTGCGACAAAGACGGCCCGGGCGAGATCAACGTGCCGATCTCGTGTGGCAACGCGGTGGTCATGCCGGGAGATGTCGTGGTCGGTGATGCTGACGGCGTCGCGGTCATCCCGCGTGAAGACTTGGCCGATGTCCTCGAGCGTGTCCGGGCGCTGGTTGACCGCGAAGCGAAGAGAATCGAGGAGATACATCGGGGGGTCGTCATCAAGCCGGAGATCGATGAGACCTTGAGGCGGAAGGGGGTGATCGAGTAGTGGAAGGAAGCGTACAGCAACCGCTTCTCCTCATGACGCCGGGGCCGAGCCGAATCCCCGAGGCCGTACTCAGGGCGGGAGCGCAACCCATGATCCACCATCGCTCCCCGGAATTTTCGCTGGCTCTCGCGTCGGTCGTTGAGCATATGCGCGTGCTGTTCGGAACGACTGGGGATGTCGTGCCCGTGCACGGTACCGGCCGGGCTGCGATGGAAGCTACTGTCTGCAGCCTCTTCTCGCCCGGCGACGAGTTGGTGGCGTGCTGCAATGGGAAGTTCGGCGAAATGTGGGCAAACCTGGCAGAATCGTACGGCCTAGCCGTGCACCGTGTGTGTAAGGATTGGGCCCGAAGCGTTGACCCGGATGAAGTCAGTTCGGCCCTCGAGAAGCACTCACGAAGTCGCGGCGTGACATTCGTGCATTGCGACTCTTCGACGGGAGTGAGAAACGACGTGGAGGCGGTATGCCGTGTGGCTCGGTCGAACGACGCACTTGCCATGGTGGATGCTATCTGCGCGGTAGGGGGCATGCCGTTTCACTTCGACCGCTGGGACGTGGATGTGGCCGTCACGGCGTCGCAAAAGTGCCTGATGTCGAGCGCTGGCCTCTCATTTGCGGCGGTGGGGGAGCGTGCCTGGAAGGCGGCCGAGCAGTCGACGCTCCCGGCCAACTATCTCAGCCTCGGAGCCATACGTGAGACCCTGGTGGGCCCAAAGCCGGAAACGCCGGGATCCACACCGGTCCATTTGGTCCTTCAGGTTTGGGAGGCCCTGCGACTGATGGCAGAGGAAGGGCTCGAGAACGTGTATTCCCGCCACGAGGAGATGGCTGGACTGGTAAGAAATCGAATTCCCGCGCTAGGACTTTCCCTCCAGTGTCCGGAACTTTGCAGTCTCTCAACGACACTCACGGCCATCTCGGCCCCCGAGGGTATTGCGCCTTCGGCGATTCGGGATGCGCTGCGGTCGCGCGGGATCATGATCGCCGCAGGGCTGGGATCATACATACCCAAGGGATTTCGGATTGGACACTTGGGAGACATTCGCCCTGCCGATGTCAACCGCACACTGGACGCCCTCGAGGAGGTCTTGGGTGAGCTCCGGTGAACAGCGTCTCTTTCAGGTGATCCGACAGGCGCGATCCCCACTGTCGGCATTTGACGATTGGTAGTGGAGCCACCAACTTTCTCGGTGGTCGATCTGGCAGTCCTCGTCCGGAGAGCTTACCATGCACGCGCTTCTCGTCCTCCAACTGTTTGCGGTTGCGTTGCCCCTTAGTCTCGCAGCCCAAGACACGGTCCGCTTCACACCAACCACCGGCCATCCGACGTTCGCTGTTCGCGAGCCGGTGCTTCGCATCGAACCTGGAACCGTGCTAATCTCCAATACGATGTTCGGGCCGTATTACACAGAGGAAGGTGGGGCCTTCCCAGGGGAGGTCGGGCCAATTCTGATCGAGGGAGCCACGACGAACGACATGCTTGTCGTGGAGGTGATCAAGGTGACCCCGAACCACGATCTCGCCGGGGCACAGGTTTACCCCAACTTCGGTGGTCTGGCGACGGACGCCCGCGTCCGCCTCCTGAACGATCCGATCCCCGCTCGCCGATACAATTGGCGCCTGGATCGGGAACGCATGACGGGCACGACCGAACTTCCGGAGAGTCGTGTTGGTCGAATCGAGATCGACCTGCAGCCGATGCTCGGCCGTGTCGCCGTGGCACCCCGAGGAGAAGAGGCCTTCACCGGCCTGTGGCCAGGGGATTTCGGCGGGAACATGGATGCACCGGAAGTGCGGGAGGGGACGACGGTCTACCTGCCGATCTTTCACGATGGAGCGTACTTCTATTTTGGTGACGGGCACGCCAGACAGGGACACGGTGAGGTGGCGGGAACCGGACTCGAGACCTCGATGGACGTCACGCTGAGACTGGATGTGATCAAGGGGAAGACCATCGACTGGCCACGCCTGGAGGACGAGGAGCACATCATGGTGGCAGGAAGCGCACGGCCGCTCATCGACGCGTTCCGGCTGGCACATGTGGAATTGATCGAATGGCTCGAGGATGAATACGGATTCGGTCGCTGGGATGCATACATGTTGATAGGGCAAGTGGGCGAAACCACCGTGGCGAACATTGTGGATCCCATCTACACGGTGGTGGCCAAGTTTCCGAAGAGGTATCTGCCGCAGTAGCTATTAGCTGCTAGCTGTTAGCTGCAGCTTGTGAGATGGAGAGTGGGGATCGTCTGCAAAGACGTCGCGATCGGTGAAGGGCGGGGAGCTGGTTGACGACCCGAGTCGGCGCCGGCGACGCCCATCCGCCGGCCGGCACACAGACGGTGCGTCGTGTGCCGGAATTGTGGTCAAGACCACTGTAGGAGGGCACGGTATGTCGAAGCACATCAATCGTCGGGAGTTTGTAGCCACCGGTGCGGCCGCAAGTCTGGCGGCCGGCCTACCACGCGCCATCATGGCTCAGGATGCGCCAACGGTGATGACGCCGCAGACGGTACGACCCGTGGTGATTGCCGATCACAGCGGGATTCGCTACAAGAACGGTGGTCCGATGAGCTGTGTCGAGAAGGCGTTTACTATGATCACGGAGGGGGAGGATGTCCTCGACGCCCTCATGGCGGGGGTCAACATTGTCGAACTGGATCCCGAGGAATCTGGAGTGGGATATGGTGGTCGGCCGAACGCCGACGGTGTGGTCCAGCTCGACGCCTGTTGCATGCATGGTCCCAAACGACGCGCTGGAGGCGTGGCGGCCATCGAGGGAGTACGCACGCCGTCTCTCGTCGCCAAGGCCGTCATGGACTACACGGATCACCATCTGCTCGTAGGACACGGGGCTCAGGCATTCGCGCGTAGCCTCGGCTTCGAGATCGAGGACGACTTGAACACGGACAAATCGCGTGACGCGTGGCTCGAGTGGAAACGCCGGATGGATCCTCAGCACTACCTCGACCCAAAGAGACGGTCAGAGGCGGGGTACGAGGTCGGGTTGCGTATGGTGAAAGAGGGAATCATCGATGAGCATACGTTTTGGGGGACCGTGAACTGTGATGGCATCAGCCCGAGCGGAGAGATCTGTGGGGTAACCACCACGAGCGGCCTGGCTTTCAAGATCCCGGGGAGAACGGGCGATTCGCCGATCCTCGGTGCAGGGTTGTACGTGGATGGTGATGTGGGTGCGGCCGGTTCCACCGGGCGCGGCGAGGCCAACCTCTACAATCTGACTTCGTATCTCGTTGTGGAGAACCTCCGCCGCGGCCTGCACCCGAAGGACGCCGGGATGGAGGGATTGAGGCGGATCAAGGCGAACACTGTGGAAGAGCGACTATTGAACAGCAGGGGTGAGCCCGCCTTCAACATCCGGTTCTTCGTGTTGAACGCCCAAGGAGAATACGCGGGCGTCGCGATGTACGCGGCCGGAGAGACCACGTATGCCGTGTGTACCGAGAACGGTTCCGAGTCCCGGCCCTTGGAGCCGCTGCTGAGCGGCGCACCGTTGGATTAACAGGAGAAGGGAGAAGGGAAAGGGGAGGGAGCAGAGGGGGGTGCGAAGGAATCGCTGGCTGCTGCACATGCACCGGTCGACGGGCTTGCACAACGCCATCAATGAGAAATGCGAAACTCGTATGAGCGCATCTACTACTTCTGAGACGGGCCGCCCCGGGACTTCCGTGAGTGAAGCTCGCAAGCTGTTTCCGGGCGCCGAGCAATGCACATACATGAACGTTGCGGTCCGCGGCCTGCTATCGACGCAAGTGCGGGAGGCGGTGGACCATTACCTCGATCTGCATATGTCCGGTCAGGCGGACAAGCAGGAGATGCTGGCCACCGTGGAGCGAGCGCGCGAGCGGTTTGCCACGCTGATCGGAGCCGACCCGGACGAGGTGGGCATCACCAAGAATGCTTCGGAAGGTCTGAACATCGTAGCGTCGTCCCTCCCGTGGAAAGAAGGCGACAACGTCATCATATGCGCGGAGCTCGAGCACCCCAACAACGTTTACCCGTGGTTGAACCTGAAACCACGCCAAGGTGTGGAGGTCAGGACCGTCCCCCCAAGGGACGGCCACATCCCGGTCGAAGAGATGATTGCGGCCATCGACGAGCGGACGCGTGTTGTCACCGTCTCGACGGTGACGTTCT
>JBDHFY010000019.1:0-30395 GCA_039590195.1 Gemmatimonadota bacterium | reverse complement strand
GGGGGCGAAAGAGGTCCTCATCCTTCACGACGTGGAGGGGTACCGGTATCGAGAAATTGCCGAGATGGTCGGCACGGCGGAAGGAACTGTGAAATCCCAGCTGAACAGAGCTCGACGGCTCGTTCGGGAGGCCTTGGTTCAATGATTGAGTTCAATACGCCTGAAAACGGTACCACGGATTGTGGGATCGTCGACGAACTCCTTTCGTCCTTCTTTGACGAGGAGCTGAACGAGGACGCCGACAGGTTTGTCAGCCAGCACCTCGATTCATGCGCTGCGTGCTCCAACAAACTTGCTGAGATCAAGGCAACGGTTGAGGCGATCAATTCGCTGCCTAGGGAAGCTACTCCGGAGCGCGACCTCTGGCCTGTGATGGTCGGGGCGACGAGCCACCTCCCGCATGTCACTGCGCTTCGTGACGATCGATGGAGCCGATGGAAAAAGCCGACGCTGTTGGCGGCAGCGTTGGCGACACTCTGCATCCCAGGGGCCCTGGCCCTGGCGGGCGTGAGCATGTTCAGGTCTCGCGCCGAGCCCGATGACGCTCCGGTGATTGCTGTCCCACTCCGAGCTCCACGAGCCCCACGCGCGCCCCGCGCGCCGATGCCGCCCAGACCGCCGAGACAAAGCACGGGCATGGCCCATGCCGGCGTGGAAGCACTGATTGGGGCTTTGAATGACGGCGATCGGGAAGTCCGCCGGGCGGCCGCCATGGCACTCCAGGATTTTGAGCACGATCCGCGGGTCACAGCCGCGTTGATCGAGGCGTTGCAGGACGAGGACGCTCAGGTGCGTCGCTGGGTGGCCGTGGCGTTGGGAGAGATCGAAGATCAAAGAGCCGTCCAACCCCTGGCTACCGTTGTCCGCACCGACGCGGTGGGGGAGGTGCGCCGATGGGCGGCCTGGGCCCTGGGTGAAATCGAAGATCCGCGGGCCATTCCGTCGCTAGCCCAAGCGGTGCGGAATGATACGCACGCCGAGGCACGGCGCTGGGCGGCCTGGGCCCTGGGTGAAATCGATGATCCGCGGGCGGTGCCGGCGCTCAGCGATGCCGTTCGCGGCGACACATCGAGCGAGGTACGACGCTGGTCCGCCTGGGCCTTGGGAGAGATCGAGGATTCCCGGGCGGTGCCGGCACTCGCCGAGGCGGTTCGCGGCGACACATCGAGTGAGGTACGACGCTGGTCCGCCTGGGCCCTGGGTGAGATCGAGGATTCGCGGGCGGTAGGTGCCCTCATCGAGGCTCTCCTCGGCGATACGTCGGCCGAGGTGCGGCGGTGGTCCGCATGGGCCCTGGGTGAGATTGAGGATGTCAGAGCGGCAGATGCTCTCGCCGAGGCCATGAACGACGAGAGTGCGGAGGTTCGTCGCTGGGCAATCTGGGCACTGGGTGAGATCGGGAATTGATGGCGGCTACTGCCAACCGGCAGCCGCCAGTGAGTGAGAAGCTTGCTACCAGCTAGCAGCCAAGAGATGCTAGCTGGTAGCGAAGTCATATCATCTACTGAATCGCCAGCAACTCCACCTCGAAAATGAGCGTCGCGTTCGGGCCAATGTCCGCTCCGGCGCCCTGCTCGCCGTAGGCGAGGTCCGCCGGGATAAACAGACGGTACTTTCCTCCTACCTTCATGAGCTGTAGGGCTTCCGTCCAACCCGGAATGACGCCGTTCACCGGAAACGTGACCGGCTCACCCCGGTCATACGAGCTGTCGAACACGGTGTCATCCAAGAGGGTGCCACGATAGTGAACGGTGACTTGATCCGTAGCCACGGGCGTGGCGCCGTCTCCCTCGGTCAACATTAGGTATTGCAGCCCGCTTTCGGTCGTGACCACACCGCTCTTCGTGCTGTTCTCCGCGAGAAAGGCCTGTCCCTCCACCATGTTCTTTTCCATGAGTCCGTCTCTTTCCTCAATGCTCTGCTGTTGCATCAACGTCGCGAACTCCTGCAGCACGGCGTTCGCTTCCTCCGGAGTGAGGAGCTTCTCCCGATCGTTGAGCTGATCGGTAAGCCCTTGAATAAGCAGTGGAAGATCGAGCTCATCCTGAAACCGCTGCAATGAAGCGCCCACATCGAGCCCGATGGCATAGCTTGCCTTCTCCGTTGTCGAGGTGAGCTTCCCGCCCCGAGCGCATGATGCAGCCGCCAGGACCGACAACATCAGCCCCACGAGCGCCCTCTGTCCTGTCATGTCAAATCTCCCTTCGGTTGTACCGAACATCCTGAGGGGGAGACTGGACTGTCGCGCCCCGAGGCTCGGTTGATGGCACCGCCTTGTGGACGGTGGTGGGTGCGGCGTGAAAACGGCCAGTAAATATCGCCTTTCATGGGGCGCTTGCCAACTACAGACCTGCAAAGCACTCTTGCGCCGAGGTCGATATTTTCGGACAGCCTCCGATGCCGGCGAGGGCTCACGTCCACCCGACACGAGTGTTACGTTGACAGACACTCTTTCTTTCGAGAGCGGAGTCCCAGTGACAGCCGCCAAGCTCGGCGACATCGTAAAAGTCCATTACACCGGAACCCTCGACGACGGGACGGTTTTCGATTCCTCAAAAGGTCGTGCACCGCTCGAGTTCACCGTTGGTGAGCATTCCGTCATCCCCGGCTTCGAGCACGCTGTGATCGGACTGGGCGTCGGCGACAAGAAAAGCGTCTCCATTGCGCCCGACAATGCGTACGGACAACGGCGTGAAGAAAACGTCATCGTGGTACAGCGATCTCAGCTCCCCAAGGATCTCGAGCCAAAAGTCGGCAAGACGCTTAACACGAACACGTCCGAGGGCACCGTGCGGTTTCTCATTGCGGGCGTGGAGGGCGACAACATAACGCTCGACGCCAATCATCCACTGGCGGGCGAGCAGCTCCACTTCGAGCTCGAGCTCGTGGATATCGCGAGCGGGAATAGGAAGTAGGGTGTAGGGTGTAGGGTGTAGGGTGCATGCTACCGGGCCACGTTCGACGACGCGGTGCTGCAGTACGAGATACTGTGATTGGGCCCGGGCATGATATCCGTGCCTGCGTGCCTGCCAGTCTTTCCATAACGGCACACCCTACACCCCACACCCTACACCCTTTTCCCTAAGCTCTAAGCCCTCCACCCCGGGGGACGAGGGGAGTGGGGATCATCATTCCGCACGCAGCACCGTGATCGGGTCGACCGTCGTTGCTCGCCTGGCGGGGATGAGACAAGCCACCGCCGCAACCAAGGCGAGCAAGATCGGGACCGATACAAACGTCAGTAGGTCCGTCGTGCTCACCCCGTACAGAATCGACGACATCAACTTCGTCAAGGCGAACGCCCCGGCGAGGCCAATGGCGAGACCGGTGATCGCGATCTTGAGCCCCTGCACC
The DNA here is from genome assembly GCA_039590195.1 of Gemmatimonadota bacterium. Taxonomy (GTDB): domain Bacteria; phylum Gemmatimonadota; class Gemmatimonadetes; order Gemmatimonadales; family GWC2-71-9; genus JBDHDY01. The sequence continues at coordinate 27,041 of JBDHFY010000019.1, read as the reverse complement.
AGCACCAACTTCACGACCCCGCCCGCCTTGGCACCCAACGCCATGCGAATGCCCATCTCATGGCTCCGCTCCGCGACCGTGTAGGACATCACACCGTAGGTCCCAACAGCGGCTAACGCCAAAGCCACGGATCCAAAAACGGCAAGGAGCAAAGTGAGGAACCGAGGGCGCGCCACCGAATCGTACATCACCCGCTCCATGGGCTGCAGATCGGCGACCGGAAGATTCGCGTCCATGGACCATACCGTCTCCCGCACCGTCGGCGCCAGCGAGGCGGGCGGAACCGAGGTCCGCACGGCAGCGTTCATCGTGCGCGGTGCGAATCCAATCGCCTGAGCGGTCTGGGGATAATAGAAATACGCTTCCGTACCTGTCTCCTCCTCCATTCCACCTTGCTTCACATCCTTTACCACGCCCACCACCGTGAGCCAAGGGGTTCTCGAGTTCGGCCGAACCCTCCGACCGACGGGACTTTCGCCGGACCAGAACGTACGCGCCATCGTTTCATTCACGAGGGCCACCGGCACCGTTCCCTCCGCGTCGCTTTCCTCAAACAACCGTCCCTCGACCAGCGGAATACCCATGGTGCTGAAGTAGTCGGCCGTCACGAACTGCCAGTAATCCACGTTGTGGGGCGGGCCGTCCGGCGTGCGCTCGATGCCTTCGAACTGCATGTCGTTGGCGTTGAGGCGTCGCATGGGCGGAAGCCCGCTCATGGCCGTGGCCGACTCCACGCCCGGCAGCGCGTTCAGACGATCGGTCAGCTCGGAAAGGAACACGGCCTGGCGCACGGGATCCTCATACGATCCGGGAGGCAAGTAGAGGCGGAAAGTGAGTAGGCCTTCCGGTTCGAATCCGGGGTCCACCCGCTGGAGAGTGGCAAAGCTCCGAAGCATCAGGCCAGCGCCTACCACTAGAATGACCGCCAAAGCCAACTCCGACGCCACCAGCGCCCGACGAAGCATCAGCCGCGCCGCGCCGACGGTGGTGCGCTGGCCGCCCTCGTGCAGCGCCAGACTCAGGTTCTTGACGGTGAGATGGAGGAGCGGCGCGAATCCGAAGAGGACACCCGCCACCACCGCGACGATCAAGGTGAACAACAGCACCGATCCATCCAAGGCGATCTCGCTCACGCGGGGAATGCTATCGGGGTTCGTGGCGAGCAACATCCGCACGCCGAGCGCCCCAAGAGCGAGACCCACAACCCCACCGGCAAGAGACAGCACAACACTCTCGGTCAGAAACTGCTTGATCAAACGTCCCCGCCCGGCCCCCAACGCCGTCCGGACGGCGATCTCTTTTTGACGAGACTCCGCTCTCGCAAGCAACAGGTTACCGACGTTGGCGCACGCGATGAGCAACACGAAACCCACCGCACCTAGGAGCACTAACAGTGCTGGGCGGATTTCACCGACGACCTCCTCCTCGAGCAACTCCATACCGAGAGGGTGGCCCTCGGGGCGAGGCGTGTGTCCCCCTCCCACCGTTTCGTTCCATTGGGCGACGAGGGTTCCCACTTCGGCCCGGGCCTGGGCAAGTGTCACCCCGTCATTCAGACGCCCAACCAGGAAGAGAAAGTGGTTCGAGCGCGGTCTGGTGTTTACCCGGTCGAGAGCGAGCGGCACCCATGCTTCGATACCGTTGTCGTCGACATCGAACTTCGGCGGCATTACTCCGATCACCGTGCGCTGAACACCGTTCACATCCAAGGATCGCCCGATCAATGCGGGGTCGCCCCCGAAGGCCCGTTGCCACAGCTCGTGCGAGAGAACCAATACCGGCTCCCCACCCGGGGTGTCTTCCTCAGTGGTGAACACCCTTCCTACCACGGCCGGGACGCCCAGCGTCTCGAACAACTCCGCCGTCGCAAAGCCCGCCGCCACTCGGATTGGCGCATCGCCGCCATTGATGCTCACCTCACCGGTGTTGTAGGCGCCTACCTGGCTGAACGAACGATTCCAGTCCTGCAGCTCAAAGTACTCCGGCGCGGACATCCAGAACCTGTCAAAGCCCATGGTGGGAAACGCGCTGGAAATGAACACCAACTGCCCGGGAGCGCGGTACTGCAGCGGCTTCAGAATCACTCCGTTCACCACGCTGAAAATCGCGCTGTTGGCTCCGATACCCAGAGCCAGAGTCAGTACGGCGATGGTGGTGAAGATTGGGGTCTTGATGAGCGTTCGGATGGCGTAGCGGAGGTCCTGCCTGAGCGTCTGCATGCGCTGGTCCTGGTGGGTAGTTCGGTATGTGATGCCGGCCCCAGCATAGGGCTTGGATGCCGGGTTCCCATCTCTACGGTAATCCGACCGCAGACGTTTCAATTAAAGAGGGGCAGCAGAGGCAGGAGGGGCAGAGGGGCAGGAGGAGCAGAGGCTACCCGCCGCGCTGGTCCAGAAGTCCCTTGGCCTTCTTGATCAGATCACCCGGCCGGTCCGCTGAGGCCGCCGGGAACGTGATGCCCTCCCCTTCGATGGCCCACACAGCCGTCGCCCCCAACGGAACGGACTCCGCTTGCGCCGTGGCGTCTGAAATGACGTACGACCTTCCCCCGTGCTCAAACGGGATCTTGCCGTACACGATGAGCTCGGAGGGATGGACCCGGAGAGCCGCAGCCACCCGCTCCAGCGTGTCGAAGTCAACGCCGGTGGTCGAACCGGACTCGATCCGCGAGATCGTGGATTGCGGCATACCACAGAGCTCGGCGAGCTGCACTTGGGTCAGGCCCTTCGCGAGGCGGAGTTCCCGGAGCCGGATTTGAATCGGAGACATACGGAAAGGTATGGCGTGACCGCTATATTGACAATATCGGCTATACGCTATATCATCAATACAGCGCATACGCTATATGGACTTACGGCGGGCCAGCCGGCGCCAGATCAAGACGTGCGACTGGTCCCGAGATAAGCTCTGAGGGACTGCTCCCCTGGCGGCAGCACCCTCAGGACGACCCAGGAGGTGGCCATGTCCGCAATTCCTCAACCGCTCTGGAGCCGCTCACGGTCTCCCCTCTTCGCAAACGGCGCTGCGATCCGCACCGTCATCCTGTTCGCGCTCGTCATACTCTCGTCGGGCCTCCGCTCGCGCGGGGCACCACTCGCGGCGCAGTCGCAGCCGGCTGAGCTGCGCGTGCTGGAGGACACGACATCTGTCCAGCGGATTGTCCTGCGCGACGGCACCAAACTCTTGGGGAGGACCCTGACCATAGACGGCGATCGGGTGACCTTCAGAACCATGGGCGGACTGGAGATCACGTTCGAACGGCGGGATGTGCGGCAGATCCGTGAGGTCCGAGGCGAGCGCCGCGGAGACGAGTTCTGGTCGAGGGACCCGAGCGACAGCCGTCTGTTCCTCGGGCCCACAGCCCGCGTGGCCGAACACGGACACGGCTACGTTGGCGTCTACGAGCTCTTCTTCCCCTCATTTGGCGTGGGTGCCGGCGGCGTCGCGATGATCTCCGGCGGCATGTCGTTGCTACCGCACCTCGCCTTCGAGGAGCAACTCTTCTATCTCTCCGGCAAAGTCCAAGTCTTGAATGTGGAACACGTCCAAGGAGCAGCGGGCGTTTTCTGGACCAAGCCCGGTACCTCTGAAGAGAGCGCGGGCCTCATGTTTGGTACGGTCACCGCCGGGAAGACGACCGGAGCGATCACTGCAGGCATTGCCTTTCCGTTCACGTCGCACAACGGGTTTGCCGAAGACCCTCTGATATTTTTCGGAGGTGAAGCTCGTGTGACACGGCGGCTGAAATTCGTGGCCGAGAGCTGGACCGCCCCGGCAGAGAACGCCACGGTGCTGGCGTTGGGTGTGCGGATCCTTGCAGAACGTTTGACCGTCGAAGTGGCCGGGGCCGGCAGCACGGAGGACGGGCCGATCATACCGGTGGTGAACTTTTCGCTGGCTTGGTAGACAGCCCGTCCCCTCGCCGCTACACCAGGGCTTAGGGCTGAGGGCTTCGGGCTTGGGGGATGAGGAAGGAGAGCAACCGCTCGTCAACAACCGATTCGTCCGCGGTGATTCGCGTTCGCCCGCGGCCTTCTCCCTTCTCACTTCTCCCTTCTACTGTATCAGCTCCGATGGAAGCCTCGGCGACGAGAGCAGCTTTCCGAACTCGGCCCACGCCCGTTCTGAGTCGTCGCCGGCAAGCGCCTCCACGTACCCGGCCACGATGTCCTGGCCGAGGTTGTAGTTGATCACGTAGCTCCGGTACTGGTCCATGAAGCGAATCCGCTGCTGTGCCTGCGCAGGAGACATGAGCGCGTACGTCCCGAGCCATTGGGCCGCCTCGTCCGCGTTCATTTCGCCATTCAGGTATTGGCGAGCCGCTTCGTTGCCGGCATAGTCCAGGCGCTCGACGAGCTCCTGCACACGGTAGTACTCATCCGCGCGATCGGGATCCAGACCGGCCAGCGGAAAGAGCACCGCCCGCTCGAACTCCAGCCGCTCGTTACCGGGAAAGGCAATCTTGATTCCGTGTTCGGCGCTCCCTTCCGCGATGAGAGATTGCGGGCTGAAGAGGGGATGGACCGAGAATTCCACCCAGCCGCGGTCAACGACGAGATGTCTTTCCAGAAGCATGTTGTACACGTGGTGCCCCGGGTAACCCTCATGGCACGCGAGGTCGATGGCTCGGTCGATGTAGATGGGAAGGTCGGTGTTGACCTGGATCAAGCTTGCGAATCCACCTTGATACCAGTTGTAGCCGCTCCACGACTTGTCGCTGACGTACTCGACGGTGAAACTCTCGCCCTCCGGGAGCTCCAAATGAGCCACGGTACGCTCGCGACAGGCGTCGATCGCGGCGGTGAAGACGGTGTCGAGCCGCTCCGGCGGGATCACGAACCCCCGCCTGAACCTTTCGTATCGGGCACTCACCGTCCCCCTACCCGGGAGCGCGTCTTCGAGGTCCGCTGCCAGGGAACGGAAATGGTCCTCTGAGTGCGTGGGTGCGACGGCATCGTACAGGGCGTACGACTCGTCATCGAACTGAAGCTGCCTGCCGGCCACGATCTGGACCCGCGCTCCCAAAGCTTGCACCTGGCGCGTCAGGTGTCGATGGCGCACCGCAAGCATGTCCTCCTCGTCATTCACCGAGATCTCCCCCAAGCGGTCGAGGAGCGTTCCCGCACCCCGGAGGATCTGGGTGAGCGATAATCCCTGCGATTCAACCTCCGCCCTCAATGCCTCCGGCCCATAATAGGCGTCCACGTAATCCCGATCGTGGACCCCTAGGGCCAAAACCAACCTCACGTACGATTCGGCGATCTCGTTCATGGCTTCTGTGTTGTTGCCGCATGAGGACAGAATGAGAGAAAGGACGGCGGCGGCGATAACGGATCGAGCTCTAGCCATTGGCACTCCAGTTTTTCGTAGTCCGGGGCACCAAGAAGATAACACGAATAGCGCGGGCCGCTGCGTGAGAACCGTCACATAGGTGGGGTGTAGGGTTTAGGGTGTGGGGTGTAGGGGATGGCGTATGGGTCCCATCATCACCTACGCCCTACACCCTGGGCGGGGTCGGGGGCGACGCGGCCTCACTCCGATCGCAACGCCACCACCGGATCGACATGGCTTGCCCGCCGCGCCGGCAAGTAGGAAGCGAGCAGCGCGACGAGGATCAGCAGGATGGGAATGCCCACGAACGTCACTGGGTCGGTGGACGCAACGCCGTAGAGCAGGTTTTCGATGAACCGTGAAAGGAAGAACGCGCCCCCCAACCCAATGGGCACACCGGCGGACGCCAGCACCAAACCTTCCTTCACGTTCATCCTCACGATGTCTGATCGCTGCGCGCCGAGGGCGATGCGGATTCCCGTTTCGTGCGACCGCTGTCTCGCGAGATACGTGATTACGCTGTAGATGCCCACCGACGAGAGTACCAGCGCGATGCTCGCGAGGATGCCCATCAGGATCAGAGTGAAGCGTGTGCCGCCCATCGCAGCCGAAACGTATGCGTCCATGGTCCGCACGGCGTTCACCGCACGGCCGGTGCCGACGGCATCGACTTCACGACGAATCGACGCAATCAATGGCAACGGATCGCTGTCCGTCCTGATCGCCAGTGTCATGTTGGGGCCCGGCCCCGCCCGGTAGGGGAGATAGATTTGCGGCCGCACCTTCTCCCGCACGTTGATGATCCGGCCGTGCTCGACCACTCCGACCACCTCGACCTCGTCTTCCTCGAGTGCCGTGCCGAGCCCAATTCCCAGCCTCTTCCCGACCGCATCTCCATCGGGCCACGCCTGGCGGGCCAGGGTCTCATCCACGAGGGCGACGGCTCGCAAGGTCTCGTTGTCCTCGTCACCAAGGAATCGGCCGCTCAGGAGACGAACGCCCATGGCTTCGAAGTAGCCGGGCAACACGAACCGATAGTCCGCCGACAGTCCGTTCCAGTCCGTGTCGAGAGCACCGTCATACGAGTACGAGGCCATCAACCCCTGATTGCCCAGCGGCACGAGAGAAATCCCGCCGACTGAGCGCACTCCCGGGAGCGCTCCGACTTGTTCCCGGAGTCTTCGGTACACTGCGACGCGACTCTCGGGCGTATCAAACTGTTGAATATCAATGGGCGCCTGAAAGGTGACAACCGACTCGGGATCATAGCCGAGGTTGACCTGCCGAAGACTGTTGAAGGTCCTGATGAGCAAGCCGGCACCGATCAAGAGCATGAGGGAGAAGGCAATCTCGGCGATCACCAGCGCATTGCGCGTATGCCCGCGCACGCTACCACCGTGCCGGTGCACCTCCCTGAGTGCGCCTTGTACGTCGGGCTTCGATGCCTGCCAGGCCGGAATGAGCCCGAACAACATGCTGGCGAGGAACGACGCGCCCAGGGTAAAACCTAGGACTCGACCATCGAGACCGATTTCACCCGGGCGCGGGAGATTCCCCGGCTGCAGTGAGAGCAGGGTCTCCAAGCCCAGCGTGCCTAGCAGGAGACCCACGCCTCCCGCAAGCAGCGCCAACACCACACTCTCGACCACGACCTGGCGCATGATGCGACCGCGCCCAGCACCCAACGCTGCCCGCAAGGCAAGCTCCTTTTCACGGGCTTTCGTCCGTGCAAGCAACAGGCTCGCGGCATTGGTGCAGGCGATCAACAGCACCAGACCGACGGCGCCCAAGAGCGTCAAGATGGCGGGACGGACATTCTGTACGAGATCCGCGTGGAGAGGATGCAGGTAGTAGCGGATACCGGAATTCTCGTACGCAAAAGCATGCTCCTCCACCAAGCGTTCACCGATGGCATCCACTTCCGCCTGGGCCTGCGCCAGGGTCGCCCCCGGCGCCAACCGGGCAATGGCCCGGTAGGCCCAGAAGCCCCGGTCCTCGCGATCGACCACCATCGGAAGCCACAGATCGACGTTGGGCGATAGGCTGGTCCCCGGACCCAGCAGCAATTGGAACCCCTCGGGCATCACGCCGACGATGGGCCTGGAGTTGCCGTTCATCTCGACTGTGCGCCCGATGATGTCGGGATCTCCCCCAAAACGGCGGTGCCACAGTCCATGACTGATGATGGCCACGGGCTCGCGCCCACGAACCTCTTCTTCAGCGGTGAAGTGCCGGCCCAGAATCGGATCGATGCCAAGCAACGGGAAAAGATTCGGCGTCACCGAAGCGACCAAAGCCGCTTCCATGTCCCCTTCCCCTCCGAGGCTTCCCGTGAACTCGCGCGTCACGGCTCCCACGTCTTCCAGGAGTTCACTCTGTTCGCGAAAATCCACGATCTCGGCCCGGGCAATCCCAGGATGCTGCTCGAGGCCGCTCAGATCGACGCGGATCAAGTTCAGCCGATCCGGGTCGCGGTACGGCAATGGGGTCAGCAACACACCGTTGACCACACTGAAGATGGCCGTGTTCGGTCCGATGCCGAGTGCGAGAGTCAGGACGACGGCGACCGTGAAACCCGGCCGTTTGACGAGCTGTCGAATTGCAAGAGTGACATCTTTCAATGACTCACCCATCGTCCGTTCCTTTCGATCGCGTTGTGTGGAGGAATCCGACTCGCGCTTGGTCTCACGTTCGCGAACCCGCTCCGCCAGGAACCGGGTTGAGAAGCTCACCGTCTGAAGCCAGAACCACAGCGTGGCGCGCCATCCGCCCCGGGGGAACTTCGACCGCATCGCCTCATCGAGGTCGCTCAGAACGCCGATGCGCTCATCGGCCGGCAGGGTGTGCCGGAGAACCCAACACGCTGCCGACAGGCGGGAACCGCGTTTCCGGCGCCCGGAAGTCATCGCTTGTCCAGCGTCGGTTGAATCCCTTCCCACATGCTGAGCAGACTGTTGCGGGTCTCCGCCAGGCGATCGAGGCCTGCAGGCTCCACCCGGAAATACCGCTTCGCCCGCCCTCCGGGCACCGGATCCGGCTCGGCGAGCCACGAAGACACGAGGTCCTTCTGCCTGAGCCGTCTAAGGGCGATGTAGGCGGCGGCCCGCGAGACACCTCGTCCGGTGCGACCCTCGATTTCCTCGATGATGGGGACCCCGTAAGCGCCGTCCCCGAGCCGGAGGATCGCCAGAAGAACCAGCTGCTCAATTTCCCCAAGGGATTCGCGTGACATGGGTACCGATCTAGATAGTTAGCAATATTTAGTTACTTCGATTGACTATATAGGGGTGACGGCATTGCCGCAAGGGGAGCTGGCTGCCTCAGGCTCGGGCCAGGTCGTTTCCGGCCGGGCCCCTTACGGGCGGACAACCGCCACCAGGAGTGGGCGGTGGCTGGCCCGACTGGATGCGCCGCCGGAACGAAAGGGAATGGAGTCGTTGCCGATGCGAAAAGACCGCCCTCAATCCGCTACAGGACAAGGGCAGTGTTCTGCCAAGGCGAGTGACCGGTTGGCGAGGAGGAAACCCGCAACGCAATCGGCGAAGGTCGCTGGCCCGACCATCCCGAAGCTACAAGATGACTACCGGACCACATCCAAATCGCGGACGCGGCAGGGTGGACGTACTACGCACCCGTCTGGGTCAATCCGCGGCTACGGAATTCCTCGGTGTTCGGATCGCCGTGAGCGCTCGCGATCTCTGTGCTGCAATTCGAGCAGCGCTCCGGCCGGCCCCAGGAGTGCAGCGCGAACATGATGAGCTTCCAGCTGGGATCATCCGAATCGGGAGATGCCTTGCTTCCGTTCTCTCCGTTCGCGCACGCGGGACACAACACCTTGTCGGAAGTGAAGTAGACCACAGGGTGGGTCCCGTTCCCTGATTTCTCGGGAGACAGCTCAGAGGGAAGCGTACCTCCGTGCTTCTTCTTGAGTTGAGCTAGCGTAGCGATGATGCCTCCTCTGAGAGGTACCAGAACCTCTCGTACACAAGTGGAAACTCCGGTATCACTTCACATATCACTTCACAAAAAGAATTCTGATTGCCTGTGATTTCCCTCACCGACCTGGACGCCGGTAGTCTTCACCGCACAGTTGCGTGGACGACACGGAAAACCAACGATGGTGAAAGCAATGGCGTCGAAGAGCAAGGGTATCGTTTCTCGTTGCGCATTGCCGTGATGACGCGCACGCTTTAGGTGTACAAGCTTTGAACGCTTTCACAAATGCGATGCCCATGTGCAGCAAAGGGGAAAGAAGTGCATGTGTGGTGTGATCTACGATACGGCCATGAAAGGGAACTGGGGAATCGGCGGGGGTCGCCACTGTAAACTCTACCGGAAAAGGTGGGGTCCGGTAGGCCGGCATGCGCCAAGCTTGGGTTGCAAAGCCTGACCTTAATCGCCGCCCTTACACCCCCGCCGTGCTGCTCCCCGTCCGCGCGCCGAAGCGCCGGATTTCGACGGCCCGTTAAACGCCTAGGAGAGAGATCGGGCCGCGCTGGAGGATCCCGCCGGGTGGCAGGTGCCACAGTTGGTGACTCCCGTCACCCGGTGATCCAGCTCCGCTGCTCGTACGATACACGGACGGGGTCATGCGAGGGTCAATTGCAACGCGCCGAGAATCAACCCGGTCATGTGCAGGAAGTTGCAGGTCCTTTCCCCACCGCCCACCCCACCACGGCAGCTCCACCGCCACCGCCACCTTCCCCACGGCAGGAACGGCAGACGGCGGGGAGGGGCCGTCGGGATCAGGACCGGCCGGTGGATCGCTCAGGGCTTCTCGAGGCGGGCGAAGAATCCTCCCGTAGCATACTGACCGCCCCGTACCCGGATTACGATCTGGTTCTCACCGCGCTCGAGCGGCAGCGGAATGTTCCGGCCTCGATGCTCAGGGTTGCGCCAGAAGTCGAACCAGGCAAGCCCCTGTCGGGGGACAAACCACCAGAAGCGCCCATTTACCCACACGGCGAGGTCGTCTACCGTGCTCAGGTGCAATGTGGCTGTGACGTCCTTCTCGGCGTGCAGCGCTGTTCTAAAGTAGGCGACCGTCCGGTCGCCAGCCCAATCGGTCACCGCACCTGTGATCACAGCTCCCCGCTCGTCCACCGGCCCCGGCCTCCACGCAGGGGATGCCTCGACCGCCTGCCGCGCAATGTCGTCCTCATACCGTGTGAGCGGCCCGATCACCTCCCAATTCGTGAGCAGCGACTCCGGCTCATAGACGATATTCGGTATGCTTGGCCCGCTGTACCCGAAACGTTCAATCGATGAAACATTGATGTTGTCGATCCAAACCGGGAAACCACAGCACCTAGGTTGAAACCCCACGAGTCCTGCCGTCAGCTCGAGCGAGGTAAACGTCAACTGGGGAACAGTCGTGTCACCGACATAGAAGTGTGCCTCGTTGCCAATCACCTCGAGCCGGAAACGCTGCCACTCGCCGATGTTGATGGCGGCGGCACCGGTTAACGACGTCCGGTACTCCTCGTACAGCGTGCGCCCGACGTCGCCGTCCCGGTGAGGATTAACCCGGAGATAGCTCCCATTGCCCTTGATGTAGATGTTCCCGAAATCCACCCGATCACCTCGCCGGGTGTAGTTGTAGATAACCCCCAGGTAATTGTCACCGTCGTCGGGAAACAGCACCTCCCCTTCGACGCGCACACCTCCCCACCCGTCGGAGTCGTTGATGAGCGCATATACGTCGCCGTGGGGCTCGAGCACAAGCACCCGGCCATGCCCTGGATCGCCGGAATCGCGGACGTTGATGGCGCGAGCACCGACCAACTCCCAGCGGGAGAGGTCTCCATCGAAGCCCTCAGTGAACAGGCGCTGTGCCACGAGATGTACTGGGACGAGTTCCTGCGCCGCGACCAGGGTGCATGCGGCTAAGGCCACTGTTCGCAGAGTCATGGTGTCCTCTCCCGTTGGTTGATGACGGGACACTACGCGGGTCGAGCCGGTTCTACGCCGGTCGCGTGAGAGGGTTCCTGTTCGCCGCCTCCGCCACCCCTCCTGCCCCACCTGCCTCTCCTGCCCTATCTGCCGCCTCTGCCGTGCGGGGTCGGGCGGCACGGCCGGGCTGCCGTGAAGCGGAGTGGCGGAGGAGAGGGGCTGCCGTGGGCGTTGGGGTGGGCGAGGGCCTACCCCGCCTGCCCGCTGCTTCCTTTATGAATCCCCGTCCATCGCAAGATGTCCTCCATGAGGCACCACTTGGTGAACGAGGATTGCAGCAGATTCGCTCCCACGAAGGCCGTGAAGAGAAACCAATACGGGCTCACCCACCACCCGAGGGCAACGCTCGCAAGAACGAATGTTCCAGCGATCATGCGAATTTTTCGGTCCAACGTCATGGTGCGTCTCCTAGAAGCTGTAACGGATCCGGATATAACCGTTCGAGTTCTTCTCGAGCTGTCCGAAGAACGCCGACTCGGGACCCGCCATGATATTCCCGCCCGCGACCAGCGTCACCGCATCGCTCCACCTGTAGGTGAGCGATGGACGCAGATGAGTATCCTCGTCGCTGGGCGAAGCAAAGGCAAACAACGACAGGATCACTGTCTGCCGGCGGAGTTGGTACGTCGATCGCACGGTGAACGTGTGACGTGCTTCGTCCGGCTCGAACTCGGGCGTATTCGAGTTCGCGATCAGCAGAGCATGGTCCTGGAGCCATTCCAGGTAATACTGGAGGCCAAGAGTGAAATTCGCGAACAACTCTCGCTCGTACCCCACGAGCCCGCGGAGCTGGGAATTGGGAATGTTGGGGTCGCTCCCCGCGTCATCGGCGGAGTCATAGTACGCTGCCTCAACGTTGCCGATGCCCCCCCCGAGATTGCCGCGAGCGCTCGCTCCGTAGACGGCCAACCTCGAGTGTGCCGCCAGATCCAACGCCCGATCGAACGCCTGCGGCCGTTTCGTGAAGCCGACATAGCCGTACAGACTCAGCTCGTACCCTCCAACGGTCCGAAAGGCGCGCACCGCGAGCTCGCCGTTCTCGACCCTTCTGGCCGGCAGGGTCGATTGCAGTGGTTGGCCCATCGTCTCGGCACTCACGAGCCCCGGTGTCGAGGGGTCGAAGAACGAAAGCCGCTTCCCGGTAATGAACCGATCCGGTTCGAACACCGGCGTCCAGACGAGATCGATGTTAGCGGGGGTTGTGTACAGAGTGAACTTCAGCGCATTTGATGGCGCCTTGAGAAACTCGTCGTCACGACCGACGAAGAAGGACACAAAGTCCTTGGGAAAGAGATCGTTGAGAAAGACGAAGTCGCCCGTCCCCCACGTGAGAACCTGCCGTCCCACACGGATATCGAGCCACTCGGTCGCGTGGAGGGTCGCGACCGCTTGCCGGACATCGATCTCGACCTCATCCGTCAGGCCGTCGGCGTTCACGTCGCCCTTGAACGAGAAGTCCGCTTCATCTGTGAAGTGGGACAGGTCGAGCCGGAAGCGAACCTCACCCAACACGAAATCATCGGCCTGCACCGGATCATCCAGCAAGCGGCTGGCGAACGCGGCTTCCACGAGGCCATGGATCTCAACCGGCAGATCTTCCTCGTCTCCCCAGTCATTCTCCTGCCCGGCAACTGGGGAGGCGGCGCCGACCCACACGACGAGCCCGCCAGCGAGCAGCCACGCTCGTAAAGTGAAACGCATCTAGCTCAGCGGATCGAAAACCATCGCCGCGACGGGCTGCGGAGGGTCCGTTCCGAGAACACGTTGTCCGGGATGCCCAAATCGTACTCGATGTTGCGGAACTCGGAAACCGTATGGCCCCCGGAGCGAAGATCCATCACCTGGGCCTTGGTGACGGTGGGATATCCACTGAACTCACCGACTTCCAACGCCTCGGCGCGCCGGTAGGTCTCCCCCGCGTCGTCCAGGTACTCGGCCTTCGTGGGAATGAACGTGGTCTTGTCGATCCAAACGGTCCAAGAGCTGAACTCGACGGAGCCTGAGTCGAGCGGCGTATTCTTGACGACGTAGTGCGTATCGGTCGTTTCGATCAATTCGTGGGCATCCTCCTCCACCGCGCGCCCCGACACGTCTTCGTAGACGAAGTGTGAACCCACGAAGCTCGTGCGCTTGTCGCCGGCTGCAATGCGCTTTACGAGATCGAGTCCCGGAAGATAGAGCCAGCGATCGTCATCCCTGCCCACATGCTTGTTCACCAGAAACACGGTGTTGCGAACGTCTGCTGGGCGACTGAAGAGCACGGCATAGTCCTGGTCGCCACCCTCGCTCACGTCACTGCGGAGAACGATGAATTGGCGGACCCGCTCCTGACCTGCCCCGTCGGTGATGGTCATGCGGACGCGCGCGCGGCCGTCATCGCCGGCGTAGTACACGGCGAGATTTGCGCGCCGCACGATCTCGGCGATGTCCGTCAGATCCTGGGCTGCCATCACATGCGGTGTGGCGCTCAGTGCCGCAACGGCTGCAATCAACGAAATGACAAGGTGCTTCATCACATTCCTCCCACCCTCGTGGGGCACATCGCAATCTGCGCAACGCCACGGTCGCCAACGAAGCATCGCTCACGTTCCATTACGTGGCCTCTGCGAAGAGTCGTTTTCTGAGAAGGTTCATAATGCTTGGAAGCAGGATCAGCGTGACCACGCACGAAACAGCCATGATTGCGGCCAAAAAGAACCCCACGGTGTTGTACGGCACTAACGGCGACCCCAACAACGGCAGGAATCCCACGGCGATGACGATGGCGTTGCGGCTGATGGCCCGCGCCGGTTCGGCAAACAGCCCCTCGACGGTACTCCGCCAGTCGGCTGTCTCCTTGTGGATCGCACGCGCTCGCTGCAGAAAATGGATGGCGAAATCCACCGAAAGCCCAAGTGTCAGAGCGCTGAGCACGGCAATGGGCATGTCGTAGTCTTTGCCGATGAGCCCGGTCAGGCCGTAGATGAAGGCGATGGTCACGGAGAGCGGCAACATGGCGAGCACTGCGAACCAGAAAGAGCGGAACAATACCAGCATCATCACGAACACGATGACGAAGCTGCCCAGGAGCGCCTTGAGCATCCCGTTGACCATCTCGTTCTGCCATACCACGTTCAGATACGTCAGCCCGGCCCAGTTCAGCGTCACTCCCTCGGGGGGCGGCGTCGTCTCGAGATACCGGTCGACGTGTTGCGCCACCCGGAGCATATCCTGGTTATCGCCGCTCTTGAGTTGGATCCAGACAGTCGCCGCGCGGTAATCCGGACGGAGAAAGTGCCACAGGTCCTGCGGCCGGTGGGACGACTCGTAGCTCAAGAGGGTCTGCGCCACACCTCGACTGGTCTCCGGAATGCTGAAGTACTGGGGATCTCCCTCCCGAAGCTCGCGGTGAACGGTCATGACGATATCCGTCACAGAGGTGGACTTCCCCACGACGTCCAGGCGCTCGAGGTCCTGCTGGAGCCCTTCGATGAACGCGAGGGCGGCAGGCGTCTGGAAGATCTTCGCTTCCGTCTGAGCTTCCTCGAGTAGCAGCAGGACTTCATCCCAAAGTTCGGCCTCCTCGTCGCTCGCGTCGGCGAACTTCGCGAATACCGAGTCGATGAGCACCTCGAACTGGTCGCTCACCGATGCCTGATCCACAGCTCGACGGAGTGCACGCCACTCACTCGTGAGGTCGACTGCGCCGGCTTGCGCGGCTTCATCCAACAACGCGGTGATCGGGAGGCCGTAGGTGTCGCGCTGCTCGGGCGTCGCCTCGTGCTCGAAGATGAGAAACGCGCTGTACGTGCCGCTGAAGTGCTCGTTCAGGACACGGTCGGCGACCCTGATGCGATGACTGGGCCGGAACCAGCGAACGGGATTGTCGTTGATCTCGATCTGGCTGATGCCGTACGCGCTAACGGCCACGACGATCAGCGTGAGCGCCATGACAGGTTTCGCAGCCGACAGGGCGCGCGGTCCCAGCCACGAAAGCCAGCGCGCTACGAGGTGCTGCTCGTGCTGGTCACCCACTTCTCGGCGCAACTTCGCGATCCGCTCGTCGCTCAAGCGCGTGATGTACGCCGGGATGAACGTGATGGTGAGCAGAAACGCGAGGACGATACCGACGGCCACGAATACCCCAAAGACGCGCACCGGCGGGATCGGGGCGAGCGCGAGCGAGGCAAAGCCAGCAGCTGACGTCAACGACGTGTAGTACATGGGCGTCAGCAGATCATCCATTACCACGCGAATGGTCTTTTCGCGATCACCGAGGTGGGGATACCGATCGGCAAACTCGCTCAAGAGGTGAACAGAATCGACGACTGCGATCGGCATGAGAAAGATCGGGATCATGGAGCTCATGATGTGGACAGTGAATCCCAGTCCGATCAACAGCCCCATGGTGGCGATCACCGTCACCATGGCCACGATCATCGGCGCCAGGATCAGGGCGACGCTCCGAAAGAACACCCACATGAGGAGAAACACGATCAGGCCGGCGAGCGGCGCCGCGATCCCCATCTGCTTGAACATCTCGACACCGAAGGTGTCCTCGGCAACCGGCAGGCCGGTGATGTGGTACTCCTCCTCGCCACCCAAACCCGCAATGATCTCTTCGATCTCCGTCGCAATACGGTGACTTTCGCTCTTCGCCTCAATGGGAGCGAAGATCGCGAGCGCCTTCCCGTCTGCGCTCAGGAGCGTCCCCTCAATGAGGGGGATTCGTTCCCCAGCGGCGCGAATGGCGTGGGCTTCCTCGCGGGTGGTCGGGGGAGTCGGCATGAGCCACTCGAAGCGGACGACGCCCAGTCCCCCCTGCGAGATGTTGTCGACGGTCGAGAGGGAAAGCAGGTCCTGACGACGCACGCCGTCGATGCGCTCGATGGCGCGCGTCAGCTCGTGAATCCGCTCGAGTGACGCCGGATTGAAAACGCCATCGGGGTCGGCCTCGTTGACCACCCCGACGACGATCAGATCGTACAGATTGAATGTCTGCTTGGCTTCGTTGTGCAGCACTCGCGCACTCTGGTCGGCCGGCAGCATGTTCTCCGGATCCGTGTCGATAACGATCCGCGGGAGCTGGCTGCCCAGAGCGACCACAAGCATCGCCACGGCGAGCATAACCGCGCGGGGGTACTGCAGCGACATTCGGACGGCGGCGTGAAGCAGTCGCATAGGGTCAATCTCCGACGGCCCTCGTTCAAGCAACGGCTCGTCGATCCAGGTCGGGGTTGTCCCGTGGAATCCGTGACAGAGGCGGCAAGCGCACGCACTCGGGACTTCGTGTCAGGTGAATGATAGAAACTGGACGGACAACTTGCTACCGACCGGCCTGCTCCGTTGCCAGCTCTTCTCCAACATGAGCGGTCGGACAAGCGGTTCCACTGGAACGGCGGCCAAGGAGGCAAACACTCACCTCGGCGGGTGCCTGGGATCTAACCTGTTGTACCACAATGGCTAACGATCCTGTAACGGTTCGGAGATACGGAGGGCCCTCCGTGGCCGCGTCAACACGCACGGGAGCCTAAGCACACGGAGACTCTCGCCGGCTCTGGGGCGAACACGGGTTTGCTCCCCGTTGAGGTCATCGGGAGAGTACAGCCGGCACTCAGAGCGGGCGAAGGAGCCGAGCACGGCTAGGTCACCATGACCGCTGCGTCAGTTCCCTCGCCCCCGCCTGCGCGCCATCTGGCTCTGAGAGGCGCCAGCGGACTAATCCACGAAAGTTAGAGTGCGTCCGAGCGAACCCACGGACCCTCGGTTGCCAAGCCCTTAGCGCGAGCCGGGTTCACCCTCTGCTAAAAGGAGCGGTGGAGGAAGCCTACATCCTGTAAAAGACCGAGATTGTTGTGGGCAATAAAAGAACATTTCGACCGGCGCGAGGAGGTCGTTAGACCAGGTGAGAAACCTGCCGATCAGCTCAAACGCGTCCTCGATCGCTTCGCGCTCGGCGGGGGTCATCGCCTCGCCGCCTGTTCTGACAACGTCAACGACCCCTTCGTTCATCCGCACCGTGGCGTACTCCCCGCTGAAGGTGTCGCTGCGAACTGAAACGGTTACCTCAGTGCCCTCCGGCCCGTATCCGCCTGTCAGTGTGACGGCCAGGGTACCCTGGAGTTCATACCCTGCTTCAATCCGCGCCGTTTCGTGGCCCTCCGCGCCCGAGTGGAACCCGAGAAAGAAGTGGAATCCGCGCTCGCGGACCCAAACGTCAAAGTTGACGTCGATCCTGAAATCAAAGTCGGGCAGGATCTCCAGCGAAACGTCGTGCTCGAAGTCGATGCGTTCCAGCCCGTCCGTGAGATAACCATCGACGAACCACAGCGCTGGCCCTGATGCGGGTGGCCCCGCCGCGTAATCCACCAGCGTCTGCCCCTCCGACATGACGACCACGCGGAGCGTTTCGCCCTCCAAATGCTCCGGATTGGGGCCGGTCTCATCCAGGAAATCGACGTGTCCAACGGGTACCAGAGGAATGCTGATCTCTAGGGTTTCCCGATCGACGGTGTAGAGGATGAACCGCACGCCGTTGGAGGGACCGTCACTGCTTTCGCGGCGGTAACTCCGGGTCCCCGGCCGGTACGTATAGACGCCACCAAGTAGGTGACTCTGGATGACACCCTCGGCCATGGTCGAAGCAAGCCGAGGGGCCGTCCCAGCCAGGAGGCGCCGGGCGATTTGAGCATTGGGTGCAGCCGACTGCTCCAGGTCCGCATGGGCCCGCGCAAGCGCGTCGACCCGGGCGCTTCCTGTCGGCGCCGCATCATCGACCGCGGAACCCATCAGTGGCCCCAAGACCACCAGACTGTGAAAAGCAGGGGTATCGAACACGTCGTTGATGACCTGGATGCTTGCCGACGTGCCCGGCGCCTCGATCTCGACCGTGGGCGGCTCGTCGTCGGGCCCGGTAACATTTTGCGAAGGCCCCGAATCACCGCACGCACCCAGCCCCAGCCCTAAGGCGAGGAGAAGATATAACGGATGGCGGCAATACCATCCCGTCGTGCGCCATGCCCTCGTTGGGCGGCGTAAGGCTTTCATTTCGACTGCCCTCCGTAAAGCGTTCACCCCACAAGATGCCCGGAAGGGGTCAATTGCCGGTCAATCGGCCAAGGAGCGCCCCAGGGGGTGCCCTGCCCCTGCCCTTCTCGCCTGCCCCTTGCATTGGAGAGCTAGTTTATATAAATAATTTATGTAAACCTTTTAGGCCTCAACGCTGTCGAAGAACATATGAGACAACCCGATGAAAAGGCCGGCCCCGGCGCTCTCTACGGGACCCTCGAGGTCATGATCCTCAACACGCTGAACGAACAGGGGCCCATGCACGGCCTCGAGATCGCGCGACGCATCGAGGAGCGGTCCGACGCCTTCCTGCACGTGGAGGAGGGAGCGCTCTATCCGGCGCTCCATCGTCTCAAGCGCCAGGGATTGACCGACGGCGAGTGGCGGATCTCGCAAAAACGCCGCCGGGCGCGGTTCTATGAGATCACACCGCGCGGGAAGAAGGCCCTCGAGGAAGAGGTCCAGCAATGGCTCAGGCACACCAACGCGGTGAACAAGGTCCTGGGACTCGAGGAAGCATGACCGCATGAAACCGCGACCGGGCTGGCGGCAGCAGCGCCGCGAAGGGCACGACCCCGACGCCGACATTCGGGCGGAACTCGAGCTTCACCTCGCGGGCCGTGTAGAGGAATACGTCGAGAGCGGGATGAATGAAATTGAAGCCCGCCGGGCGGCGCTCGCCCGGTTTGGGGATGTGCAGCGCATTGCCAACCGGTGCCGGCGGGAGGCTGGCACATCGCGGATGGCGCTCCTCAAGAAAGGAAATGAATTCATGCACTCGGTGCGCCAGGACATTCGATACGCCGTGCGGACTCTCATCCGGCGTCCCGGATACGCATCCGCTATCCTCGCGACCCTCCTGCTCGCCATCGGCGCCACCACCGCGGTGTTCAGCGTGGTGAACGGCGTCTTGCTGCATCCCCTGCCCCATCCAGATCCCGAAGAGCTCGTCCTCGTGCATGAGGTCGATCAGCGCCCCGGCTTCATCGAGGACCATAACAGCGTTACCGCGGCAAATTACAGGGATTGGACGGAGTTGAACCGCGTGTTCAGTACAATGGCGGCCTACCAGGCGTTTCCAATCACCTTCCGCGGGCTCGAAGACCCCGAGCGCGTCCTCGCGGGGATTGTCTCCGCCGACTTTTTCCGCACCCTCGGTGTCAACGCAGCGATCGGACGCACGTTTCTTCCCGAAGAGGATCTCCCGGGCAACGACAACGTCGCGATGTTGAGTTATGCCTTTTGGCAATCTCGCTTCGGCGCAGATTCCTCCGTGATCGGACAGAGCATCGGCCTCGGGAGCGGCACGTTCCCCATCGTCGGCGTCTTACCGGCGCGCTTCGAGTTCCTGGACCGTGATTTCGCGGTGTGGGTCCCACTCGGCTTGACAGAGCAGGCACTCCAGAACCGCAGAACCCACAATCTCCGGGTGATCGCAAGGCTCGAGCCCGGTTTGACCGTACAAGCGGCCCAACGGGACATGGACCGTGTGGTGGACGCCTTGCGTGCGGAATACCCACAGTTCCTGACGGGGTGGGGTGTCAACGTCGTGTCGATTACCGATGAAGTGGTGGGGAGGATCCGGCCGGCTCTCCTGGTGTTGATGAGTGCCGTCGGATTCGTGTTGCTCATCGCTTCGGTGAATGTCGCGAATCTGATGCTGGCTCGCACTGCGGCAGAACAGCGGGAGATGGCGATACGCACCGCGTTGGGTGCGGGAAGCGGTCGCCTCATCCGGCACAAACTGACTGAGAGCTTGGTGCTCGGACTGGCCGGCGGCGCCTTGGGTGTGCTCGCGGCCAACGGGGCAACGCGATTGCTGCTCGCAGTTGCCCCCGACAATCTGCCCCAGGTCGATCAGATCGGCATCGACGGCCGCGTGTTGGCCTTCGCCTTGGCGGTGTCGCTCGTAACCGGCGTGCTGTTTGGCACAGCACCCGGTTTGCAGGCGTCACGCACAAACGTGGCAAACGGTCTCAAGGATGGCAGCCGCGGTGCCACGGTCTCCCGGGGGCATCAGCGACTACGAGCGGGATTCGTGGTGACACAGGTCGCCTTCTCCCTCGTGCTCCTCGTTTCCGCCGGCCTCATGATGACGACGTTTGCACGCCTCATGCGTGTGGACCCGGGTTTCGAACCGGAGAGCGTGGCCACGATGAAGGTCGCCCTTCGCCGCGCCGAGTATCCCACCAAAGCCGAGCAGGTGGCATTGTACGACCGTATGCTACCGGCGTTGGCGCGCCTGCCCGAGACACAACAGGTGGCCCTCACGCGACTTTTGCCACTGGCGGACGACGAGTGGACGTGGGGCGTCCAGGTCGTCGGCCAATCGCCACAACAGGAAGGCGAAAAGCGCGACTATGGGTGGCACGCCGTAAGTCCCGGGTATTTCGAGACGATGGGGATCACGCTGATACGGGGCCGCAGCTTCAACGAGTTCGACCGGGCCGATGCGCCGCGCGTCGTGATCGTGAACGAAGCCCTCGTGCGCCGGTTCTTCCCGAACGATGAAGATCCCGTGGGACAACGCATGTTTGTCATGAGCCGTCCGGACGAGATTATGGAAATCGTCGGCGTGATCGAAGACGTACATCACTACTCCCTGGACATCGATCCGGTGCCGGCGTATCACGTGCCGTACAGACAGATCCCGTTCGATTACTTCCTCAGTGAGATGAATCTGATCCTCCAGACGGGCGGCGATCCCACGGCTGCCGTGTCCGGCGCACGCCGAGTAATCCGCGAGATCGATCCGGCCATCGTGGTCAGCGATGTGCTCACGATGGCCGAGCGCATCTCACGATCGGTGGCGCGTACCCGCTTCGCGATGATTCTCCTGGGTGTGTTCGCCGGCGTCGCCCTGGCCCTCGCCGTGGTCGGCATCTACGGCGTCATCTCGTACGCCGTCGGACAACGTGCCCAGGAGATCGGGGTCCGCATAGCTCTCGGCGCCGAGCCGGTCCGCATCGTAGGCCAGTTCGTGAGTGCCGGACTCAAGCTCGTCGGAGCTGGGCTCGCTGTCGGCCTGGCCGGCGCGGTCGTGTTCACCCGATTCCAAGCGAGCCTCTTGTACGGGGTGGAGGCCGTAGATCCCATGACCTACGGCGCCGTGTCCGGACTGCTCGGCCTCGTGGCGCTCGCGGCGATCTATCTACCGGCCCGGCGGGCGAGCCGGGTGGATCCCATGGCAGTCCTGCGGAACGAGTGACTGCCGCCCCGCCACACCGCACACGGCAGCCAACACATCACACCACCCGTCCCCACGGCAACGCCCCCAACCTCACCGCCCCGCCACGGCAGGGGCGGCAGCGGGTGGAGCTGCAGGCGCGTTGACCTGCCGTTTCTTCCGTTGGGGGAGTGGTGGGGGACTAGGCTGCCGTGGAGGCCGGCGGGGCGGCGCCAGGGCTGCCGTTGGGAGAGGGGGGGCGGGGCGGCACCAGGCCTTTACGAGTAATTAAGTCTGAATTGTCACGTCCCCAGTGCTCAACCACGCCATCCGTTGCGTAGGTGCAACAACCGGAAATCGACCGCACTGAATGGGTGCGGGCTGCGCATGGCATGGGAGTTGCCCCCGGTGAACACAGGAGTTGCCCTGTCACGATCGGGATATTCTCCAAGCGATGAGGTTCGCGCCATGATCTTTTTCGCTTTGCCTCCCGGACACCGCGGCAGCATCGAAGAACGAATCCGAGAGCGCAGAGACCCTGAGACGTCCGAAGGAGTCGTGCAGGTTGAAATTCGATTGGAGCTCAGGGCGGAACGTCGCACCGGCGCCGATCGCCGGAGCCACCCGCACCCAATCGCCAGAGACAACTCGGGCATGTCCTCGAGCGACGCCGCCCAGTCGAGCGTAAACGCCGACGCCCGCGCGGGTTGCTCGTCTGCGGGAACACGAAATGTCCGCCTGCACCCCAACGCGACGCCGCAGCATCTGGCTAGCGACCGCCGCGGTCGCGGTCACGACGTCGGTGGTGGTGGTGCTCCTTCTTTGATTCAGCTGCTAGCTGCTAGCTTTTAGCCGTTAGCTGTTAGCTCCCCGCTCCCCTACCCACCTTTGCTGCCAGCGGCCGGCTGCCGACCCTCCAACGTCCTGCCCCTTCTGCCCCTTCTGCCCCTCCTGCCTCACACCCTACACCCTAAACCCTACACCCTTCACATCCTGCCCCTCCTGCCCCGTCGCCCCACTCGCAATTGCGGCCGCCAGTGGTGATTTTGGTTTCATGCCCGACCCCATCGACCGACTCCGTGAAGCCCTGGCCGACCGCTACGCCATCGAGGACATGCTGGGCGAAGGCGGGATGGCCGTGGTCTACCTCGCCAACGATCTGAAGCACCGCCGCAGGGTGGCCATCAAGCTGCTGCGGCCGGAGATCGCCGCGGGCATCGGCAGCGACCGCTTCATCCGCGAGATCGAGATCGCGGCACGGCTACAGCATCCCCACGTGCTACCCGTGTACGACTCGGGCGAGGTGGACGGGATCCTTTACTACGTCATGCCGTACGTGGAGGGTGAGTCCCTCAGGGATCGGCTTGACGGTCAGCTCCCCCCACGGGAGGCGCTGCACATCGCTCGGGACGTGGCGAGCGCTCTCGACTACGCCCACCGGCAGGGGGTCGTTCACCGGGACATCAAACCCGCCAACATTCTCCTCTCCGAGGGACACGCAGTGGTGGCAGACTTCGGCATCGCTCGGGCGGCAAGCGGCTCTGGCGAGACACAGGGACTCACGCAGGCCGGTATGGCGGTGGGGACGCCGTGGTACATGAGTCCAGAGCAGGCGATGGGGGAGCCGAACATCGACGGAAGGACCGATATCTACGCACTCGGCTGCGTGTTGTTCGAGATGCTATCGGGCAAGCCTCCGTATCAGGGCGACACCGCGCAGGCCGTCATCGCCAAGACGATCTCGGCACCGGTGCCGGAGATGGGGGCAGTGGCGGGAGGCCTTCCTGAAACCGTGCCAACGGCGATCAAGCGCGCCCTCGCCAAGGACCCGCACGAGCGGTTCCCGACGGCCGCCGAGTTCGGAACGGCGTTGGAGACCGAGACCGGAGAGTCTGGCGGAGGGCGGCGAGGAAAGCGGAACACAGCCGCACTCATCACCACCGCGGGTGCCGTTATTGCGCTCGCGGTAGTGGCATGGATCGGGTTGCGGAGTCCGGAGGGCGTCGTCGCTTCGGGCGGGGACGTGATCGCGGTGTTGCCGTTCGATGTGTCCGGCGCCAGCGAAGAGCTGGGTGAGGGGATGGTCAGCTTGCTCTCGACCAACTTGAACGCCGTGGGCGCGCTTCGCACCATCGACGCCCGCACAGTCCTTCAGCGGTGGCGGAAGCGCGGCGGTGAAGAGGGTCTCGACCTCGAGGGATCGCTGCAGGTTGGTCGCGACGTTCAGGCCGGTTCGATTCTGCTGGGCAGCGTGGTTGAGGCCGGGAGCGAGGTGAGACTGAGCGCCGAGATGTACGCTGTGAATGGCGACGAGCTCGTGCGCGTCCAGATAGATGGGGACGCCAACGAGGTCTTGGCCTTGGTGGACAGTCTCTCAATAAACGTGTTGCGCGGCATATGGAGATCCAATGAACCCTTACCGTCGTTCGATGTAGCGGCCATCAGTTCGGGGTCCTTGGAGGCGATCCGCGCCTACATGAAAGGCGCGCTCTACTTCCGTCGGGGGCAGTGGGACTCCGCCGCAGCGAGCTTCGAGAAGGCAGTGTCGGTGGATTCGACGTTTGCCCTTGCACACCTGGCGCTGTCGGAGACGTACGGCTGGACTGGCCGTCACGGAGACGTAGAACAGGCACACGCCAGTGACGCCGCCGCACGTTTCGCCGACCGGCTGCCACCGCGGGAGCGGCTGCTCGTCACCGGATATGCTTTGAACCGCCGCGGTGATTTCACGTCCATCGACACACTCAAGCTCTACACCAGGCGCTATCCGTCGGACGCTCGCGGTTGGTACGCCCTTGGTGACATACAGTACCACGCATTGGCCCACTTTCCGTTGGGCCCGGAGGAACAGCTGGCGCCGTTCGATCGCGCCATCAACCTCGACTCGAGTTACGTGGTGGCGTTCATCCACCCGATGGAGACCACACTTTCCAATGGGGACCGGGCAGCGTTCCGGCGGTACCTCGCACTCAATGAGGAAGCGGGCGGCAGCGACCGAGGCTACCCGTTGATCGAAGCGATCGTGTGGGGGGACAGCTCTGCCGCGGAGGCGGCGGTCGATTCGCTGGTCCGCACCCCCGACCTGAATACGCTTCTCCTGGCGGGCGGTGTGGCGGTGAGGGTGAGCGCGCACGCCGTGCGCCGCGTCGCCGACGGGTTCGATCGCCTCGGAAACCGGAACCCTCAGCTGAGCACCCCAGCCAACTACCTCGGCGGCCTATTCCTGATCGCTCTCGGGCAGCCCAGCGCCCTCGGCGAACTCGCGACGGCTATGCTGAACGAGACCCGATCAGGCGCGGGGTTGAGCGTCCTCGCCGCGGTGGCCGGCGTCAGCGACGCAAGTGCCGCCGCTCCGGCCGTCGAGTGGATCAGAGCCAACCGGCCCCCACAGTGGGCCGCGGTTATCGAAGCGGTCCTCTTGTTAGCTGGGGGTAAACCCGAGGAGGCACGGGGGATGATACCAGGGGTACCTCTACCGGCAGACACGCTACGACATTGGTATCGGGGAATCTCCGGATGGGCTTCGCTCATCGAAGGCGATACTACCCGAGGCATCCGCGAACTTCGTGCATCGACCGATTCGATTCCCTCCGACCAACTTGGCAGCACGCAGATCGCCGATCCGTTCCGCGTTCAACTTGCTCTCGCCCTCGCGAGGCGACCCGAGAATCAGGACGAGGGCGTACGGCGCTTGCGATACGGATTTCGACTTCCGACAGCAGTAGAGATGTATCCGCAGGTGCTGCTGTCGCTGGCCGAGTCGTTGGAGGCAGCGGGAGACTACGCGGGTGCCGCCGAGGCGTACGCGGACTTCGTGGAGCTGTGGAGCATGGCAGATGAAGAGCTTCAGCCCCGTGTGGAAGCGGCGAGGAGGGCGCTGGAGCGGCTGACGCGAGAACGGTAGGGGCGTGCCCCAGCCCCTCCCCCCCACGGCAGCCCCACCCCACTCCACACCCCCAACGGCAGATACGGCAGATAAAACGTGTTTGAAGCGACACCAGCTCCCGTTCCTGCCGTGGCGGGGGGGCGGAGAGGGCGGGCTGCCGTGGTGGACGGGAGGTGGGTGTTGGGGGCTGCCGTCGGGGTGTGGCAGGTGCGGCCTGGTAGCTGCCTCACTCTTCTCGCAACGATGTCACTGGGTCGACCCGGCTCGCCCGCTGTGCCGGGACCCAGCACGCTAGCAGCGCAATCCCTATGAGAAGGACGGCCACTCCGGCGAACGTACCAGGATCCCGAGCGCCCACCTCGAATAGCGAGTTGGCGAGGACGCGGGTGCTGGCCACGGCCCCGGCGAGGCCCGCCGCGACCCCGAATCCCGTCAACGCCATCCCGTGTCCAACCACGTTACGCAACACATCGGCTCTCGTCGCCCCGAGGGCCATTCTGACGCCGATCTCGCTGGTGCGCTGGTTGACCCAGTAGGAGAGTACTCCATAGATGCCGGCAGCCGAGAGCAGGACGGCGACGGCCGCAAAGATGCCGAGGACCAGCGTGTAGAAGCGCTCGGCGGCGATCGTATCGGCGACCAAGCTTTCCATCGTCACCACGCTGTGACTTGGCTGATCGGGATCTTGCCGCACGACCTCACGGCGAACTGTATCCATCATCCCAGTCGGATCACCGGTGGTGCGGGACCTGTGCATGCGCGACATAGCTCTCGGGGCGCGGATCGCTGTCCAGGCCGTAGTACCTCGTGTCCCCGACGACACCGACGACCTCGAACCAGTGCCAGTCAGTGGAAGGCGTCTCAAACCGTTCACCAACTGGATCCCGATTCGGCCAGACCTGCCTGGCCATCGCTTGGTTCACCAACGCCACCAACGGCGTTTCAGGACGGTCGAACTCGTTGAGCATTCGACCGGTAATGAGGGGAACACCGATGGTCTCGAAATATCCCGGCGTAACCACGCGGAAGTCGGCCTCGGGAAGCTCTTCCGTCGTGAGATCCTCTTGTCCCACCAAGCGATACGGAAGGTCGTAGTTGACACCGACGGGATCCATGGGAAGGGCCGACGTGGCTCCGACATTCTGCACACCCGGCAGCGCACGAAGCCGGTGACCGAGATCCAAGAAATACTGCCGGAGTTTGTCGGCGGAGTCGTATCGCCTCTCGTCAAGAAAGAAGCGCGCCGCGAGCGTGCCGCCGGGTGAGAATCCCGGATCCACCTTGCGTAACTCGAGCATACTGCGAACCAGAAGGCCGGCGCCACACAGCA
Organism: Gemmatimonadota bacterium; assembly: GCA_039590195.1. Classification (GTDB taxonomy): domain Bacteria; phylum Gemmatimonadota; class Gemmatimonadetes; order Gemmatimonadales; family GWC2-71-9; genus JBDHDY01. The sequence continues at coordinate 329 of JBDHFY010000019.1, read as the reverse complement.
GCATCGTGGCAAGGCCAAGCTGCAGAGTCACGAGCACAGCATGGGTGCGGTTTTGCCCACGGCCGACCGTCATTCCTCGCGAGCCACCTTGTTTGAGTGAGGTTTGAAGATCGACGCGACTGCCATGGAACGCCGGAGCGAGTCCGAACAGCAATCCTGTCAGCAGAGACACTACGACGGCGAAGGCCAACGCCCAGGTGTCGAGAGCCAGCTCTTCCGCCCGCGGAATGATCCCCGGCTCGAAGGCAAGAATGACACGGTGCGTGACGTACGCCAACATGACGCCTAGCGCGCCGCCTCCCATCGCGAGCATCACGCTCTCGGTCAAG
>JBDHFY010000018.1:26326-31422 GCA_039590195.1 Gemmatimonadota bacterium | reverse complement strand
TTTTTTGCGCAGCAGGCTTCCCATGTCAGTCTGATGGCGCAGCGCTGCCTCGTACCCCTCCCAGCCCGCGACCAGGAGTGAGAGAAACACCTTCAACCCGATGAACCGGCGCGACCACTGCATCGTCGTGCGGTGCGGCTCGATGATGACATGCTCGCCGGTGAGCGGCATGTACTGTGTCTCCACGCCGAACGTGCGCTCGAGGGTGTCGGGGTGCCGCGTGAAGAACATCCCCGCGCCCATTGGCACGGACAGCCATTTGTGCGCGTCGAAGGTTATGGAGTCGGCGCGCTCGATGGCGCCGAGGCACGGCCGTAGCTCGGGGACGAGCGCGGCGGCACCGCCCCACGCGGCGTCAGCGTGGACCCACAGCGACTCGGCGGCCGCGACGTCGGCGATGCGGTCGATGGGGTCGAGCAACCCTGCGGTTGTGGTACCCATGGTGGCCACGACGAGAAACGGGGCCTTGCCCTCGGCGCGATCCCGCCGCACGCGTTCGGCCAACGCGTCGGTGTCCATGACAAAGCTGTCATCGAGCGGAACGTGCGCGATGGCGTCCGCGCCGATGCCGCACAGCCTGGCCGCCTTGGCGAACGAGTGGTGGCTCTCCTGCGACACGTACAACACCGGCTGACCGGGAAGCCCGCGCGTCCCGTGTTCGGCGTACGCTGGGAATGTGTGCGTCAGCGCCGTGAGGAGCCCGGTGTGGTTTGCCTCTGCACCGCCCGATGTGAACGACCCGCCCGTACTGTCCACATCGTATCCGAAACGCGCCGCCAGGTGTCTCACCACATGCTGCTCGATTTCACACGAAATCGGGCTGTGACCCCACGCCGCCAGCTGCGGATTGAACGCCGCCGCAAGCATGTCTGCGGCGATACTCATCGTGGTCGGGTTGGGGTTGAACAACCCGAAGTAGCGCGCATGCGACGTGTGCACCTGGTGGCGCCACAGCCCGTCCACGACGAACGCGATCGCGTCCTCGGGCGCAACGGCGCTGTGGAAATCCAGCGGCTCGAGCATCGCCCGAATGTCACCGGGGTCGCTCGGCAGCGTCACGTGACGTTCATCGATCGTGTCGAAGTACTCCTCTACACTGTCGATCAGCTGCTTCCATAGCGCGAGGCGTTGTTCTTTTGGGAGTGTCAGCATGTTGGCGGTTACCTGAGAAAAACCGGCTGAGCGGAAACGCCAGGAGGACCTTTGTCACGCTGCCGCGGTATCAGTTGGGTCCGGTCCTCCCGGGCTCGTAACGTAAATGCGCAGACGGAGGTATCACAAGCAGGTGCAACGAGATTGGGTTTGTAGGGGCTGAAGACGGATCAGCGGCCCGGCAGCTATCTCACAGGGACCAAAGCAGAGAGGGCAGCCTACTGCTGCCCTCGGTCACACCTCGTCGCACCTTCGTTAGGACGGGTTCTACTGCGGCGGTGGGTTCACATACCCGTCGTACGCAAGGTCCCGCCACTTGATGCTGGCCGCAGGCTTTCTCCCCCCAACCTCGTAGTACTCCCAGTGCATGCCCCACACGGATCCCGGTGATTCCGGTGTACTTGCTTTCCAATCCTCGACCGTCAGCATGGCGACGCCGTTCTCGTTCCCCTTGAACTCATATGGCGTGCCAAAGTCCACGCCCTGATAGTCGCGACGGTTCCGTTTTTGAAGAACACCACATTTCGTCCAGTCCACAGGGTAGCCGTCAACGTGCTCGCACCGCTTGAACGACACGGTGCCCGTCTCGACCGGTGTGGGAACGCCTTCCGAGGACACTTCAACAATCTGCAACTTGAATGTCGGATCATTCTGGTCACACCAGAACGTCTTACCGAATTCAGTTTCCGGCGATTTTTTCCAACAGTCGCTTCCAAGTGGGTTTTGATGGGGGGCCTCGTCGTATAAGAACTGGTACTCCACTTCCGGCGGCTTTGGCTTTCCACCCTTCTTTAATTGGGGCCCGAGAGCCGGGTCGGTGGGTGTGTCCTGTTGGCACGCCACCACGGCGAAAGCCAATAGCGCGCACCCGGTGATGCGAATGAGATGCATGGATGCCCTCCTGCCTGGACGGTGGACTCTCCGCTGGTGCAGCCAGACTCGGGGACGGAGGGCGTCGCTACGGCGTCTCGAGGGGCGTCGCTACGGCGTCGCGAGAATGAGTCCGCCGCTTCTCCAGCGGCAACACGCAATGGTGCCCGGTGTGTCGATCTGAGGATGGTCGCCGCTACAGCGGCGGGAACGAAAGTCATGACCGGGGACTCGGCACCCGACAGGAATATATTGCGGAGGGCGACACGGAGACAGCGGCCTCTATTGCGACTAGAATTGTCCGGCATGGCTCAGCAGGTGAAAGTCATTGCTCGACATCCTGGTGTGCTGCTGGAGGGGGACCTTCACGGCTACGGCATGATGCAGGCCGTGGCACAGGAGTCTCGAGGAAAGGTGCACCCATGGATGAGTCTGACAAAAGAACGTTTCTCTTTCGCTGTCGCCGGGTGCTGAACAATTGCAGGTGGCTGTTGTGCTGCTCCTGCGCTGGGGTCGGCTATGCCTGAGGCTTACGCGTTGGAGCGTGCGCTCCCACAGGTAGCGTGAGCCGAGTGCCCAGACCTGACGCCAGTACCACGCGACGGCGCGAGCTTGGTTGCAAGTGCGTGCGCGCCGCGTGAACTCCTGCTGCAGGTCGCCCAGCAGCGAGTCACGGATGAGTCCCGTCGGGAGACAGGCGGCAAGGCATCGTGCGGCGAACCGGGGCGGGGGCGGGGGTGGGGGCGGGGGCGGCGTGACGGAGGCCGGGTCGGCGTTCATTTCTCCAGTACCGCGTCCAATCCGTCCCAAAAAACCATCAGCGAGTTGCGAGCCCGGCGCAGTGCTGTGATGCCCTCCTTGGTCACCGCCACGTACCGTTTGGGCCGACCGCCCCGGTCGGGCTCCGGATCACCGGCCTTGGATCGCAGGAGCCCCTTGCGTTCCAACCGATCAAGCGTGACGTAGACGGAACCGCGCGAGAGGCTGCGCCCCATCCCCTCTTCCAGTTTGTCGAGGATGAGTGGGGGGTAGGCGTCCTCGCCAATCTGTAGGATGGACAGCAACACCAACTGTTCGAACGTTCCCAGGATACTGTCGGGAGGCATGCTGACAATGTAAGCATGATGGGTCGGTCGCGCAACCGGGCAGGGAAACGCCCGCCCTGGCCAGGGCTCAATCGGGCAACGATCCCTGGTGGACGTATCCCAAAGCACCTGCTGCGCAGAAGGGCAAACTCTGACGCGCTCCATTGGTAGTCAGACGGCGACAACCTACCGAGGTCTCGGCATTGGATCCCTTGAGATCTGCGGGTCATGGTCCGCTTGAATCGGCAACCAGTGATCGGCCTTGCAAAGGCATTCCCGAGGTGACAACGTCTGGCAGTAGCGGACGAAGCACCCGTCACTGACACACCACGCGGAGGTGTCATGAAACACATAGCGTTGAATGCACTTGTTGTGCTGCTTTGCGCCGGCCAGCCGTCGCTGGCGCAGGATCGAGCTCCCGAGAACGAGTCGATCCGGCAAGCCGATCTCAAGGCCGACCTGTTCTTCCTGGCTGGCGACGCCATGCGCGGCCGCTTGACCAATACACCCGAGATCCGTCTGGCTGCGGAATTCATCAAGTCCCGCTTCGAGCGCATGGGTCTCGAGCCCGCTGGGCCAGACGGTTCCTTCTATCAAGCGTTCAACATGGCCACCGCAACCCTTGGTGACGAGAACCAGTTTGTCATCGCATCGCCGGGGCGAAACCAACAGATGCGACTCGAGCCCGGTCAGGATTACTATCCCCTGCGTTTCAGTGCGAGCGGGAGCGCTCATGGGGCGCTGGCGTTCGCGGGCTTCGGCATCGTTTCTGGGCCCCGGTCCCACGACGACTACCGGGGCGAATCGCTCGCGGGACAGATCGTGATGGTGCTCGATCACGAGCCCGGCGAGCGCGATCCCGAGAGTCCGTTCGACGGCCTGGTGACGTCGGAGGCCTCACGCGACATTCGCAAGGCGCTCTACGCGCAAGAACGAGGCGCGGCGGCCATCCTGTTCGTCACGGACGTTCACAACCATCCCGGCCCGGGCAACTTCGAGGCGGCCGCGACGAGCTACTGGCCCCCGGAAGCTCGCCGCATCGAGCGTTACACGCTGGCGGCGTGGATGGAGCGGGTGCGTATTCCGGCGGCGCAGATTTCACCCGCGTTGGCCAACACCCTCCTCGCCGGCACGGGCAGGACCCTCGATGAGCTTGCTCGCAACGCAGAGCGGCAGGGCGGTGCCGGCGTCACATCCATACCTGGCGCTGAAATCGAGCTGGTAACCGCCGTCGATCGCCACATTGTGCAGAGCCGCAATGTGGTGGGGCACATCGCCGGGTCCGACCCCGAGGTCGCCGACGAGTGGATCATCATCTGCGCGCATTACGATCACAATGGTGCCGACGAGGGTCGCATCTTCAACGGCGCTGACGACGACGGGTCGGGCACCGTAGGGCTGATCGAGATCGCGGAGGCATACGCGCGCGCAGCGGAGCAGGGCATCCGCCCGCGCCGCTCAGTACTGTTCGCCGCGTGGGAGGCTGAGGAGCGCGGCCTGCTCGGCGCATGGGCGTACACCGAACATCCGTTGCACCCGCTCGAGCAAACCGTAGCGGTTCTCAACATGGACATGATCGGTCGGAACGAAGAGGTGCGAGTGGGCGGAGGGCGACGCTTCCGCGGCCTCGAGCTGCAAACCGCCGAGTCGAACGACAACGCCGTGAACATCATGGGTTACACCTACAGTCCGGATCTGGCGGCCGCGATCGAGCAGGCGAACCGGGGCATCGGCCTCGAACTCAAGATGGGATACGACAACAATTCCTCGAACCTGCTCAGGCGAAGCGATCAGTGGCCGTTTCTTCAGAACGGCGTGCCGGCTGTGTTCGTTCACACTGGCCTACATCCCGACTACCACACGGAGTTCGACGTGCCGGAAAGGATCAACTACGTCAAGATGGAGAAGATCGCCCGGCTCGTGCATCAAGTGAGTTGGAACCTGGCACAGGGTAGCGTAAGGCCAAGAATCGCCCAGTGAAGGTCCACT
>JBDHFY010000018.1:0-26304 GCA_039590195.1 Gemmatimonadota bacterium | reverse complement strand
CACTCGCGGTGGGGGGGGTGGGGGGTAGGCGTAGGGCTGGCGGCGGGATTCATCGTGCTGGCCCTCGCCACCTACTACGGCACCTTGCGCATGCCGTTGAGCAGTGACGCTCAGTTCCTGACCTATCAGAACGCCTTCATGCAGGATGCCGCTGGCCTTACGCGGGTGTGGACGGCGGATTTCTTCGAGGGCGCGGTCACTCACGGCCAGCCTTACTTGTCTGGGTACTATCGACCAATTGCCAACACTTTTTTTTGGGTTGAGCATGCCGTCGCTGGCCGCCGCGACGTCGTCTATCATCTGAGCCAACTGCTCCTTCACGGTCTCACCGCTTTCATGGTCGTGCTGCTCTGCCTGCGGATAAGGAATGACCGCGTAGCGGCGGGTGTCGCAGGCCTATTCTTCGTGCTGCATCCTGTTCACGCGTTCGCGGCCACGGACGTGGCAGCTCGCGCGGATGTTCTCTTTCCGGTGTTCTACATCCTCGCGCTCCTCGCCTTCGATACTGCGTTGCGTCGTGAGAGGTCGACGGCCGTGGTGTGGTATGTGGCGTTCTCCGTCGTCCTGTACCTCTGCGCGGTCTTGAGCAAGGAGATGGGAATTACCCTTCCAGCGGTGCTCGTGCTGCTGGTGCTGTATCGGCACTTCGAGGACAGTGTTCCCCTGCGCAGGATCGCGCTCACCGTACCAGTGTGGGCCGCGTTTCTCGGGTATCTGGCTTGGCGTTTCGGCATCCTCCGGCTACCTGCTCCTTCCGTCGGATACGGCGACATGTATGCTGGGTACGAGCTCACCCTCGGAGCGGTGAAGGGGATGCTCATCCAGATCTCCCGAATCGTGCTTCCCCTCGGCGCCGAGTACCCGGAGTTGAACCCACAATTCATCAACTACGCCGCCTCTCCCCTCACCGATCCTCTCACGTATCTCGCCGGCGCCGTGCTGCTCGCATTGGGGGTCATGGCGTTGCTGTGGCGCTGGAGTCATATCATCGCATTTTGGAGCGGGTTTTTCCTGATCACGTTTTCGCCGCTGTTCAAGGTGGACAGTATCGCCGGGACGCTTGGCTACACGATCATACTGACGCAGGAACGTTGGATCTACCTGCCGTTCGTCGCGGCGGCGGCGGTATTGGGGTTGGGTGTGTCCAGACTGGTCCGCTCCCACCCCGGGCGAGTGCCGAGGGCGAGCTTTGTGGTCGCTGGCATCGTCGCCAGCCTCTTCCTCGCCCGCACGGCCGCGGCGCACGCCGGTCGCCACGATGACCCCTTCGCTCTCCTACGGCGGCTGTACCTGATTCCCGAGGAGCGTTTGAGCCGCCTCCAGCAGGCGAACAAGCTGATCCTGTACGCGCAGTGGGTAGCTGCTCCGATGGGAGACATGGAAGAAGCGGAAGCGCGTGCACGCGCTGCCGTCCGGCTCGCTTCCGACTCACCGATTACGGCCACCGCGCTGGCCAACGTTCTCGTCCAGGCCGGCAAGTGGGGGGAGGTCATCGACGTGCTGAGGCCGTGGCTCGACCCCCCAACGGAAGCGTTGCAGCAGTACCGTGCGACCAATTACCGCGTGGCCGATGACCTGAATCGCGTGAGCTCGCGCATTCCGTATCTGCTTGCGCGCGCGTACGCGCATCTAGGAGATGGAGCGCGCGCGATGGGCCTCCTCTGCGAGTCGGTGCGACGGAATTTCGATGAGGGTCGAATAGGGGAGGTGCTGCACGAGGCGTATGCGCTCAACGGCCCTGCGAAGTGCTCCGCCGCCGCCGACGCGGGATCGTGCTTGGCCGCGGTCGCGCTCCCGGATACGACAGGCTGGACGCCGCCGTTCGAGGCGAGAACCTGCTCGGTTTGGGCGGACGCGGTGCGGGACTGACCCCCTCGCCGCCTCTCCGCTCCCGTGAGTAGGCGGGTAGGCGGGTAGGCGGGTGAACGAGTAGTCCGCCGCCACGCCCAGCCACGCCCAGCTGGTAGCTGTTAACTGTTAGCCGATGGATCTTCTGCCGCGTCCCTGAGGAGCGCCGCGAAGCGGCGCGTCTCGAAGGGCGCGGTGCACGCCGTCACCGGCCTCGGTTCTCTGTCCACTCCCACCGACGCACAAGGTTACTGCTAAACAGAGGATGTCGCTCTGCCGGCAGCTCCCCACAGCTCACCGAATCTTTCGCGGCATAGATGTGCCCGCCGCAATCCTTCTGTAGCGCATCGAACTCACGGCAGAGTCGAGCGAGCGCATCGATTTTGGCGGGCCGCAGGGGAAAATCGAGCGCGAGCGAGAACCCATCCACGCTGTATGAGGCCGCGGAATCGTCAACGCGGTGGCGCTTGAGCACCGCCAAATAGCTGATCACGCCCGTACGATGCTGTAGCTCGAGGGCGGCCTTGAAGGTTTTGGGAGCGGCTTCGAACGGGACGAAGAATTGATATTGTATCAAGCCGTGGGGACGGTACATGCGTTTCCAGTTCGGCATGTAATCGAGCAGAAAATGAAACGCCGCATGAGATTGCGAGTAGGGTCGCGTCCCTGCAACGATCCCTCCCAGATTCTTTGCGACATTGAGCGCTCGAACGCCGGGATTCGTGGCAAGCGCCCGAAGGAATCGCCAAGCATGCCGTTTGGGCAAGAGGCCGAGCACCTTCCCCGGCAATTCCTGGCTGGGTCGGTCAAGCCCCTGGCCGGCGAGGGTGTGGTCCGGCGGCAGGTGGTGAGCGAAGTGCAGCACACCGCGTCCCATACGCCGGCCACCGGCAAAGCAATCGAGCCAGCCCACCGAGTAGTCGCTCTCGCGGATCCCGGCGTCGAGCCGCTCCAGCGCCGCATCCAACGATCGAACGGGTTGAGGACGCACTTCGACGTACCCACTGTGCACTCGCTTGAGCTGTAGCGTGACGTCGAGAATGGTGCCCGTGAGCCCTTGGGCGCCAATCACACGGCGCAGACCTTCCTGGTGCTCATTCGTGGCAAGGGACGTGGTGCTGCCGGAGGGTTCGAGAAGTGTCAGTGCACGAACGTGTTCACCGATCGGTCCTGCCTGGGCGTTGTTCTTCCCGTGGACGTTCATGGCCACGCACCCGCCCAGAGTGGTGTGCATGGTTCCGGGGACGACAGGAGGCCACCAGCCGTGGGGCACGACGTGTTGCCAGAGCTGGCCCACGGTCACACCCGCTTCCGCGGTGATGATCCCCCGCTCCATATCGAAATCGATGATGCGACGGAGTTTCGCGAGGTCGATTACGGCTCCGCCTTGATTGAGCGCGGCATCGCCATAACTCTGGCCCGCCCCCCGATGGGCGACGGTCAGCTGGCGGTGTTGAGCGTCAGCCAGGCAGGCTGCAACCTCGTCAGAGCTCGTTGGACGGTACACCAACGATTGTGCGAAGTGTGCGTCGCCCCACCCTCGAAGCACCTCCGACGACGGGTCGATCACGCAGGTCCGAACCGTTTGAAGATGAATCGGGGGCAGTGACGAACCACTAGGGCGACCAGCGCCCACCAGCGGGGAACGAAAAACGACTCACGCCCGCGGTCGAGGCCGCGGGCGATCAGCTTCGCAGCGGCGCTTGGTTCGATGGCCCCGGGCGTGTCGGTGCGACCTGTGAGCATGCGCGTCCGTATGAAGCCCGGCTTGATCGTCGAGACCCGCACGCCAAAGGGATGGAGACGGTTGCGGAGGCCCTCGAGGTAGGTGTGCAACGCCGCCTTGGATGCACCATACGCCGGATTTGCCTTGCGACCGCGCTCACCGGCGATGGATCCGATCGCGGCGATGTGCCCGCGGCCGGCGGCCCGAAAGTAGTCGGCCGCGAGGCCGAGCACGCGCATTGCCCCCACAAAATTTACGTCTGCCGTGAGGGAGTCAGCGGCAAGATCGCTCGAGAGGTGGTCGCCCTCACTCTGGATACCCGCGCAGTAGATCACGAGGTCGGCTTGGCCAAGGGCAATCAGGGCGGCATGGAACGCGGGTGCTACGGTCTCCGGGCGAGTGACGTCGCACAGGTGTGTGGTGAGTGTTCCCTCGGGGAACTCGCCGGAAAGTTGCTCGGTGACGCGCGCGAGCTTTTCCGTGTCCCTTCCCAGGATGCTCACCCACCACATTCGACCGAGATACAGGCGGGCCAACGATAGCCCGACGCCGTCCGTTGCTCCTACGAGGATGACTCGACGCATGGACGATTGCTCATCGGAGGAATCTCTCAAGCCGCCAGCCACACCATCACGAGAAAAGCGACGACGACCACATAGCTCGCACGGTCACGGAGTGCAAACACGACAGGGTCTTGATGGACGCTTTTCCGCACGGCGAGTAACCAGAGCCTGGCCTCCCAATACAACAACAGCAAGAACCCACTCCAGAGCACGTCCGGGCGGGCATAGAGGTTGTTGACGTCCTCGCCCGTGATGTACAGGCAGTAGACCAGCGTGCTGGCGGCAGCAGTGGCCAATCCGAGCGCAACGAGGACATGGAGGTCGCCCGCTAAGTATCCCCGGCCCGCAAGTTCGTTGCGATTTTCTGCGATGGCGTCCTGCAGTTCGATCACCCGCTTCAGGAGCGCAAGAGAGAGAAAGAGAAACACGGCGAATGCCAGGAACCATCGCGAGAGCGCCACGTCGACGACCGCGGCCCCAGCCACCACGCGAATGGTGTAGAGTGTCGCGAGGGCGATGACGTCGAGCACCGCAAAGCGCCTGAGTACGAGAGAGTAGATCGTGGTCAACGCCAGGTAGACCGCCAGCGCGACCTGGAAGGCGACGCGAAACTGCAGGGCAACCAGCGCGGCAACGCCAATGAGCGCGACCGCCACGGTCACCGCCGCCGGCACGGAGATGAGACCGGCGGCTACCGCCCGGTGTCGCTTGGTCGGATGCTGGCGATCGTGTTGCAGGTCGGCAAGATCATTCAGGAGATATGTCGCTGAAGCCAGGAGAGAAAAGGCGATGAAGGCCCCACCCAGCGGGATGGCGACGTCGCCGGTCCACGCGAGATGCGCTGCCAGGGCGGGGAGGAAGAGCAGCGTGTTCTTGGCCCATTGATGCGGTCTGAGCGCGAGGATCAAGGATCCGACAAACGGTGGTCCGGGCGCCGCCGTCATGTCCAGTCAGGCGTGGTCGCGATCACAGATGGTTGGTGCGCGGCTACCGGCTCCGGCAGGGAGGGTCCGTTTCGGTCTCGACTCCAGACGGCCACCGCACCCCCCACCTGGGAGTCGCCCTTCAACGGACCCTCCCTCGCCTCGCCACTCACCGCGCACCAACGCGCGCTGCGGGCCCTACCGGCCAGTCGCACCATACCACCCCGTTCGCATTCAATAGTCGACCCGCAAATCCTAAAGCCACCCTACGTCGTCGGCTTGCGGTATCGGTCGAACCATGCCAGGACGTGCGCCACCTTTGCGATCAGATTGCTGGGTCGTGAGGCAATCCCGTGATACGACCCTGGAATACGCACGAGCGCTGCATCTACCTTCTGGAGCTTCAACGCCTGATAAAACTGTTCCGACTCCGACATCGGCGTGCGGAGGTCGGCTTCACCCGTGAGCAGCATTGTGGGGGTGGTGACGTTGCCGACGAGGGACAATGGTGACCGCTCCATGTAGTGGTCCTGGTATTCCCACGGGAATCCCGGGAACCAGTACTTAGCGCCGGTGACGTACATGTCCGCCGTCAGCACCCAGCTATACCAGTTGATGACGGGCTTGGCGACGACGGCGGCCCGGAACCGGTCGGTCTTTCCGACGATCCAACTGCTCAACACACCTCCACCGCTGCCGCCGGTCACGAACAGATTGTCCTCGTCGACATAGCCGCGTTCAATGGCCGCATCGACACCGGACATCAGATCGTCGTAGTCGTAGCTCGGATAGGCATGGTGAATGAGGTTGCCGAACTCCTCACCATAACTCGTACTGCCGCGAGGATTCACGTACAGCACCACGTACCCCGCGGCGGCATAGAGCTGGATTTCAGCTGAGAAACGGTCTCCATAATTGGAGAACGGCCCGCCGTGGATCTCGAGGACCAGCGGGTATTTGCCGTTGGGGTTGAAGCCGGGAGGCTTCACGATCCATCCTTGAATCCGACGTCCGTCGTGCGAGGACTCGAACCAGATCTCCTCGACCTGTCCAAGCTCCTTGTGGCCGAAGAGGTCGTCATTCAGATGGGTGATGCGTGTGCCCTCGGCGGATCCATGTCGGCTCACGGCAACATCAGCCGGGTGATCGGGCCGCGAATGGGTGTAGGCAAACCTGCCATTGTTCGAGACCGAGTAGCTTGCTCCCCCGTATGGGCGACCCAGCGAGAGTCCACCCACGTCGCTCACGAATGTCTCGACGTCACCGTCCAGTGAGACGTAGGCGAGCTTGGTGTTTCCGTGATTATCATAGCGGAAGTAGATCCCTCGCCCATCCGCGCTCCAAATCGGCTGCTGCACATCGCGGTCGAGGTCATCCGCAAGCGATCGTCTTCCACTTCCGTCCCGGTTCATGACGTACAGGTGCGTGACCTGGTAGCCTTGTTCCCTGTCGTCAAAACCGAGATACGCGATGTGCCTGCCGTCAGGCGACACGACGGCGTTGTTGTCGGGGCCGATTCGGTCGGTGAGAGCTCTGAGCGATCCTTCCGCGAGGGAGGTCTCATAGACTTCCGTGTTTCTGGGATCGTATTCCCAGTCTTCGTGGCGGTTCGCGGAAAACACGAGGGCTTTGCTGTCGGGCGTCCAAGACGGTGTGCCGCCGTGGTTGAACGAGCCGGAGGTAACCTGTCGAGGCGTCCCACCCTGCGCGGGCAGGACGAACAAGTGTCTGTACCCGTCCTCCACGAACCCTGATCCGTCAGCGCGATACTGCACCTTCTCGATCACCCGAGCCGGTTCCGCCCACTCCGCCCCTTCGGGTTGCTCCGGCATCTGTACCATCGGCGCGGATGCCTTCTCCGGGACGAACATGGAGAAGGCGATCCAGTTGCCATCCGGAGACCACGTAAGGCCGCTCGGCGATTTGGGCAACTGAGTGAGTTTGGCGGTCTGACCGCTCTCTATCCAGCGGACGTACAGCTGGTTCGACCCCTCTTCTGTGGAAGAGTAGAGGAGTCGTTCTCCGTCAGGAGACCACCGCGGCGAGGAGAAGCTGGCACTCCCGGTCGTGAGCGGTTGGAGATCCGATCCATCGTAGTTCACGACCCACAGGTTCGATTGCGACCGGTCTTTCATGACGTCCATAGAGGTCCGCGCGAAGACGACGCGCCCACCGTCCGGTGAGATTTGCGGGCTCGAGGCGTGCTCGAGTTGGAAGACGTCTTCGAGGACGAATCGCCCGCTCTGAGCCTGACCCTGCCGGATCACTCCCGAAGCCGTGGCCGGTACGAGCGCTGCCAAACCGCACGCCATCAACAGTGGTGCGAGCGGCGCAGATCTCAATCTCCACGAGTATGCGGGTCGGTTGCTTGTATGACTATGGACAGTATCCACTCGTATTGCCATCAGTCCGTCTCCTCGCGCCCAAGTGGCGCTCCATCGATTACCGTCACGGCACCAATTCCCGAATCGTCGATGCGAACAGTGGGTTGAACAGTAGCTTGAACGCGTTGCGTGGTTGGCCCCGGGTGTCCGGTCGGAAGCCGATCAGCACCACCGCACCGTCGCCAACGGGTGCCTGAAGCGCCGCCGGTTTTCCTCCAAGGTAGCGCTTGGCGCCAATCGCCCAGCCATCGATCAATAGGCTGTCCTCGGGGAAGCTGGCAAAGACGTTGAGATTCTGGTCGAGGCGTTGCTCCCCTGCAGCCGAGGAGCTCTCTGAGGCTGCGGGGAGAATCTGCATCGCCATGCCGTGCCGCCAAAACAGCGCGGCACCCTCCTCCGGCATGCCGTACGCCAGGGGATCAGAGGGATCGGTCGTGAACCGGATGAGCGAGCCCGGGATGAAGAAGCGTCGGGCATCGACATTCGCCACCGCGTTGCGTATGGGAAGACCGAAGGTAGAGGTGATGAACTCGACCGATTGATGGAATCCCAAGAGCCAGCCACCCCGTTCGACGTAGCGTTTGAGGGCCGCCCCACCTTCGACGGAAACGCCCCCCACGTACTGCTCCGGCATCGTGAGCGCCGCATGGCCGTTGAGGATCCCGTCCGCCGTTTGATCTGGCAGCAGGATGGCATCGAATCGGTCCAGGTTGCCCGACTGTACATCCTCATCGTGGATGGGCTCGAGGTCGAACTCGTACTGGTCCAACACCCACCGCGTCCATCCTTCCGCCATGTTGGCCATGTAACTCTGATAGATACCGACGTGCGGCGTGCGAAGCGAACTCATGGCGGCTCCGGGGTCGGCGTCGACGCCGACGAAATCGATACCGAGTTCACGACTGATGTCGTCAAGCCTGCTGCCGTCTGTGCCACGAACCAGGAAAGTCCCAGCCGGCCAATCGACGCCATTGACGCTCACCGGTTCCTTCGTCCACGAAACACTGGCGCCCGTCTTCAACAGCCGGTTCGTGGCCAGCGCGCTCCAGTTGGGTTTGTGCGAATAGAAGTAACCGAACCGGCCCCCGCCCCGACCGCTGACAGTGCCGGATGGTGCAGGGATGTCTTGTATGGCAGGTCCCGGCAACGCGAACGGCTCGAACACGCGGTCGACGACGACGCCCAGCTGATCGGCGAGGTTGTAACCAGTGAGATCGTAGGGGGGCTCCGGCGGGCCACCGGGATACTCGAACCGGTCCGGGTGTTGCTTGGGCTCGAGCAGATCGATGACAAACGGCCGGAACGCCTGTGGCGGTATGACGTAGGTGCCGGCGGGGTACCTGGCCCCGCCTGCCTCGAAGCTGTTATCGGCGCGCCGAACCTCGATGCCGGCCTGCCGGAATATCCGCAGCAGCTCGACCGCACTTCCGGGGTCGTGCTGCTCCCCCACGTCGATGACGTACGCAAACGGCCCGCCCTCCGCACGTTCCCCTCGGCGGATCTGCCGCTGTCCCATGTGATAGATGTTGTAGAGGTAATCGTCTTTGAGTTTTGCTGCGAGGTCCAACACCGCCCGCGAGCCGGTCATCATGTAGTCCATCGCATCGCGCAGGTGCCAACAGCCGCCCTCCCACGGCACGATGTAATGCATGCTGGGCTCGCGAGTGGAAAGCCGGATGCCACGGGTGAAGACGTCTCCCACCTCCTCGTCCGAATAGCAGTGTGGCGTCGCATAGCGGTAGAGAGCCGTTTCCGTGAACAAACCGAGCATGTTGTGCAGCTGTGGTGTGGCGTGCATGAACCCGGCCGACCAGACTACCCGGTAGCCGATACCTGTCGATACACCGGACTTACCCTCTTTCATGAAGCGCGCCAGCATGTATTGGCCCAGGTGGCTGAAGCTTGCCACGATGAGCGGGTCGTAATGTTCGTTCAGCGGATCTGCAGGCGGCGGTACCCAGATACGCCCCGGGAATGGTCCGGTCTGGTGGTGGTTGTAGATGATCTGCGGGAACCATTCGTGGTAGAACACGTTGGCTGCCACTCGTGTCTCCGCCTGCGTGAACATGTACCAGTCACGGTTGTTGTCGTGGCCGACGTAGGGGTGGTAGAGTTCGGGCACCGGAGCAGTCTCGAACGGCGTTCCCAGATTCTTGCGGTACCAATCGACGACGATGTTGGCGCCGTCCGGATTGATGTTGGGCATCAACAGAACGAGCGTGTTTTCCCGAACCCGGCGGGCCTCGGCCGATTCGTCGGTGGCCAACCAGTACGCGAGCTCAGACGTGTGCTGGGAGTGCGCCACCTCGGTGGCATGTAGGCCGCCGTCGATCCACACGGTGGCCACACCTTCGGCGGCGAGTGCGTGCGCCTCGTCGTCGGTAAGTCCCTTGGCGAGGGCCAGCCTCCGATTGATCGCCCGGTACCGCTCTCGCTTGCCGAGGTTCTCCGGCGTCGAGATGAAGGCGAGCACCATCGGCTTGCCGAGCGTCGATCTGCCGATCTCTTCCAGCACCACACGGTCCGACGCCGCCGCCAGGGCCTGAAAGTAAGCCAGGACCTGATCGTAGTTGGCAAGCTTGTAATCGGATCCCAGGGTGAAACCGATGACGTCTTGAGGGGCAGGGGCTTGAGCCGCCGTGCTCGTCGGGCCGATGGCTAGAGCGGCAAGGAGCAGAACCTGAAGGATAAGTCGCGGAGTGTTCATAGGGACTCCTGCGGTTGACATGCGAGTGACGGCAAATCTACACCGGGCCCGGTGCGCCGCCAGATTCGGGTGGCCGCCGCTCTTGCCCTTCGCGAGGCCGTAACCTGCAGCTGCATGGGATGTTGGCGGCTCGGACCGCCAGAGGACAACATGCTTCAACTGACCGCCCGTTGAACCGACCGGTCAACCAGTCGTCAGGTTGCGGCCGATGTTTTCACCCGCAGACGCTCCTGGTTTGTACGGAGAGCGAGCCATCGCGACCGCCCCGCCACTGCTCGGTGACGGGACCTGCCCAGGTACGTCTCGGCTATTGAGGGATTGAGTCGCGCGGCTCCGGGCTGGTTGTGCTGTCCGTTGGGGCCGCTTGGACCGTGCCCTCTTGCGCAGGTGGGATCGCCTGCTCCACGGAGGGTGGGGTCGCCTCTTCCACGGCGGTTGGCGCCGGCGTCACGACCGCCGTACAGCGCCACGTGGCCGCCGCATTCGCGTAGCCAACTCGGGGCAGGATGACCCCGGCGCCGAGGACCAACCCGGTGACCACGACCCCCAACGAGACGAGATGTGCGATGCCGAGGTGGTAGTACCACGAAAAGAGACCGCTCCACACACCGGCGGCAAGGAGTGTGGCGACGCCCGCCGCGTAGAAGAGCAGGCGAAAACCGCACTCGTGAGCATACGGCCACTGAGTCATCCCGATTGCGAGCACGAGGCCGAGCCCAACTCTGGTCCACGTGGCGAGCCCTGGCCGCTCGGGTCGAGGTGAGGGCATCAACCGTTTGCTAAGCCTCCGGCGAGGCGTTGCTGGGCGCTTGAGGGGGGTGTCGGAGATGATCTGTGGTTCGGCATCGGACCGGTGCAATTCGCCAAGGAGGCGATTCACGATCACCGCCTCGCTGTCTTTCTTGGGACGCCTTGGTTCGTCCTTGCCCACCCTAGTTACCTCCTGCGCGCACGGCAGCGCTCGATGACAGCTTTCCTCCTCGTGCCCAACAATCTGTTCACGGGTAAGCGTTGCGTCCAGCCCGTGAGGCCGTCGCATCGAGCGGGCGTTCTGCCGTACCAATCACCTACGAACAACGATATGTGATGCACATCACATCAGGGTCCGCATGAGTTGGGAAAGCGGTCGAGGTCTGTGACGCGTGTCCTAGCCGCTCGTATCGGTGAGAGATATTGTCCGACCTCCATCGGCGGACCGGGGCGTTGCCGTCCGGCACTCCCGCGATGTCGAGCCCGGCACTCTGATCCACCCAGTGAACCACGAGCTCCCATGACCTGGATGCATCTTCTCTACGTTGCGGTGGGTGTCCTACTGGCGGCGGGAGGGCTCTACGCCCGCTGGTACGTCCGGCAGATGATGGCTGAAGACCCCTCTGTCCATGCCAATCTTGTCAATGCCCCGCCACCCGGTGAAGTCCAGGTACAGCTGACGCTGGAAGGCACCCGGCGAGTGTTTGCGCTTCGAAGTGTCGAGACCTCGCGGGAAACGGCGTCGTCATTGGGTCTGGAGGTTCCCCACCGCTTCCGCGAGATGCCGGTGTGTCCGGAGCCGGGGGCCAAGGCGGTCGATCGCCATTTCTTGAGCGACTGGAATTCGGAAAATCTCCGCTGGGTTCCGCAGGGCGAGCTCACGTTGAAGCCGGGAAAGCCCTACACGTTTTGTGTCGGCGTGTCCCGGAGGGAGGCCGTTCGTGGTACCCTGCGCTTCCAGCTGGGCGTGAAGGCGGGGACAGGAGGCAGAGTGCTCATGGTGCCTGTGCGAATCGGTTTGTCGGCTGGTGTTGAGGCAGGGGGGTGGACGGATCGACCCAGGCTGCGCCGGGAGTCAGGGCTTCGCAGCGTGCCATTGATCAATCGCCCAGGCTGGTCGCGGGCGGCGGAGAAGCTTTGACGCTGCCACCTGAGTAGTCGAAGCTTTGCTTGGACTTCGTGGCGAGGAGTCAGCTCGATCACGGGATATGGGCCTCGTCGGCTTCTTTCAGCAGATCGGCTCCTCCCCGTCCGGTCCGGTGACGGCTCGGCTCACCACGCTGACTCTAGTAACCACCCAACTGGCGGTGTCATCCTCCCGACCTACCACCGGAAACCGGCCGTCGTCGTCCTCGAGGATGCCGATGACGTAGGGCTTTAGAACGATTTCCACATCGTAGCACCCGTTGGGGGGTCGCACTCCAGCGGTGAGCAACTGTCGCGGCCGCTCGTCGAGCGAGGGAAAGACCAGATAGCCGCTTCTGATGTCGGGGGGCGAGGATCCACCGTCATTCTCTCGCCTGGGTGTGCCGAGGAGAGCCAGGGCCCCTTCCGCACGACGGATGCCCATGCCCACTCGCAGACTCTGCCACATGCGTCCGGGCGTTCCTATCGAGATGGAATGAACGATGCCGTTGACGGCGTCGACGATGATGTCGTCATCGAACGTGTACCGCTCCATTCCACTTGCAGTCGGGTGGGGGCTGGGGGGTTGAGCGCCGAGCATGGCGAACAACACCGTGACCGGCTGTCCGGGAAGCAGCGGCAACGGAAGGCTCTCCCCGGAGACGGGCGCGGGATGTGGTTCCGATACGAACTGCGGGCCGGACAGCCGGGCAACCACGACCGCAAGAACCAGCACGACAGCCAAGGCCGCACTGGTGAGGGCGGGGTGGTCCTGGATCTCGAGGACCAACCTGCGACCCCACACACGCAAATAGGCCGTTGCGTACGTGAGGGCCGTGCTGATGGGACTAGGCGGCTCCTCAATCGCCGGGGCTTCGGTGGTGCGCGAGGCCCGCGAAATGGCCTTAGGTGACTTGCTGAGGTCAACGAGCTGTCTGACAATCGCTGCCTGGTCGTCGTCGGTGTTCTCCAGAGCACACGCCGGACATCCCCGCGGGTTTTCCTCGTTGTAGGGGATGTTGTGTTTAGGACACCGGACGAGTGCCATGCACGACCCCGGTCAGAGTTGTGGGCGTCGCCCTGGAAAACCGACGGGTGGGAGTCGAAGCCCTCGCGACCTGCGTCCCGATCACCACGTTTCCTCGAGTTCTGCGCTTTTGCGTTTGTTGCGGTCTATCCCGACACATGCGGGATACGCCATCAACTCCTGGGGGAGTTGGGAACGACCGATTGAACTCTGGGACGAAGGGCCGTCCGGCACAACCCCGGAAGAAACCTCGCGGAGATACCGACTCGGGAGTCGGAGGACGGAGGAAGCGAGGGGAAAACCGGCGGAATCAACTGCCGACGAATGTCCGCGGAGACTAGTACGTGGCCCAGCTGTCCACCCACGAGCTGGGCATTGGCACGAAGCCCTTCCAGCGGGCTACCGCGCGGCGAACCTTGCACGAATCGTAATAGATGTGGGAGCGGTCCTCGTCTACTTCATTGTAGTGAGGGTCAGGACCCCCAGTGAGCGTATTGAGCCCGGTCACCAGGAGCCCCTGGATTTCCGTGTTGCTGGCATCGGTGTCGAGATGCCGCCCCAAGAGGACCACACCGTCCCACTCGAAATAGCTGCCCTTGGTTTCCAGTTCACCAGTGATGACGAGGAGCCCGGTTCCCCTGACATTGTTGGTCACCAATCGATAGGCGTCGATGTAATACGTCTTGTACGTCGTATCGTCTGGTACCAGCGCCGTGTAGTCGGGCAACAGTGCTTCGCCACTCGTGATCGCGGCCCAGTCGATGCCCGTCTCGAGCGCCACCTGCATGGCCGACCCGCCGACGTTGAGGTTCCGAGACTCACTGTCTGGGTTGTTCGCTGCAAGCTGGCTGCTGTTGTGGGTGCGGACGCCAGGGATCGCCGGGGCTTCTGCGCACTGATCTTCGCCGTCTATCCACATGTCGGCGCTGCCCGCGCCTCCTTCCTCTTGGATCGCCGGGTTGTCTCCGGCCGCCGTGAACGCCGAAACTCGCCGGATGTCCCCCGGCTGCCATTGGGCAAACTGGGCCACCGTGCGAGTGGCGAGCGGCTCAGATCCCTGGGCCGGGTCGATCACGAAGGCTGTCGAGCGAATGACGTACTTCTTGGGAAGGACTGGGTCCGGGGGATCCTGGATGATCCGCGGCACGACCCACGCATATCCTCCGGTCACGTTTATGCGCACCGAATCTCCGTCTGTCGGCGGCAAAGTTTGGGAGTTCATGTAGGTCGACAGTGCGCTTTGGGCCACGGCAAGGGAGGCCACCGTCCACTCGGTGCTGTCCGCCACGCGCCGGTCGGCGGAAACACGCGCAAAGGCCGCAGAGAGCATAACCGTTAGCATGGCGACGAGCAGAATCGTCATGGGGAGGGCAAAGCCGCGTTCGCGGCGGACTTGCAGCTTAGTGCGTGCGCTCAACATTCCGAGGGTCTCGCCCAGGCCGTCCATCACTAGGGCTCCCTGTTGATGAAGAGGATCTTTGAGCGGAGATCAAATGTCTGCGGTTCGCTCCCGCCCTGAGGGGCAACATCGCTCGCCCCCACAAATTTGAGCTCGAGCCCTCGCACCGTCGTCAGGTCTGCCGGAGGGTTGTCCTGGGGGGTCAAGGCGGAACCCACGAGGAATCTGAACCCGGCAGACGTGTCGAACGGTACCAGGATTTCCTCAGATTCGGCTTGCAGCGGCAGCTTGTTGTAGAGACCGATCCGCCCGGGCATAGCGATCGATGCGGTGAACTCATACACGATCTCGCGATACAGGTACGAGACACTTCCCGGCGTTGGCGGGGGGGCCACCATCGTCAACACGGAGATGTACCGACCACCCGGGACGAGCTGGATACCTTCGGGTGCACAGAGCGTCGCGTCGGCGGTGGACACGGTGACGGGCGAAATCGTTTGGTACGCCGGCACCCCTGCGTCCCACCACTCAAGGCCGTCTGCCGGCGCGGCCGCGTAGATCATGGAGTCGGTGGGCAGTAGGGAAACGGTGGTAGTGCCGCCTGCGGTGAGACAGGCTATGCCCCAGGCATAGGGCACCCTGACTCGGACTCGTTTGGGCGTCGCCTCCACGAGCCCCCCGCCGGTCACCATACGCAGATTTACCGCCACCACGGTCATCGCCGCCCGAGCCGCCTGCCGGGCGCTCATCATCGTTTCGAGGCGGCTGACGTAGCGCGAGTTGCGGATCAACATCTGCGTCAGCGCCGAGCCCAGCACCGCCACGACGACCGTCGCAATCAGCAATTCGGTCAGCGAAAAACCCTCGCGATTCCTCATTGGAACGGCACCAAACCGCGTCGGCGACTGCGGTAGACGGTGAGTGATTCGGGCAGTGCCGTAAAGATCCCCGAGGGGGCGATCACGACGGTGAGCTTCTTGAGCCCGTCTATGCTGTCGGTGTAGCTCAGACAACGCGTGTATTCCAACAGCCCGGTTTCCTCCGGCGTGCAGCCTACCTCACCGGCGATGTTGTCCCACGGGATGGCCTCCACCCAAGTGGAGGCTTGCTGCACGGCGGCAGCCCGGAACGTCGCTGCCGTCGAGCCCCGGGTCTGTCTGGCGACCTGGAACATGAGTCCTGCCAAGGCCATGAGCACGATACTCAGAATCATGAGTGCCAGCATGATCTCGATCAGCGTGACGCCCCGTTCGCTGCTCGTACTATGGTCCACGGGAAATCCGAATCTGCCCGGCTTGGGTCAAGCGCACCCGACGTTGATACCCATTCAGGCCCAACGTGTAGGTGATGTTCGGCATGGCGACGCCGTTGGGATACAAATACACCGATGCGGGCGCGGCGGTGAATTCATCGAGTGAGAAATCTGAGTCACTACCCAGAGTGCGTGTGCGATACACCTTGGTGGGATCGTCACGCTCGCGGATCACGTAGCGCTGTGGCGACTGCGTGATGACCGCAATCGGTTTGCGGTGCCGCACCGCGAGCGACATTGCGTATTGGAGATCACTCGCCAGAACGCTGGCCGCGCTGTTCACCTTGGTCCGCTCGAGCGCAGGCGCAAAGCGTGGAAGCAGGATGGCCAGCAAGACGCTTACGACGGCCATCACCGCAATGAGCTCGATGAGCGAATAGCCGTGGGTTCCCAGGTATCGGGCGCGAGATCGAGACATCACCCACCGCGCGAAAAGGTGATCCAGCTCACATTTCGCATCGCAGTGATCGTTCCACCGCAGACCCCAAAGTTTGCGTCGGTGTGTGCCGTGCGCAATCCCAGTTGCGGGCGAATCCGGCGGGGCGACCTGGGACGTCTGTGGTTGAGCCACAACAGAACGGTCGTCCGGGGCGCGCAGCCAAAACTTCGCTGTGCACTTCCTTGCAGCCATGACGAAAACTCCTGGTGCCGGTGGCACTTCGATCCACGCGATCCTCGCACCGCCGGCGTGAGAACCCCGCTGGCGTGACCGCTTCCACCGAAAAGATGTTCGCCGCTCTGATTGTCGCGATTTTCGTGCCGTGAATCCCTCCCCGAGAGCGGTGCGGCCCCCGTTCTGGGGTGGGGGTGCATCTCCGGGATGTGAACTGGTCTGCCGGTCGCCAGCCGGGCCCGAATGGCGCCGAAAGCGAGGAACCTTCCGGCACCATTAATGTATTAATTTCCTAGTACATTAATGTAATGAAGCCCACGGGTCGGTGATCGACGCCCGGTCGGCGGGCAACGACCAGCTGCTGGCGCTTGCCGACAAGCTGGAACAGTTGGGGCTCGAAGTCGAGACGGTCGTGCCCGTCCACGGCCAGCAGACCACAGGTGAGAACTTCTGGGAGTCGGTGCGGCTCGGGCGCGATCAGACCTGAGGAGGTCTCGGATTCACCCCGCCAAACGGCAGTTCCACCCCCTCGAGCCAACCCCGGCAACAACCCGGGGTTCGCTGTGCCAGCAAACGGCGCGCCCGCCCCTGACGCTCGCCCGGCCTGAGGTGGATCGTCCCGGGACGGCGAGATGGTGCCCGACTTGCGGTCCGGCCCTGCTTACCGTAGCCTCTAGCAGCGATCAACTGCGGAGGGAAACTCATGTCAGACACCACGACGCGGCGTGCGGCGCGCGCGAGCCTCGAAGAGAACCATCCCTTGGTGGAAGACGGGGGCGGCATCGTGGTCATCCGAGAAAGTGACACCTTCCGGGACTGGAACGGCATCCGGTACAAGGCCGGGATGTCATCCAGGAACGTGGGATCGAAGAAGCTCTCCATGAACGTGGCCACCATACCTCCGGGCGGGGTCGCCGGAGCCCATATCCACGTCGATTTCGAGGTGATGCTGTACATACTCGAGGGACGGGTGCGGCATGAATTCGGTCCGGGTCTCAAACAGGCCGTCGAGAACAAGGCGGGTGACTTCATTTTCATTGAACCCGGGGTACCGCACGAGGTCTTCAACCTGAGCGACAAGAAGCCCGTGGTGGCCGTCGTCGCCCGGTCGGATCCAGACGAGTGGGAGCACATTGTTCCGTACCATCGGGAAGGCGAGTAGGGAGTAGGGAGGCCGTCCCCCCGCCCCCCACCTCCCGCCCCCCAGCCCCGCAGCCCTGTCTATCCACCCCAGACGCAGGGGATCGCGCATGTCAAAGAAAAGCGACCGCGAGGGTCGCCGTGAAGGCGTGCCCTCGCCCTCCAGGGCATCCACTATCAGCCGGCGGGCGTTGTTCGCGGGCGTTGTGGGCGCTGCCGGGGGGGCCATCCTCCCGAAATCAGCGTCGCCTGACGGCCGGCCTGTGTCGCAGGGAACTCAGTCGCCCGTCGACCCGACGAAGGTCCTGGGCCAACCTGCCACGCCGCTAGGCCGTCGGGCGCCCCGCGAGCAACCTCAGCGAATCACCTTCGGCACGCCCCCAAGGGTATCCTTGACGCCACACCAGGACCTGCAGGGCATCATCACCCCGGCGGATCTCCATTTCGAGCGACATCATGCAGGTGTTCCCCATATCGATGCAGCCAGCTACTCGTTGCTGATCCACGGTATGGTGGATAGGCCGATGATGTTCAGCTTGAACGACCTCCGGCGCTTCCCGTCCACCAGCCGCCTCTGTTTCGTCGAATGCTCGGGAAACGGGTCCGGTGGATACCGGGACTTCAGGCGAGAGCGGTCTCCTCAGCAGGTCGACGGTCTCATGAGCAACAGCGAATGGATCGGCGTGCCGCTTGGCACGTTGCTCCGAGAGGTCGGAATCCGAGACGAGGCGAAGTGGTTTCTGGCTGAGGGCGGCGACGCCGCGGTGATGACCCGGAGCATACCGGTGGAGAAGGCGTGGGATGATGCGCTGATCGCCTATGGCCAAAACGGAGAAGCGATTCGTCCGGAGCAAGGGTATCCTGCCCGTCTACTCCTTCCCGGTTGGGAGGGCAACGCGTGCGTCAAATGGCTACGGCGCATCGAGGTGTCCGACAGACCGTTTATGACTCGCGAGGAGACTGCTCGCTACGCCGATCCGTTGAAGAACGGCACGGCCCGCCTCTTCAGCCTCGTGATGGATGCAAAGTCGCTCATCACCGCTCCGGCCTATCCCGTGCGATTGGCGGAGCGGGGTTGGCGCGAGATCACCGGCGTTGCATGGAGCGGCCGCGGGCGCGTCACGCGCGTGGACGTGAGCGTCGACGGCGGGGACAACTGGGAAGCTGCCCGGCTGCACGAGCCGGTGCTTCCCAAGTGCTTCACCCGGTTCAGCCACCCCTGGAACTGGATGGGAGATGAGGCAGTGCTCATGAGCCGCGCGGTCGATGAGACCGGTTACGTGCAGCCTACGGTGGAGCAGCTCAGGGAAGCGCGGGGCATCGGGACTCACTATCACTACAACAACATTCGAGCCTGGAAGGTCCAGCGCGACGGCACGGTAGTGTTCGGGTTGGAGGAGTGATGGTGAAGTCGGTGAGGCATGCGTTCCTCGGACGTCGAGCGGTTGATCCGTTACGCGGGTGGATCGTGGCGGGCGCCGTCTTCGGCGTAGCGCTTGGCTGCGCGGGCTGCACGGCAGAAGGGTCTGATGCCGCAACGCGTTCGCAGGTGGAAGGCAGAGAACAGCGTGTTGCGACGACCGGCATCGGGCGAGCGGCGACTGCCGACGAGGTTGCAGCATGGGATATCGACGTAATGCCGGATGGCACGGGCCTTCCCTCTGGTCGGGGGACGGTATCGGCCGGCAGGGAAGTCTTTTCCGCCAAGTGTGTTGCCTGCCACGGATCGGAGGGAGCAGGGGGCGTAGGCGGCCCTTTGGTGGGGCGCATACCCGGGGACGAGTTTCCGTTCGCCCTGGATCCGAGCGTGCCATTGACCGTCGGCAACTTTTGGCCCTACGCCACCACCCTGTTCGACTACACGCGACGGGCCATGCCCTTCGACGCCCCCGGATCTCTTACGGACGACGAGGTGTACAGCCTCGTCGCGTATCTCCTGTTTCTGAATGAGATCGTTTCCGAAGATGCCGTGATGAATGCCGAGACGCTGCCGGCGGTTGTGATGCCGGCTCGGGATCGCTTCGTGGAGGACGATAGACGAGGTGGGAGGGAGATTCGCTAATTTGGGCAGTCGGCGTTAGGGCTTAGGCAGTCGGAAGTGTGCTAGGCGTCGGTGATCAGTGGCCAATGGCCAGTGCAAAGAGGAGGCAAGGTGAAAGCCATCGGAATCGGCCTTACTGCGGCCACCGTCCTCTTGGGGATTCCGGACAGCCAGGATGACGTTCTCCCCACCATCGATTCGCAGGTCGTATTCCTTTATTACAGCGACGTGAATGAGGCGAGCCGGTTCTACGAAAGGACCATGGGCCTCACAAAGACCTTTGACGAGGGGTGGGTCAGGATCTATCAGACCAGCTCGAACGCCTATGTGGGGCTGGTGGACGAGACGAAGGGCAGCCACCGCGTGAGTGAATCCAAACCAGTGATGCTCAGCATCGTGACGTCCGAGGTCGATAGGTGGTACGAGCATCTTCGAAGTGAGGGAGTCAAGATCCTCTCTGAGTTGGCGGATAGCGAAAATGTTCCGGTTCGGGCGTTTCTCGTAGAGGACCCGGGTGGGTATACGGTGGAGTTCTTTGCGTGGCGGGGCCGCAGATAACGCAGACAAAACGGACACACGCGGGTGACAAGAGAAAAGAGCGACGGGTTGCCGCAGATAATTGTGGTGGAATGGGATGCGTGAGAAGGGAGAAAGGCCACAGCTCGACGCTGATCGATGCGGATGCGAGATTGCCAGCTCAAGAGTTGAGATGTAGCTGAGTGCTCAATCCGGCGTTATGTTGGGCCCAGTGGCGTCGTCCGCCGCCATCTTTAGCAGCGTTGCTTCTTGCCTGGTGGGGGCGGTATGCCGTCAGGCTCCCATACCAGAGGATTCCCGGCCTCCGCGGACGGTGCCTCCGGTCTTCCGAAGGAATTGGCCAACGTGCTCGGCGGTGTTGCTGGTGTCGAGCGTGAGCAGGCGTGGGAGCAATTCCTCCAGATCCACAGCACCCTTCTCCTGCGAGTCGCGCGCTCCGTAGCCCCGAGCCAAGACGGCGCGATGGATCATTACGCCTACGTCTTGGAGGAACTGCGCCGGGACGAGTATCGCCGCCTCAAGGCATACGTACCGGACCGAAGCACGAAGTTCACCACGTGGCTCGTCGTGGTGACGCGCCGGCTGTGTGTGGACCACTACCGCCGGGTCTATGGGCGGCCGTGGAAGAAGACGACCCCTGGTGAAGTGGAACCCACGGTTGCAGCGCGTCGGCGACTCATCGATCTGCTCGCAGACGACATCTCGCTGGATAGCTTTCCCGATACGACGACAACGGATCCTGACCGGGGCTTGCGCGTCAAACAGCTCAACGAGATGCTGTCCAGAGCTATGGGCGTGCTTTCCCCCAGGGACCAGATCCTTCTTCGGCTCAGGTTCGAGGACGACGTACCGATTCGAGAGATCGCCGCCCTCATGCGCTATCCCACGGTGTTTCGGGTCTACCGGCGGATCAACGCGCTACTCGACCGTTTGCGGCTCGCGTTGATGAACCAGGGTGTCGACAACCCCGAGCCGTAAAGGAGCCGGAGGCCGCGCAAAGACGCGAGCAATCATCCGTTTCATTTCCTAGAGAAGGTCATGGAACGCCATACAAAATGACGAATCAATCTCAGCAATCAGACGGCCATCTGACTCCCCAGGAAGTCTCACGCTTTGTGGACGGTGCGCTCTCGCCTGCCGAGCGCCACCACGTCGAGGCGCACTTGGCGACATGTAGCGTCTGTCGTGCGGAAACCGTACACGTCGGCCGGCTTGTCAGAGCCCGAGAGCGCCGGAAACGTCTTTTCGTAGTGGTCCCGGTGGCCGCTGCGGCGGCTGCCGCAGGCATTCTGCTGCTCACGTCTTCTCCATCAGAGCCCTCGCCGCTCACTGGCCGAGTCTTTCGGGATGCGGGCGACGGGGCGCAGCGGCTGGAAGTGGTAGCGCCCATCGACGACAGCACCGTCGTATCCGACTCACTTCGGTTTGTCTGGCGAAGTGCGGGCACCGACGTGCAGTACGCACTTGCTGTCACCGACAGCAACGGTGGCCCGATAATGTCCGAGACGACTGCGGACACCACGCTGGTGTTCCCCGTGGTACCCAACTTGGCCGCCGGGCAAACGTACTTCTGGTTTGTGGACGCGTTGTTCAACGATGGGGAGTCCGCCACCAGCGGCATCCATCGGTTCATCATCCCGCCGTGACGACCCGCTCGCCGCCTCTCGTCTGGCTCGCTCCCGCTCTCGCTGCCATCGTTGCGGGGACGTCATGTGCCGAGAGGCCGCAGGCGAGCGAATCCGAAGGAGCGAACGCCGCAGCGTCTGCCACCGATTCGACACGAGATACCACCTCCCTCCGCGTTCACCTCGATCGCGCCCGTAAACTCTACTTCGACGATCAGTTCGACAGCGCCCGCAGCGTATGGGCGGAGGCGCTCGCCGGCGCCCGCGCAGCAGGTGATTCCGCTGCCGAGGCGGAATCGCTCACCTGGCTCGGGCTCGTGGCGTGGCAGTTCGGGGATTACGTAAGTGCCCGTCGCCTCGGTGAAGAGGCGCTATCCGTCAAGCTTCGCTACGGGCTGCGGGACCAGCTCGCGCGCTCGTACAACGCCCTCGGTTTGCTTGCGTGGGATGAAGGGCGCCTCGTGGACATGGCTGAATCACTTCGGAAGGCTGTTGAAGCGGGGCAGGCTGCCAGTGACCGTGCCGCGGTTGCGGTGGCCAGCGCAAACCTCGGCCTGGTCGAGACGGCGTTCGGCAATTTTGACCGGGCCCGTGAGGGATTCGAGTTGTTACGGGATGTTGGGCAAGAGCTCGGTGACGCACGCTATCAGGGAAACGGCCTCACCAACCTTGGGATGCTTGCTGTTTCCACCGGTGACCCGCTGGCGGCTATTCCGCCTCTCACGCAAGCGCTCGAGTTCTATCGCTCCATCGACTATGCCACAGGCGAGCAGGTCGCCCTGGCGCAGCTCGCTGCGGCGTACGCAGACCTCGGTGAGCCGCAACTCGCATTTGCGACGCTTGACAGCGCGCTCGCGCTCTCACGCCAGCTCGGACAACGGGACGAGGAGGCACGCAACCTCGAAGCTCTCGCGTCTCTCCACAAAGAGGCCGGCAATCTGCGTCGCGCCCTCGATCTCTACCAGCGGGCTCAGGTCATCTACGAGGAGCTTGGCCTGCCGGTTGAGACCGGTACGGATCTCCGCAGTGTGGCCGAGGTCGAAGTCTCATTGCGCAACCTCGCCGGAGCCCGTGCGGACGCCATAAAGGCTCTCGATCTTCACCGGGAGGCGGGAGATCGCTTTGAGGAGTTCGACGATCTGGTGTTACTCGCCGAGATCGCGCACCTGGCGGAGCGTCCCGACGAGGCAGTGCAACGCCTCGCAGCGGCGCGCGACCTGGCGGTTAACCTCGATGCGGTGGCGGCCCGCCTCTCGGTGGCGCTTGCGGAAGCGCGCATCGCCGATCGAGACGGAGACCACACCCGCGTGCGTCGCGTCCTCGACGCAGCGGCGCCGGATCTGGAGCGGGCGGGACCCGCCCCGCGGTTCGAAGCCTACAGCCTCCTTGCGCGAGCGTATGCGCGCAGCAATCGGTTCGACTCTGCGGCGGCACTTGGACGGCGTGCGGTGCAGGCGGTGGAACGTGTCCGCGGGAAGTTCGGGTCGAGCGCACTTCGAACCTCGTACCTCGGCGAGCGGCTTGGCGCGTATGGCGATCTGGTGTCCGTGTTGCTGCGGCTCGGTTCTGTCGAGGAGGCGTTTCAAGTCGCCGATGCCGCGCGAGGCCGAGCGCTCATCGAACATCTGGGGGCGGCACGCCGGGAGATCGAAGAGGCCGGAACGTCCGCGCAGACGTTCGAGGCAGGCGAGCAGCTGCTCCGTCGCATCGACGCCCTGGTAGCCGGTCTCGACACCATCGACCTGTTGTACGAGTCGGAAGAGCGCGATGCCGCAACTGCCAGGGAAATGATGCGGGAGCTCGAGACGGCGCGATCCCAGTACGAGGCACTGCTCGTCGAAGCCGCTGAGCGGGACGCATCAACCGCCATCTTCCTCGGGGCCAGGAGACCGAGTCTCGCAGACGTCCGAGATGCCTTGGGGGCCCGGGAGGCATTGCTCGAATATCTCGTGACCGAGGAGCGTGTCGTGCTGTTCGTCGTCCGACCGGACGGCGTGCGTGCGTTTGACGGCGAGGTTGGGGAGGAGGACTTGGCGAGCCGGGTGCGGGTCGTGCGGGATCTGCTAGCTGAGCCCGACACACCCTTGCAGCTTGCAGAAGGCGCTCTCGCCACGCTGCACTCGTATCTCATCGGACCGGCACGACGCGCTGGGGTGCTCTCGGGAGTGGAGCGACTCATCATCGTTCCCCACACCGTCCTCAACTACCTGCCGTTTGCCGCGCTGCGCGACGGGGAAACGGGGCGGTACCTGGTCCAGGATTTTGACCTGCTGCATCTCCCCATGGCTGGGGTGCTACCCGTATTGCGGGAGCGCGAGGAGTCGACGTCCAAGGATGTCTTGGCTTCGTTGTTTGCGCCGTTGTCCTCGGCACTCCCGTTCACGAGGGCCGAGACGCGGGGGGTCAGGGGCGCGATCGGCAACTCCCGAGAGTTCGCCGGCCGGCGCGGCACCGAGGCGCGGCTTCGCGAAGCGCTCGGTCGTGGCGACATCGTCCACGCCGCGACCCACGGAGTGCTGAACCCGCGGAACCCCATGTTTTCCCGAATCGAGCTCGCACGGGGCCGGAGTGACGAATCTCGTGATGATGGCAGGCTCGAGGTACACGAGCTACTCGGGCTCTCCATCAGGAGCCCCCTGGTTTTCCTTTCCGGATGCGAGACGGGAGTGGGTCCCGCCTGGTCAAACCAGTACGCCCGCGGGGAGGACTATGCGACTCTCGCCCAAGCTTTCCTCTATGCCGGCGCGAAGAACGTGGTGGCCACCCTCTGGCGGATCGAGGATCAGGGGGCGGCTGCGTTTGCGACCGAGTTCTATAGGAGGCTGGAGGGGCTTGGACCTGCGGGGGCCCTGGCCGCGGCCCAGCGCGAGATGATGTTGCGTGAGAGCTACAGTGCGCCGCACTACTGGGCGCCTTATCAGATTGCGGGTGCGGGCGGCCTGTTGCCGGCGCAAGGATCGCCGTCAGCATCCGTTAGGTAAGGTAAGTACGTCTACATCTTGGAGTTTCCCATGCGCTCGCCCTTCCGTGTGCCCATCCCGCTATCGGGTGCGATGGCTCTAGTGACTGTAGTGGTCTTTGGAGCTTGCAGTGACAGCCAGCCGACCGTGACCGGAGTCGAGCCTCCGCTGCCCGCGAAGGGCGGAGGCGCAGGAGGGAACCCCGTCGTTTCTGCGACCGACCCGACGGAGGCAGAGCAGGACACCACGCTGGATGTGCGAGTGTTGGGATCGGGATTTGATGATGGATCGTCCGTGCGGCTTCTTCTCAACGGCAAGCCCACGAAGAAGATCAAGACGAACTCGACCCGCTTCGAGACCGAGGAAGAGCTCGTCGCGAACATCACGATCGCGCTCGATGCGGAGGTGGCTTCGTATGACGTGGAGGTCACCACGAGCCGAAGGAGAAAGGGCATCGGGACGGAGCTGTTTGCGGTGAAGGAAAAGACCACAGGCCCATTTGTGGACACGCCTCTTACGGTGACTCTCGGAGACCGCACAGGGGATCGCATCACGAGCGACGGCGATGGCGTCTACAGTGAGGATGTGGATTTCGTCGTGGCGCACATCAGACCGCCCGGCATCGGCACATTCATTTTCGATACGGCGGATCGCTTCGTGTGCGTCGATTTCACGGACGCTGGCGAAGGGCAAACGCCGTTCCCCGACGACTGCGTCGACGTGTTCGGCAATACGGTTGGCGGGCCAGGGCATTTGGATTTCCACACGATGTCGGTAGGCGATAGCGAGACGGTGGGATTCCAAATATTCTGGAAGGGCCAGGACTACGAGTGGTTCCTGCGTTACGGCGGCGCCTGTGGCCAAACCCCTGCGAGTGGCCTTCCCGTCGACATCACCCATCCCACCGACGACACGTGGACGATTGAAGGGAAAGAGGCCCTGTTGTGCAAGCGGCCCCTCAAAGGTAAGCCCACCTGGACGTGGGCCGGGGATTTCACCATGCCGTTCTTCATGACGCTGGAGGTGAAGCCGTAGGGCTACTGCTGTGGGCAAGTTCCCGCACGCCTTGCGGAACACGCGGAGGCGTTGACGTTGTGTTGATCTGTGGGGGGACTAGGCAAGATAACAGGTGTCGCTGGAATATTCGCTCGCGTATGCTACGGGATAGCATATCCACTACACGCCAACGTGGAGTGTTGACAATGCATTCGTGGAACCGAAGACTTTTTTCGTCACGTGTGATTATCGCTATGGTTGCCCTGGCCTTTGTTGGGGCGTGCTCGCAAGATCAACCTACCGTCACTGGTGTCGATGTTCCGGCGCTCGCAAGCAATCAGCCAGCTGGCAAGCCCGTGGTAGACTCCACCAACCCTTCGGAAGCGCCCCAAGGAACCACGCTTGAAGTGAGCGTGATGGGGTCGGGCTTCGACGATGGATCGACGGTGAGGATGCTGCTTCAGGGCAAGCCCACCAAGAAAGTAAAAACGAACTCAACACAGTTCATCGATGGTGGACAGCTTGTGGCCGAGATCACGATCGCCGCCGATGCGGACACTGCACTGTACGACGTCGAGGTCACAACGAGCCGGAGGCGGAAGGGCATCGGAACGGAGCTGTTCCGGGT
>JBDHFY010000017.1:0-26936 GCA_039590195.1 Gemmatimonadota bacterium | reverse complement strand
GCTCAACCGGTCCTTCAGAGGGTGTGGAACCGCCGCGAGAATGAGCATGAATGTCCCAAAACCGCCCTACAATGTCTCAAAAACGCACTAACCGGCCGCGCGCAGCCACCTCAACTTGATGGCTCAGCTCAAGGGCTTGGGCGGAAACAACCCTCAATCTTGGGAGACTAGCCATGACCCGCCGTACACGAATCGCAGTCTTTGCCGTAATTGCGTCGCTCGTTCTCAGCACCGCTGCATGCACTGATCTGACCGGCCCGCGCGATGCGGACCGCTCCTACGACCAAGTCCAGGGATCGGGAACCTAAGTCCCAATCCGAAGGGCATGCAGCTGTTCCGCCACCGCAACCACGTCAGGGTAGCGGTCGGCCCAGGCCACCTTCTCGGCCGAGGGGATCTCTTTGCCTCGGTCGGTGGGTAGCTCTTTCAGCGCGGCCTCGGCGCGGAACAGGTAATCGTTCAAGTGGTGCTCCTCCGCATGCCGAATGGCGCTGCGGAGATAGCGTTCTGCCTTGTGACGCTTGCCGAACGACGCCAGGGAGACGCCCATCTTGATCTCGAAATCCACGTGGGCGTCCGGCGGAAGTTCGACGTCGGCCCGCTCAATCTCGCGGCGCAGTCGCTCGAATGAGACCCGATCTTCTGTGAGGGCCGCCAACTCGAGCAACTCGAGCGTGGTGTTGAGACGGATTTCCAGTGAAACGTCGCTGACGAGGACCAACTCGTAGGCGTCGCGCGCAGCCGAGTAATGCCCGAGCATCTGCAAGGCAACACCGAGATCCGATAACGCTCGTTGCTTCTGTACTGGTTCATCGTATAGCTGAAACGCGCGGAAAGCGAAGCTCACGGCCCG
Organism: Gemmatimonadota bacterium; assembly: GCA_039590195.1. Taxonomy (GTDB): domain Bacteria; phylum Gemmatimonadota; class Gemmatimonadetes; order Gemmatimonadales; family GWC2-71-9; genus JBDHDY01. The sequence continues at coordinate 26,083 of JBDHFY010000017.1, read as the reverse complement.
GGCCGCCCTCTCCTGTCTGATATAGGTGGCCGCCAGGTCGTGATTCGCTCGTGCCTCGGCGTCCTGGTCTCCCAACCGCTCGGCCTCCTGCCGGACTTTTTCGAGCATGTCCTCAGCACCCGGAAGGTTGCCCAGCTTCTGCAGCACGATCCCGCGACCGATGCGGCTCAAGAACTCGCTGTGTGTGTCTCCCTGCTGCTTGGCCAGGTCGCCGGCTGCGGCATAAGAGGCCGTGGCCTCGCTGAGCCGCCCTGCCATTCTGAGAACCCGCCCGTGGTGCAATGAGAGAGCGATAGTGGCTGCGTCGTCACGGTCATTGGCCAAACGCAGCGCCGTGTCCAGCACGTCGAGGGCCTCGCTCAGCTGAAGCCGGCGCTCCAGCCAACTCGCGAACGTAGAAAGTGTTGACCAGAGTGGCTCGAACTGACCCGTGTCGTGGGCGGCCTCGGTCGCGCGAAGAATGTTGTCGAGGTGGCCCACTTCCGGGAATTCCGGCGCCAGCTCCTGCAGGCACCTCGCCGCACCTTGGATCTGGTCGGAGACCTCCCGCCAATCGGCGGTGGGGCACCCGAGTTGATCCACGACGCGCAAGGAGAGGAAGGCGGCGAGCGCACAGTTCGCCTTGTTCTCGTCTTCGCGCTTGGACGCCCGTTCGAGGAAGGGCTCGTGCAAGTCTATCACCGAATCCCCATTTCGGAGGGAGGTGAACTGGATGGACTCAGGTCGCTGCATAGAATACTCGGATGGATGTTCCTGGCTGAAGGATATTGAGTATGCGTCCCGGTGATCGCGAGAGCAAGGCATTCCCGGCGGTCCGCTCCGATGGGCGCACACCCGCAAATCTCGCCCCTCACCGCAAGATCATGGTACTGGTTTTCCGCCGCAATCGGCCATCGTAGCAGCATGATACGGGGATTCACGCTCGTGGAGCTCCTCGTCGCCATCACAATTGTGGCGCTGATGGCGGCCATTGGATTTCCGAGCCTGACACGTCAGATGGATCGCCTGGCGGTGAATCGGGCGGCCGTCGATTTGAGCGCCACCTATCAATCAGCCCGGCTGTGGGCGGTTTACCATGGGAGCCGCGTTCGGATCGAGTTTTCGGAGACGTCCCTTCGCGGAGTGGCAGAGGGAGCTGCCGACTCCCTCTTCCTTTCGGTTCCCGGACCCGCGCGGTACGGGGTCCGCTTGACGGCGTCCCGGCCCACCATTCGCATCGGACCGACGGGTATCGGTTTGGGGGGAGCCAACACCAAGCTCGTCCTGGTCCGGGGAGCGGTGGCCGAGTCCCTTGCCACGTCACGGCTGGGCCGGCTCCGGAGATACCCATAGATCTCCCATGCATCGTCCGGATCGTGCAACCAAGTTGCGCCGACCCGCATCTAATCCAATGAAGACGTTAAGGCCGGCACGTGGATCGCCGCCGCGCGGGCGGCGATGACTGGAGGAGAAGAACGATGGTGATGCAAAAGTGGATCGCTTGGGCACGGGCACACCTGCGACATCGAGCTGATTTCGAGTCGGGCGCCAGCAGGACGGCGGCGGCTCCCGAGATCTGCGGGAACCAAAGGCTGAAGCCGACTGTTTACTTACCGAGCGCAGCACAGTGAAGCTCGACGCTCGGTTCAAAAAAGAGATTCAGTGTGGTCGTGTGTGGCGTTTGACGGCGGCGTTGCCTCGACCACAGGCCCGGGTGTCATTTTGGCCCCGGGTCTTTTTTTGCACTGCCGCCGAACCTCGTAAATATTGAAAAGGTGGGATGTTACGTGCCGTGAGGTGACTCACGGCCCCTCGGTGTCTCACGCCGTCCTGCCAGCCCCTCATTTCCCCCATCCCGGTTTGACCACTCATGGACACCGTTTCTGCAGGCTCGTCGTCCGGGGTTCAGGCCGGTCCCGGGCCAATCACCGGACTCGAGGGAAGCCAGGCGAAAGCTCGGGCCCCGAGCAAGACAAGGCCTTGAACAGCATTGGGTTGCGGATTGGTCAACCGGTTGGGCCGTTTTCGACGAATGTCACCGTCGCCCGTTCGGGGAGGATACCGGCATCCGCCGCCCGGTCCAGTAGGAGCCGTACGGCCCTCCGCCCGCGCTCCCCGTAGTCCACGGTGTAGTCATTGACGTACATCCCTACAAAGGCGTCCGCATCGCTCCGATCGAGTCCCCGGGCGAAGCGCAAGGCATACTCGAGAGCCTCGTCTCGGTGCTCGAGGCCGTAAACGATGCTGCTCCGCAGATCGCGGGACAGCAGTTTGATGAGGTCCTCCCCCAGGTCACGCCGGACCACGTTGCCTCCCAGAGGCAGGGGCAGCCCGTCCGTATCGCCGAACCACCATTCGCCCAGATCGAGCCAGAGGTGAAGGCCCCGGCCGGCGTATGTGAGTTGTCCCTCGTGAATCAACAATCCGGCGTCCACGTCACCGTCTGTCACGGCGTCCTCGATCTGGTCGAACGGCACGGTCACCGGCTCGAAGTCCGGCTGGAATAAGCGGAGGGCCAGGAACGCAGTCGTGAGCCTGCCCGGGATGGCCACACGCTTCCCAAGGAGCTCATGACGGACATCCGCCTGGTTTGGTGGGCCCGGGGTCCTGGCGACCAGCCTGGGTCCGTACCTGTTTCCCATTGAGGCACCGTGAGGCAGCAAGGCGTAGATCTGAGTGAGATGGCCGTAGGCGTGTATCGAGACCGCAGTGACTTCCAGCTCTCCCTTCAGGGCTCGGCGGTTGAGCGTCTCTATGTCGGCCAGTTCGTGAACGTACCGGCGGTCGCCGGTGTTGATCTTGTCGGTGGCCAGTGCCCAGAACATGAAAGCGTCATCGGAATCTGGGCTGTGGGCAACCCGGATCGTGGGCATCTACTGGGAGCCGGAGGCCAGCGCCCGCTGAGCCTGTTCCCGGAACGCTTGAATAGCCCCCTGGTGATCCGTGTACTCTTGCTTGGCGCTCGCCGTTTCGGAGTCATACGCGTCCAAGAATGCGCGGTACGCCCGACGCAGCTCCTGCTCGTCTCCATTCAGCTGGCCGAGGGTGGCCCGCAGCATGGAGGCGAGGAGATGATTGGGGGATTCCTGGGCGAGGGAATCGAGTTGTAGTCTAGATGCCTCGGGGTCGCCGGTTACCGCGTGCATGAGACCCACGTGATAGCGGGCGTCAAGGTCGAGCCCTCCCAACATGGCGTAGGCTTGCACGGCCATCGGCTTGAAGAAGCTCACTTCACCGGAATCGCCTCGCTCGTGTGCCGCCATGACGCGATTGAACAGTCGATCCGCCTGTTCTCGTGGCGGCATGTTGCTCAAGTCCGAGGCAGGCTGTTGGCTCGCGGGCAGCTGGCTTGGGGCAGGCGGCGGGGGGCCACCGCTCCCCATCTGAACCCCCACGACCACGACGATAATGACCGCCAACGCGCCAGCTATCATCCACGGCAATTTGTCTGCGCTGCCGGTCCGCTGGGCGGCCAGCGGCGTGCCGCACGCGTGACAGAACCGTGCGCCGGGACTCAACTTGGCTTGGCACTTCGAGCAGCTCGCCTGTGCCAGCGGGGTCCCGCAGTCGTGGCAGAACTTGCCCGAGGCTTCGTGCCCGCAGCTGGGACATTTGGTTGCTGTATTCTGCATTGAAAGGCGCTCCGAGAATTCAGCATGGAATGTATCGCCTAGGGAGGCGCCGGCAAACGAGCGCGCTAGCGTCTCCCATGACCCGAGGTTACTGTAGCGCCTATGTCCGTGGATGATGCGAAAGCTCCGAAGGCCAAGCTCTTCGACCCACCTGTGAGCGCCATCAAAGCACGTCAGATGGGCGAGTTGTTTCGGGGCGAGAACCGATGGGACGTGTTCCTCGAGTCGGTCTGGGATGAGGATATCAGGGCGTTTCGCGGCCGGATCCACTTCATCAGCGGGGACCTCCATCACCTGTCCGGCTGGATCTTTCTGGAGTGGTCTGAGCGGGATGTGGAGACCCGATTCTCGGGATTTTCCGCTCAGGAACTCTGGAACCTGCTGGACGCTCTGGCCTGAGGCCAACCCCACCTCATACCCCTAGAAGGCCCTTGAACGGGCCGGCGCATGATCATTCCATGATCTAACGATCGTGCGTGTCGGACCACATGTTGGGTGCACTTGAGTCCGACCTAGGGCACATTCATGCGCAGAATGAGGATTTTAGCGCATTTTGTGCACATTTTCCTTGACGCCGTGCAATCCCAGCATTAGAATGACTGCCAGGAGGTGATCCGGTCCCGTCGGAGGGTGCTTTGCGGGCCATTCCGACAGGATCGACCGGAGACCAATGCCGTTCACCCAAGGAGACGCCCGTGCCCCCGTATGCGCCCGTTACCGTGCCCGTCAACGACAAGCCTCGCCTCAGCAACGAAATCCATGAAACGCCCGGCGCCACAGCAAGGGAAGTACTGGAGCTGACTCGGAAACTCGAAGTCGACTTTCTGCGACTCCAGTTCACCGATGTGACGGGAATCAACAAGAATGTCGAAGTGCCCCGGAGCCAGTTCGAGAAGGCACTCGCTGGAGACATCTTGTTCGACGGCTCCTCGATCGAAGGATTCGTGCGGATCGAGGAGAGCGACATGCTGCTGAAGCCGGACCTCGACACGTTCCGGGTTATGCCGTACGACGATGAAGGTGGTCGCGTTGCTCGGATGATCTGTGACATCTACAACGCGGACAACACGCCGTTTCCTGGCTGCCCGAGGCTTGCGCTGAAGGAGGTTGTGGAGCGAGCCCATAAGCTCGGGTACGAGATGATGGCGGGGTGCGAGGCCGAGTTCTTTCTCTTTCATCTGGGTGCAGATGGGAAGCCTTCCCTGGAATTTCACGACGAGGGCGGATACTTCGACCTAGCTCCGGTCGACAAGGCAGAGCCCATTAGGAGGTTGATCATCAAGGACCTGGAGCTCTTGGGGTTCGAGGTCGAGGCGGGGCATCACGAAGTAGCGCAGGCGCAGCACGAAGTCGATTTCAAGTACGCCGATGCTGTGACGACGGCGGACAACCTTGCCACGTTCAGGTATATCGTGCGTAACGTTGCCTACCGGCACGGTTTCGCGGCCACGTTCATGCCCAAGCCGATGCACGGCGCGAATGGTTCGGGGATGCACACTCACCAGTCTTTGTTCAAGGGAGATGAGAACGCGTTCTTCGACGCCGAGGCACAGTGGCAGCTGTCGGATGTCGGTCTCGCATACATTGCGGGTTTGCTCAAGCACGCTCGGGGGTTCGTCGCGGTCACTAACCCGCTCGTGAACAGCTACAAGCGTCTCGTCCCAGGATACGAGGCACCCACGAATGTGGCGTGGAGCATGCGAAACCGTTCGCCCTTGGTGCGCATTCCCGAGAAGCGCGGCCACAGTACCCGCTGCGAGCTGCGCATGCCAGACCCGTCCGCCAACCCGTACCTGGCGCTTGCCGTTCAGTTGGCTGCCGGTCTGGACGGTGTGGAGCGAAAGCTCACGCCACCTGATCCAGTCAACAAGAACATCTTCACCATGAGTCATCGAGAGCGACGCCGCTACCGCATCGATGAGCTGCCCCGGGATCTCCACGAGGCCCTCGATTGTCTCGAGAAGAACCAGGTGATTCGCGATGCGCTGGGCGAGCACATCTACGAGCGTTTCGTTGAGGCGAAGCGCCAGGAGTGGCTCGAGTACTCGGCGATGGTGAGTCAGTGGGAGGTCGACAGGTACCTCGGGAAGTATTGAGCACCACACCTGCGGCGTTCTTGTTCGACTTGGACAGACCACTCTACACTGCAGACGGACCCATCCCCGGCGGGGAGGAGTGCGTAACGGCGTCACGCGCCTCCCCCTTCCTCCCTCCGCGGTCAGCTGTCACCTGTTTATAATCCACGCCATGCTGCGTACCACAGGCTTCCTGGTCGCTGTCCATCTGGCGTGCGTAAGCTCGGTTGTGGGACAGGCCGGGCCAGGGGGGGCATCTGCCCCCGTGATCGATACGGTCATTGTCGTGACACGGAACGTGTTTGGGCCGGAGGAAGCCCAGCGAAATGTGCTCTTCCGTGTTGCAAACGGGGTGCGCTTCACCACGAGGGCGGGGATCGTACGGCAGGAGCTGCTCTTCCGTCAGGGAGATCCATACGACTCGGCACTCGTGGCCGAGTCGGCGCGCAACCTGCGGGCCCTGGGAGTGTTCCGACAGGTCATCATTGACACGGTGAGGCTCGATGGTCGGTTGGCCGCCGTGGTTGGCACCGCCGACGGCTGGAGCACCCAGTTGCGGTTTGGGTTCCGTTCGACGGGAGGAGTTTTCACGTGGAACGCGGGGGTGATTGAGACCAATTTCTTGGGCACCGCCAGCCCCGTGGGCATCAACTACCGTAAAGAGGTCGACCGGAGCGCTATCACCCTCCTGGGGAATTTCAACCGCGTTTTCGGGTCACAGATCTCGACCGGCGGCTTCTACGATGATCTCTCAGATGGCCAACGAGGAGTGTGGCAGGTTGGCCTACCCTTCCGGGCCTTCAGCGACCGCCGCGGTCTCGGGATCATCGGTGAGGCGGCCTCCCAACGGGTCCTCCAGTTCCGCGTGGCGAACGTGAGCGAGGTGGATACGATCCAGTATCACCGCCGCGCGTTCAGCAACAGGCTTTTTGTGGCCACGGCTCCGGTCGCGGAGAACGACCGGTACGTGCGGGTCGGCGTGGCCGCTCAGGTCAAACGGGAGGAGTACCGGCTTCAACAGGACACAGCACTCGTGATCCCCGATACCGTTTCGGGCGCCGTGTCCGCATTCCTTGAATACCGGCGGGCCAACTTCAAGGTCGTGACCCACTACAATGGGTTTGCCCACCAGGAGGATCTCGATCTCAGCACCAGGTTGGAGTTGACCGCGTGGGTGGCGCCTGCGGCGTTCGGCTACGCCCGTGGGGGCATTGGCCCTCAAGTCACGGTGTCAACGGGCATAGCGTTCCCGAAGGGCTTCGTCAGACTCGGGGCCTGGGGGAACGGCCTGTTCACGTCGGCCGGCCTGGACTCGGGGCGAGTCAATGTTTCGTTCACGTTGGGAACGCAACTCGTGCAACGCCAGGCAACGTTCTTCCGCGTACAGGCCGGTGCCCAGGAGGGACCTGCGCCCGGTGCCGAATTCGATCTCGGCCATGGGACCGGACCACGAAGCTTTCAGCCCCACGCATTCACCGGCACGAGATCGGTGTGGGGTACGTTTGAGCACCGCGTCTTTCTTTTTGACGACCTGTTTGGGCTGCTGGGGTTGGGGTTCGCGACCTTTCTCGACTACGGCGGCGCCTGGTATCCCGATCAGCCGGCGCGCGCGGGGGGGGATGTGGGGATAGGCCTCCGTACCGGGGCGGCGCGAGCGTCGGGGGTCAACATCGGCCGAATCGACCTGGGGTACCGCTTCGGAGATGGATGGTCAGGCAACCGCTGGGTGGTGAGCTTCGGAAGGGGCGTCCCGTTCTGACGGCAGGAGTGGGTGAAATCGCCGGTGGCGCCGTTCGCGCAATGCGAGGCGGGCAGTTTTGCGTTCTTGGTTAAGCCACCAGCTCCGCGGCAGACGCCAGTTTTATCCTCCGCTCTTTGAGTAAGAGTTCAAACCCTTTTTGATCCGCTGACTTCAGATGCGCCTCCTCAGGAGTAACGATCTTTTTATCGACGAGCTGAATCAGTGCGTCGTTCAGCGTGATCATCCCCTGGCGCTTGCTGGTCTGCATGAGCGTCGGTATTTGGAACGTCTTGCCCTGGCGAATGATGTTGCCCATGGCGGTGTTGATGTAGAGGATCTCGCGAGCCGCTGTGCGCTTGCCGTCAATCGTCCTGAGCAGCACCTGTGCGACGACCGCCTTGAGTGACTCGGAGAGCATGACTCTAACTTGATCCTGCCGATCGGCGGGGAACTGGTCGATGATCCGGTCGATCGTCGTGGCGGCGGTCGTTGTGTGGAGCGTACCGAAGACGAGGTGTCCGGTCTCCGCCGTTTCCATCGCGATCTCAATGGTCTCGAGATCCCGCAGCTCGCCGATGAGGATGATGTCGGGATCCTCACGCAACGCGGCCCGCAGCGCCCGTTTGAAGCTGGGTGTATGGTTCCCCACCTGTCGTTGTGTGACGAGGCATTTCTTGTCCTGGTGTATGAACTCAATGGGGTCCTCGATCGTGAGCACGTGCTCCGCTCTGGTCTGATTGACGAGATCGATCATGGCGGCAAGTGTCGTTGATTTGCCGCTTCCCGTCGGACCGGTGATGAGAACGAGGCCTTTGGTGAGCTGGCAAAGTTGTTGAACCCGGGGGTCCAACCCCAGCTCGTCGGCCGTTGGAATGTCGGACCGGATGATCCGGAAGACAGCTCCAGGACCTCGGCGGTCCCAGAGCGCGTTCACACGGAACCTGCCGATGCCCGACACCTCATACGCGAAGTCGCTATCGTTCGTCTCCGCGAATTCCTCCTTGTTCCGCTCGGGCATGATGGCCAGGAGAATTCTCTCGATCTCATCCGCTGTGAGGGGTTCGAAGTCTTCGCAGGGAGAGAGTTCGCCGACTGTCCGGTACATTGGCAGGCGCCCGGCGCGAAGATGGAGGTCCGAGGAACCGGATTCAATGAGCCTTTGTAGCAGTTGTTGAATGTGCTCCTCGGCAACTGCTATGGTGTGAACCGGGTGTTCAACAGACGAGCGTTCCGCCGTTGCGGGGTGGCGCTCGGAGCTCGGAGCGTCCATCAGCAGGGCCTCGGCGGGGATGGAGATGGCCGCCTGCGAACGTCTGGGCTTTGACGGTGAGACGAGGGCTGCGACGTATTGCCCCACTCGGTTGATCTCCACGTCCAGTGGGTTGCCCTCCCCGACGTATTGGCACGCCACGCGCCCGTCTCCGCCTTCGAGCTGTGCCCGCATGCCCTCGGGAATGATCTCCTTCAGAAACGCGAGGATCATCGATGTCTGCAGGGGATCCTTCGTGATATTGTGTCTCTTGCCATTGACGTCCACCATGACCGGGTGGCCCGTCTCGAGGACGAGGGCGTTCGCGTTCTTGTCCATCATGGCGTTGATGAAACGATCGAGGACAGCCATGCGGCCAATTTACGATCTGCCGGTATGCGAGATATGTGAGACAGCCCACGTTTGGACGCTGCTGGAGGGTGCATCGTGAGAGGCCCTGGGGGGCGGCGATCTCGCTAGGCTTCCGCGGCGGCCTCGATCCCCCGCTGTTCGCTGATGGTTGCCAGGAGCAACCCTCCCACCACGAGGAACGCAAGCACCGTTGCCACCCCAGCTCGTTGTGTGCCGAATGCTGCGGTGGCGGTTCCGAAGAGGATTGGACCGAGGAACGAGGTGAACTTTCCGGAGAAAGCAAAGAAGCCGAAAAACTCCGACTGTGTACTCGCCGGCACGAATCGCCCCATCAATGATCTGCTCGCAGATTGATTGGGCCCGGCAAAGAGGCCTATACCCATTGCCGCCACCCAAAGCCACGCTCTTGTGGGCGCTACCATCGCCGCGAGGACCGCGACGCCCAACGCGACCAGGCTCACCATGATTGTCGCCTTTCCACCGATCCGGTCGTCCACAAACCCGAACGCGAACGCTCCCAATCCGGCCGTGACGTTGATGACGATCCCGAAGATCATGACCTCCGTCAGTGTGAACCCGAAGGTGCCGATAGCATACACACCCCCGAGGGCGAAGATGGTCACGAGGCCATCGTTATAGACGAGGCGCGCCACGAGGAATTTCGCTATCTCCCGATATCGGCGGATCTCGTGGAAGGTTTTCTTCAAGCCCGACAATGCACCGCGCACGTCGATTCGCTCACTGGGCCTTCGCCCTTCCCTGACGAACACGAAGAGCGGGACGCTGAAGACGAGGAACCAGCCGGCAACGAGGAGGTTGGTCGAACGAGCGTTTAGTCCTTCAGCGTTCGTTATCCCGAGCCACCCGGGATTGGGGTCGAATCCCACGAAGGCGAAGAGGCCGAATAACATGCTCGCGAGTCCGCCCACGTAGCCGAGCCCCCAACCGTATCCAGACACGCGTCCTATCTTTTCTTGTGAAACGATGGAGGGGAGGAATGCGTTGTAGAAGACCATTCCCACCTCGAAGGCGACGTTGGCGAGCACAAAGATCGTGAGCGCGAGCAGAATAGCGCGCTCGCCGCCGGGTTTCACAAAAGTCAACGCGGCGGTCGCCAACACGCACGTGAGCGTCGAGATCATGAGGTATCGTCGTCGCCTGCCGCCGCGGTCGGCAATCGCGCCGAGTATGGGGGACAGGAGCGCCACGAGGATCGCGCTCACACCGATAGCGTATGACCAGTAGGTGGTCCCGATCAGTTCGTTGGGGGCGAAGGCCCTGGTGAAGTAGGTGGCGTACACAAACGTGACGACCAATGTTGTGAACGCCGAGTTGCCCCAATCGTACATGCACCACGCAAGAATCGCCCGTTTGTCGTCCCGCACCGGTGTGTCACTCATGTCCCAGAACCTGTTGTGACCTCGGGTTAAGGCAACGGACTACCAGAATAGCTGAAGTCCAACTGCAGTGAGGCCCCGGCGACCGGTCTGCTCGCCGGGGTGTGTATGTCGCGTGAATGCGGTGTGACATTTCGCCGGCGCGCCAATGGCAGAGAGCGCAGGGTGCGGGCTCGGCAACGCCCGGCGGTCACCGAGGTCTGTTATTGCTTGAAATCCAGGGCTATCCCCAGCTGCTTCAGGGAAACCTCCATGCCTGCCTTGTCGGCCGACTTCATGTATGCCTCATGGGGCTCGACTTGTTCTGATACGAGGAGGTCGACAAGCGAGTCGTTCAGTGAGAGCATCCCGAGCTTCTTGTTGGTCTGAATAATGGACGGGAGCTGGAAGGTCTTGCCCTCGCGAATGAGGTTCGAGACAGCGTTGTTCGTGATCAGGATTTCGCGGGCGGCCACGCGCCCGCCGTCCTTGGTTTTGACCAGGACTTGGGAGATGACCCCTTTCAGTGACTCTGAGAGCATGACGCGAATCTGATCCTGTTGGTCCGCCGGGAACTGGTCGATGATGCGGTCGATCGTGCTCGGTGCCGTAGTCGTGTGTAGCGTGCCGAACACGAGATGGCCGGTTTCGGCAGTCTCAATGGCGATAGCCACCGTTTCGAGGTCCCGCATCTCGCCGATCAGCACGATGTCCGGATCTTCACGCAGCGCCGCCCTCAAGGCGCGCTTGAACGACTGCGTGTGGCTTCCCACCTGCCGCTGTGTGACGACGCACTTCTTGTTCTGGTGGACGAACTCGATTGGGTCTTCGATCGTGAGCACGTGCTCCGAGCGTGTCTGGTTGATGAGATCGACCATGGCGGCAAGTGTCGTGGATTTGCCGCTGCCGGTGGGCCCTGTAATTAGCACGAGCCCTTTGGTGAGCTGGCATAGCTTCTTGACCTCCTCGCTCAACCCCAACTCGTCGACCCCCATGATCGTGGTGGGAATCACCCGGAACACCGCGGCCGGCCCCATGCGATCCCTGAGGGCGTTCACCCGGAAACGGGCTACGTCCACCATCTCGTATGCGAAATCCGTGTCGCTCGTCTCTGTGTACTCTTGCTTGTTGCGATCGGGCATGATCGCCAGCAGCATGCTCTCGATGTCGTCCCTCGCCAACGGCTCGGCTCCCTCAGACGCCACGAGGTCGCCGCTCGTGCGGTAGGTGGGAGAGATCCCCACGCGGAGGTGAAGATCGGACGATCCGGATTCGACCAGCTTGTTCAGAAGGCCCTGAATACGCTCTTCTGCCACGGCGGCGGCCTGCGGCTCAGACGATGCTCTCTGCGGCGGATGTGTCGGGCCGATATGGCTTTCTGCGGCGCTGGGTTCAGGCGCCTCTGGCGCCGCTGGAGTCGCCGGAGCAGGCTCCATCAGCAGAGCTTCAGCCGGCATCGAAATGGCGGCCGTCGAGCGTCGAGGTTTCGCCGGCGCCAGTGTCGCGGTGACCGTTTCCCCGGCCCGGTCAGTCTGCACGTCCACCTGACGTCCCTGACACGCATACCCGAACGTGACGCGTCCATCGCCGCCTTCGAGTTGCGGCCACATGCCCTCAGGAACGATCTCCTTGAGGAGGCCGAGAACCTGCGGGCCGGACAATGGCTCCTTGGTAATGGGATGGCGCTGTTCGTGGACCTCGAGCATGACCTGCTGACCGGACTCGAGCGCCAACGACTGCGCCTGCTTATCGAACATGACCTGAAGGAAGGGGTCGAGATGCGCCACGCTGAACTCTCCCAATAATGAATGAGGCTTACTGTAATGTCCTGCTGGTCGTCGGCGTTGCCATGCTCGCCGCCCGCGCAACGCTACGGGTCAACGCCTCGTCCACGCCGTACTCCCCCAGACTGTCAATGCTGCTCCAGACTACTCTGCTGACCTCCGCCTGCGCTCGGATGCAATGATCGCTCGCCAGGAATCTGAACACGAGATCGTGATGCCGATGAAGAGGTTCTCCTCGGGCAGCCGGAATCGGATGTACGCTCACACCTGCGAGTTCGGGAGGCGTCGCAGCGTCGAGTTCCACCGCGGTTTCCTCCCAAGCCTCTCGAGCGGCGGTGGCCACAATGCTCCGATCTGCCGCTTCGACATGTCCGCCGGGCTGTAGCCACCGTCCCAGGCCTTCATGCCACACCAGAAGAATCTGTGAGCGGTCGGGCGAAAACACGAGGGCGCTGGCGGTGATGTGGCCAGGGTCGTAGTTGGCTCGGCTGAAGGGCGCAGGCGAGTGGCGGAGTAGATGCAGGATCTGACGGTGGCTTTGCTCGCTCTCGGGATCGTCTCCGGGATCGAACGCGCTCACCAATTCAGCGGTCTTGGCTCTCAAGTCCACCTGTCCTGTCCACTCGGATTTGGGCGTTCTCTTTTCGGAGGCGGGAACGTGAAGTTCAACCGGTCCCCCACCTGCCGCGCATGCACTCACAGTGTAACCCCGGCCTCGGCGCCATGCCGGGAACGTCGGTCTTCGGTGGAAATCCCTTCGGCCAGCAAGGGAATATGGCGCCGCGGGACGAGCTGTTCACCCCCGAAGGTTGCCGCTTCACCGTACACCTGCGCAAGCCATGCCCAATTCCCGAGCGAGCCCCAGGCCACGGGAGTCGGCGCCGGGGGAGGCATGGCTATTTTCGCCGTTTTCAGACCGTCACTGTCCACTCAGGCGGACAGATCGTGGACTTCACCCGTTGAATTGCACTCGATAAACCATTGTCTTTCATTGGTTTACGCGGTCATCGGAGTTTCTGGTATCGTTCCTGCTAACTACCTCCGTCGAAACCAGGTTTTCCCCTGAGAGGAGACGAGGTCATGGTTCGGGAATCGATCAATCGCCTGCGACCGACAGTGTATGCGGTCCATCTGTCGTGTCGACGCCCAGGGGCGGGTGGCCGTGAGTGGATGAGGGAAAAGAGGCCAGAGTGGGACGGATCGCTTCCTGAGACCGATGCGTGCCAAGGTCTGTGGCCGGCCCACAGATCCGTACCCCGAGGGAGCGGGGGCTCAGAACGATAGTGAGCCGGTGATGGCTCCCATGCCGGCCTGAGGTCATAGATGCACCACCCTCCACAATGGGCTCGCCACGGCGGGCCCCCTTCCTTTTCACGATGAGCGCTGCACTTCCGGATCGGGCAAATTGATAACGACTTGATTGCCCTTCCATTGTCTCGATCGAACGGTCCGACTTTCCGCTGCGTTATGCGGCAAGGCCGGACTTTTGCCCAGGTTGCGAGCCGGGTACATGAGACCCGGTTAGCGCGTTTGCACACATTACAGTGGGCTGTTGCCTGGGTGCAACGGTCTCACGTGCAAGCAGTTGCACCGGATCGTTGGATTGAGGGAACAAAGTTTGCGGATGGTTCGTACCTGTTAGATATGTGTACAGTGCGACGGAAGCGAAGACGATCTGAACGTACCGAGTGGCTATTCCTCGGGTTATCCCTCCTGATCCTCACGGGATGTTTCGAGGGTGACCCCGCCGTGTCGGTCTTCGTACCCAAAACGCCACACGAGAAGTACGAATTTGCGGTTCGCCAGATGGGGCTCGAGCATACGGCGCTCGGCCACGAATGGATCCTGGCGAGTAGCGCGGCGCTCACGCGTGCGCTCCCAATCGCAACCCCGTATCGGGAGTTGGGGTACTTCGATCCCAAGGAATCGCATGCCATCGGATATCGCCTCGAGATCGATCGTGGCCAGCGACTCGAGGTGGAGGTAGAGGTCGAGGGGAATGCGCCGGCGCAGGTCTTCATCGATCTGTTCCGCGAAGTGAGCGATACGATCCGACCAACTCGTCACGTCGCGAACGCCGACAGTAGTTCATACCGCTTCGGTTACATCGTTCCGCGGACGGCCAGCTATGTGCTTCGGCTACAGCCGGAGATGCTGCGAGGCGGTCGGTATCGCGTGACGATTGTTACGGGAGCGTCTTTGTCATTCCCGGTTCTGGGCGTAGACACCCGGGCAATCAGGAGCGGATTTGGAGCCAGTCGAGAGGGGGGTCGGCGGCGCCACAGGGGGGTCGACATCTTCGCTCCTCGAGGCACTCCGGTATTGGCCGCGGTGGACGGGATGGTGACGTCCACGCGCCCCAACCGTCTTGGCGGAAGAGTCGTGTGGCTGAGCGATCTGCGCGGCCAGCGACTGTACTACGCACACATGGACAGCGTGGCGGTGAGGCGGCGGCAGGGCGTTTCGGTCGGGGACACCTTGGGCTTCGTTGGCAACACGGGGAATGCGCGGACCACGCCGCCCCATTTGCACTTCATGGTTCGCTTCGGAACGGATGGGGCAGTGGATCCATACCCGTTCTTGTATGAACCACCACAGGTCCCCCAGACATTGGCGGCTGACACGGAGTTGATCGGCGGCTGGGTGAGAGCAGCGAGGGACAGTACTCATGTGCAGCGCTCGCCAGTCGCGATTGCGAACGTGGTGAGGGCGGTGGCACGGCATACGCCCATGCGTATCCTCGGTGGCACCGGGCAATGGTATCGGGTATCGCTCCCTGACGGGGAAACGGGGTTCGTGGCCGTCGACATGATCGAGCCTTCCCTGCGTCCACTTCGGAGTGTGCAGCTTGCCGACGGCGGTCTGATTCTAGCACGTCCTGAGCACTCGGCGAGCGTGATGGAGAGTCTGGATGCCGGTGCGGAACTTCCGGTGCTGGGCGAGTTTCGAGATTTTCTCTATGTACAAACGCCGGAAGGTCGCGTTGGCTGGATGATGCTCGATTAGTTTCACGGCTGGCGGCCTGCGGCCCGTTGCCAGCGGTCTGATCTCACTGCCACCCAAGCCATACACAACCGTCATGATCAAGACTGGATCGGATGGGCCCTTGTGCCTCGCCGTTGCTTTTCTTGTCCTCTCGTCTCTTGCACTTCCGCTCGTTTCCTGTTCGGCGCAGGAGCTGGAGCAGGCGCGTCCCACTCATCCAACCATTCAGCGCTACCTCACTGCGGTGCGCGAGGAGTATTCCGGCGAGCGCGCCCGGGAACTCGTGGCATTCGTGGAATCCTTCTGGCGCCTGGCAGGTAACGAGGGCTTCAACGCCAGCATCTCCAAGGTCGTCGAGGTGCTCGAGGCGGCCGGATATGTGCTCGAAGGCCGGGCGGCTCGCGGTGACCGGCTAACCTATCGAATCGAGCGCCGCGATATGGAGCGGGCGGCGTGGGAGCCAGTCGATGCGTCGCTCACCATCGTGGGCGCAAGCGAGCCGCTGCTGGAGTATGCGACCAACCGCAACATGATCGCCGTGTACTCTCACTCCACACCGTCGGGTGGTGTGGAGGCCGAGGTCGTGTTCGTTGGACGGGCCAGACCGGAAGACTTTGCCGGAGTCGACGTCCGAGGAAAGATCGTATTCGGCGAAACGAGGGCATCGCATTTGTTCGAGGAGGCCGTGCGGCGTCGTGGGGCGCTTGGCGTCCTGTCGTACAGCATGCCGGCATTCAATCAGGCCGAGCGCTTTCGGAACGCGATTCAGTTCGGTCGTATTCCGAACGACCCCGAGGCGAGGTCGTGGGGGGTGAGGCTCTCGCATGCCGCACGCGAGGCAATCGCAGCGGCGCTGGAATCAGGGCCGGTCAGCGTTCGCGTGGAAATCGAAAGCCGGATCTACGAGTCCGAGGAACTCACCTTGGTCGCGGAGGTGCGAGGGACGAGTCGGCCGGATGAGCGGTTTGTGTTCAGCGCGCACGTGCAGGAGCCCGGTGCCAATGACAATGCCTCCGGGGTGGGCGCTCTGGCCGAAGCTGCGCGGGTCGCGGGCGCGCTGGTGCGAGCCGGTACAGTGTCACCGGAGCGAACCATCACCTTCCTGTGGGGCGATGAGATCAGATCGACGAGGCGATTCCTCGAAGAGGATTCGGCACGGGCTGCCGGTGTGATGTGGGGCCTCAGTCTCGACATGGTTGGTGAGGACACGAGGAAGACCGGGGGGACGTTTCTCATCGAGAAGATGCCGGACCCGTCGGCCGTGTGGACTCGAGGTCAGGATCAACATACGGAATGGGGCGGCAACGCGCTCGATCCGGATGATCTGACGCCTCACTACCTCAACGACTTCATTTTGAACCGTTGTCTCGATCAAGGTGAGGAAGCCGGTTGGGTCGTCGGGACCAATCCCTTCGAAGGTGGAAGCGACCACGTGCCGTTCCTCCGCGCGGGAAAGCCCGGAGTGCTACTTTGGCATTTCACTGATGTGTTCTATCACACTGACCTCGACCGACTCGAAAACGTCTCGGCGGCGACGCTGCGGAATGTTGGTATCTGTGCTACCGTAGCGGCCCTCACGCTGACGTCGGCCGATCGCGAGGTGACGCTCTTCTTGCTCGAGGAATTGGAACGCGCAGCGCAGGCAAGGCTCGAGGCCGAGTACGCGTTGAGCAGAGATGCCGTCGAAGCCGGCGAGGACCGGGAAGGCCAGACTGTGATCCTTCAGGCTTGGACGGAGTGGTATCGGGACGCGGTAAGGATGGCGTCGGATATCCAGGTCGGTGGAGCCGAAGACAGTGTATTGCAGGCGCTGGAAGATACCGCGCGACGTGTGGAGAGAGTCGGTGAAGAGTATGTGCAGCGGCTCGCTGAGGTGGCTCGCGGATGAAGGCGTAGGAGCCGGGAACCTGCTTGCCGTTTCCTTCGTTCCTATGACGACAATGAATGAGGATGGTGGCAAGGTGGGCTACTCGTGGTGCCGGGCCTTGACGGTCGTCGTATTGCTGGCTGCGTGCTTCGGGGGTGAAGAGGCAATCGAACAGGACACGCCGGGTGAGCACACGGTGGTCATACGGATGACGGACGAGATGAAGTTCGAACCGGAGCATCCGACGCTCTCCGTCGGTGACACCGTAGTGTGGATCAACGAAGGTAGCATGCCCCATACGGCGACGGACAAACCGGGCATGGCCGGGCTCGCCGAGCACAACGTTCTTCCTGACGGGGCGGAAGGTTGGGATTCAGGCCTTCTCGAATCGGGTCAGCGATATAGCAGGGTATTCACGACAGAGGGTGACTATACCTATCTCTGTTTCCTTCACGAGGCCGCGGGGATGATTGGTCACCTGACAGTGCAATAACAGAGGCTGGGCTACACCGCGCGCCGTCGTGGCCCGACGGCCGCGCGCCGCTCCAATTGCGGTCACAATGTTCTCAGGCGGCGTCCGCCGCTCTGGCAAACCGCCGCAGCACATCGTCCAGCGTCGGTTCGCCCAGTTCCTGCAACTCGTAGCCAACGCGCAGCGCCGGCTTCTCCAGATCGATCAGGCGGCGCAGGTCAATCGGTGTCGCGATCAGCACCAGGTCGGCTGGGGTGTTGCGGATGGTTACTGCGAGTTCCTGGATCTGTTTGGAGTCGTACCCCATGGCCGGCAGCACGGGGCCTGTCGTCGGGTACCTCTCGAACGTGTCGCGGATAGACCCCACTGCATAGGATCGCGGATCTACAATTTCGGCTGCACCGTGCCGCTTGGCGGCAATCAAACCTGCACCGAATGTCATTCCGCCGTGCGTGAGCGTCGGTCCGTCCTCGAGCACCAGCACCCGCTTGCCGCGGATCCGTGCGGAGTTCTCCACGAAAATAGGGCTGGCCGCCTCGATGACTGTCGCTTCGGGATTGAGTTCCTGGGTGATGGCGCGGGCCCGCTCGACATCTTCGAGCGCGGCCGTGGCGACCTTGTTGATCACCACGACGTCGGCCATCCGCACGTTTGCCTCTCCCGGGTGATATCGTTTCGCGTGATCGGGACGATGGGGGTCGACAACGACGATGAGAAGGTCGGGCCGTAGGAACGGCATGTCGTTGTTGCCGCCGTCCCAAATGATCACCTCGGCTTCCCGCTGGGCGTCGCGCAGGATCGAGGCGTAATCTACGCCCGCAAAGACGACGCGGCCGGCTCGCAGATGTGGTTCGTATTCCTCGCGTTCTTCGATCGTCACCTTGTGTCGCACGAGGTCGTCGAATGTGGCGAAGCGTTGCACAGCTTGTTTTCTGAGATCTCCATAGGGCATGGGATGTCGTATGACGACGATGCGCTTACCCATCTCTTTGAGAATCGATGCCACGCGACGACTCGTCTGACTCTTGCCTGCACCAGTGCGAGCAGCGCACACGGCCACGACCGGCATTTTCGCGTCGAGCATCGTGTGTTGCGGGCCAAGAAGGAGATAGTCTGCTCCGGCGGCCATCACCGTCGACGCCACGTGCATCACGTGTTCGTGCGACACATCACTGTAACTGAAAACGGCTACGTCGACGGTCTTTTCACGGATGATTGTGGGGAGTTCGGTCTCAGGTTCGATGGGGATGCCGTTAGGATAGCGCGGTCCGGCCAGTTCCTTGGGATACCGACGCTCATCGATGTTGGGAATCTGCGTAGCCGTGAATCCGACAACTTTGTACGCGGGATTGTCGCGGAAGTACACGTTGAAGTTGTGGAAGTCACGCCCTGCAGCACCAAGGATCAAAACGCGCTGTGGCATCATACCCTCTCACTTCACGAAGATCGAGTGAACACTCGATCAGACCCTGGTTGTGGTCGAACTAACATCAAACAAGGGATATCAGCAACTGGAATGCAGGTCCGTGTTCAACGTCACTAATCTAACGAACCGAGAGACCCGTTTCTACGGTCTGCAACGCTTGGTGCTACGAGGTCACGAAAAGAAATGCGGCGTGGCCAGTGCTTGCGACGCGGTGAACGCATAAGTTCTCCGGGCTGCGCAATTTCTTGCAACATGTGCGGCGCGAGGTTGCTAGAGCAGTGCCGCGAGTCCCAGCGCGACGAGGAGCATCGCGCCGACAGCGATCAGAACGAAACCGGCGAATATCGTGATCGCGAAGCGACGGGAGGCCGCAAGGGCCGCGTCGGGCTGTTCGAGATGTTGAAGCAAGAGATTTGCGTTTCGCGCGTTCGCCTTCCAAGCAGCATCGAAGACGTCGCCCAATCCGGGAATCGCCCCCAGAAGCAACTCGAGCACGACGTTGTAGACCATTCGGAGCATGGTGCTCTTTGATGCGCCCAACCGAACGGACTCAAAGAGAATGTATCCCGAGACCACCATGCCGAGGATGTCTCCCACGACAGGAATGAGACCGATCACTGCATCCAGACCGATGCGGAAGTTCGTACCTGGGATCTCGACGGCATCGTCGAGGATATGGGCCAGAATGCGCGCGCGTTCCAGCTGACGATCACGGGCCGCGGGAAGGGTGCGATTCTGTGTCGGTGGGTCGTGAGGGCCCGGGGAGTCGTGGTCGACGATCGTTCTGAGGCCTCCAGATACGTTAATTTGTTCGCGGTGCGGTCTCATAGAGATCGCGGATGGACTGTGGTGGTACGGGCTCCTCCCGCCAGTTGGCGCTCACGCCGTCGCTGTAATCCCAACGAAAGAGCCAGGACACACCTGCCGCGCCGACATAGGTGTCCGGTCGCGCGTACGCAGCATCCTCCAGCGCCTGGTCGAGGGAGATGAAGTCGTATCCGCGATCTCTGGCCAGGCTAATGAGATCTCCGAGGAGGTCCGCATTGAGCTCGTTGGCATGAAGCAGCAAGACATGTCGCACCTGATAACCCAGGATCTCGAGGGAGACCCGTTCGTGAAACGCGAACTGGGCCATCGTGAACTTCAGGTAGGCGTCGGCCACCTGCTTCATCGTATCGGAATCGTTTCGAGTCTTGGCATTGGCATAGATGAGGGCAAACATCCAATCCCAATTCTCGATGGTCACCGGTGCGACCGCGTAGCCCTGCACGGCTAGGAACTGTTCGAACGCCCGCCTAATGTCCAGACTAGGCCCGGTTCGAAGAAACGGATGTCGAAAGTACCTGAGCCGTTTCCCCTGTTCGTCGAGGAGCATCTTGGTCACGGTCTCTCCCCGAATGACGTCGTGTTGATAGTCGGTCAGCGGCGTGTCCTGAAGCGAAAGGTGTGAGAACGTGTGATTGCCGAGTTCCAGTCCGGCATCGGTCCACTGACGCAGAATGGCGATGCGTTCATCTACCTCGCCCGTGGCGTACAGCTTTCGCTCGTTGACGAAACCCACCGCCGGGATGGCATTCTCAGTGATAGTGCGCAGAAGCTGCCGGGTCATGGCGCGCATTCTCGAAACCCCGACATCCGGACCGCCGAGAGGAAGATCGTCGATGGTTATGGCGATCATCCTCAGGGAGTCGTTTGGAGACGGTTGAGATGCGGCATCACCGGGCCACATGATGTGGGCGACGGTGAACAAGATAAGGAATCGACGGGCCGCAGCCAGGCAAAATGTCATCTCGTGATGGACGCTGATGACGCGAGCAAACGGTCGAGTTCGGTTTCCAAGTCGGCGAGAGGGGAGCTACCGGCCTCCCCGGGTAGCAGGTTGTGCATTTCGTGCGCGTCGGCAACGAGATCGTAGAGTTCGTCCATTCCCTCGAGCTCGGAGTAACGAATGTACTTGTACTGCTCGGTCCTCAACGCCTTGTACCCCATCTGGAAGATTCGGGGAAAAACCTCATCGGTATAGTACTCGATGACGAACGACTTCCGCCAATCCGCCGGGGTGTTTCCCTCCAACACCGGTACCATTGAACGTCCCTCCATCCACTCGGGGATCGGCGCGCCCCCGAGGTCGAGGAGCGTCGGCGCCACGTCGATGTTGAGGCCCACGGCGATAGGCCGTGTGCCGAAAGCCACCTTCGGCGGATAGCGGACGATGAGTGGGATCCTGATACTCTCCTCGTAGGCCAGTCGCCGTTCCTGCGCCAGTCCGAACTCCCCGTAGAAGAAACCCTGATCGCTCGTCACGACAAAAACAGTGTTATCGAGCTTGCCCAAGGCCTCGAGGGCCGCCAGCAATTCGCCGATGCCGTCGTCCACCGCACTCAGCATCCGGAGGCGATTCATGATGACTTGGTCGGGTGTGCCTCCCTCCGGGCTTCGGGGGTCGTTGTGATCGATTGGTCTGGCGAGCGCCGGCTTGCCCGCTACTCCCGCCGCGGCGTTGGGCTGTCGCGCGATCCGCTCACCCTCGTAGAGCTGCTCATGACGTGGCGCCGGTGGAAAGGTCCGAACGTAATTGGGATACACGTCGGGATGGATGGCCTTGTGGGACACATAGAGCAGAAACGGTTCGTCGCCGGTGGATCGGACGAAGTCAACCGCGTGCTGGTTGAGAATGTCCGTCATGTATCCCGGGGTCGGCGCCGTCGTCCCGTCGACATTGATGTCGGGGTCGAAAAACTTCCCCTGCCCTTTGAAGCTCACCCAACGATCGAACCCCGGCCGCGGCGAGTCGTCTTCATGCCCCATGTGCCATTTGCCGACAAAAGCCGTGCGGTACCCCGCGTCATGGAGCAGGCGTGGAAACGTGACGAGTGCATGACTCTGCTCGTTGCGCTCTGCGTTGTCGACGATCCCGTTTGTGTGGGCGTATTGCCCGGTGAGAAAGCCCGCACGGCTCGGCGAGCATAACGGCGCGGTCGTGAAGAAGTTCTGAAACGAGGCGCCCTCGCGTGCGAGGCGGTCGATGTTCGGTAAGGTCACGAACGGGTGCTCGTTCACGTCGTCCCACCGCGCGTCGTCGATCAGGACGAAGACGACATTGGGGCGGTTCCCGTCTGACGCGGCGTCTCGTCCGGGGGCACAGGCCATGACGGCGACCATGACACCGGCCATCAGCCGCACGCCGGCGTGCAGCGAGATGCATCGGTTCGGGGTCGTTGGGTCGGGTTCGGCAGTCATCACGGTGGCTCCTGAGGGCGGTTTGGCGGCTGAAGCTATCCCTGGCCGGTAGCCGGGGACAGACCTAGGCTGCTCGGCCGGCCGCGGCGCGCGTCGGAGGATGTGATGCAGCCCATCGCGCCTTGGGGGGCCATTTTGCAATCCTCTTACAGACGAGCGGTGCCGTGTGAGCGCAATTCAGACTCGTTTTGTCGGGATTGAATCGCCGCAGGGAAGGGACCTGCAAGGGCTCGTAAAGGATTGAGGACCGCTCATAGACCTGGGTTCAAACGCCTAGCCCGGGACATTGCTATGAAATCTCACATCCCTCGTCGTGTGCTGGTCGCCGGCCTTGGGGGGATTCTCGTTCTTGCGTCGAGTTGCTGGGCCGACCGTGATGTTCCCACGGAGTCCGACCCGGAGCCACGGGCCGGCGAGCCCGAACTCACGACAGTGCTCACCGAATCCCTGCGGTCGCCCATGCGGTTGGCGGTAACACCCATGGGCAGGTTGTTGGTCTCCGATCCCGGCAACGGGACGATCGTCGTCGTGGACCCCACGACCCGCGCCCCCGGACTTGGGTTCTACGTACGCGGCAAACCCCTGGCCGTTGGCCTGGCAGGCGGCTGGATCTTCGTCGGGAACGTGGGCAAGCGAACCGTCGAGGTCTACGACGCGACGAACGGGCGCCTGCTGCGCTCCTTCGGCGCTGGCGCCGCGGAGTATCCCACGGACCTCGCCATCGATCCGGACCTCGAGCTCATCTTTGTCGTGGACGGCGCAGCCAGAGAGGTCAAGATCTTCGATTACCAGGGGAGATCTCAGGGAAGGATCTCCGGACCCGGGGCGGCCGAGGACCGGCTTCAGTCGCCAACGGGGATCGCCGTAGATGCCACGCGTCGAGAGGTCTACGTCAGCGACTACGGAAGTCCGGGAGGTGACGCCGCCGTCAAGATCTTTGACTACGATGGGAATTTCGTAGACCGGATATCCGGAGACGGGAACTGTGGAGCGTCGGGTTGTCTGGGAGGCTTCTCCCGTCCCCAGGGGATGGATGTGGATGGGCAGGGACGAATCTACCTGGCGGATGCGCTGTTGGCTCAGGTGCTTGTCATCGACAGGGCTGCCAAGCAGGTCGTTGAGACCTTGGGCGGTAGAGATCCGGGCACAGCAGGACTCCGCCTCCCCCTGGATGTGGCCGTCGGGACCGATGGAGACCTCTTTGTCACCAGCAATCGGTCCGGCTCCGTGGAAGTATTTCTGGACGGAGCGACGCCACGGTGAGGTGGCTGGCCGTCTTCGCGGGAGTCCTGGCGCTCGCGGCGGGCGCGCCGCTCTCGTCGAATGGGGCGGTGTGGGCTCAGGTCAAGCACAACTGCGCGTTCTGCCACGATCTGCACGGCGGCTCGTACACCGCGCTCCGGGACACCGCGGTGGTGGAGGATCTCTGCCTTTCTTGTCACGGCCCTGCCGGGCCGGCCACCGTGAATCGGGACGGCGACGACGTTCCCGTGCCGAAAGACGTGAACATCCACAACGGGTCCAAGCATAGCCAGCCGACCAATTGTTGGGATTGCCACGACCACGAATCGCAGGCAGGCGGCAATCTCTTCATGATCCCGACCACCGTCGCCACGCCGAACAGTGGAGACAAGGATGTCATATTCACCGCCACGACAGGTGCGAATTCCTACGCAGATGGAGACGCCACCTACGACGGTGTGTGCGAGGTGTGCCACACGACGACCGCCCAGCACCGCAACGACGGGGGCGCGGGACAGCACAACGCGGCGGTGGACTGCATCACTTGCCACAGTCATGACTCCGGCTTCCAGGGGGCCGGTAGCTGTGTCGCGTGCCACAACCAGGCTCAAGACAACGGAGATGGCATACCTGCGTCCGGGCGCCGGGCGATGCTCGGTGAATTCGGACGGACGAGCCACCACATCGACACCGGAGTGTTCCCGCCGGATTCGATTCCGGAAAGCGACTGCGAGACGTGCCACGACCAGAGCCTGCACCAGGCCGGTAATGTGCGGCTCAAAGACGTGGACGATCCGACGAATCCGGCCAAGGTAGTGGTGCTTACGGGAGATCCGTTCGTCGACCAGACCGAGGCCGACAAGCTGGCCCCATTCTGCCTGGCGTGCCACGATGCCGACGCTGCGGGAGGCTCTGCTCCATTCAGTGACGGACTCACACCGCCGGTGGTAGTGGATCTCGCGACGTGGAGTTCGCCAGTCTCGCACAACGCTGCCGGAAAGGCCTCGTGCTTCGGATGCCACGGGAGCGGCCACGGATCTGAAAAGCCGAAAATGCTGATGCCGGACGTTGGCGCGGCGGGCACGCCGGACAGTGCCAACGTGCAGGAAGGCTTCTGCCTGCAGTGCCACGACAGCGACGGTCCGGCCTCTACAGACTTGGCGACCGGTTTCAGTCAAGCGATCAACTGGGTGCAGACGGCCACCGGGTTGAACTCGAACCCCAACCTCAACGACCGGCACGACGTGCAGTACAGCGCCCAGACGACGAGTGGCGCCAAACTCGAGTGCATCAACTGCCACAACCCTCACACGGCGACGTCGTCGCTGCCGTATGTCCTCGATCCCGACCCGACCGCCGGCGACAACCACGTGGTGGGCACCGATTGGTACTACTACTCGGCGACGAGCGACACCCTCAGCGAGTTCTGCCTCGACTGCCACGACGGCACCTTCCCACCGGGCGTGCTGGATCACACCAGTCCGACGCTCGTGAACATCCAGAGCACCTGGGCTGCCGACGCGATGGGAGGTCGTACGGCCTCGGCCACTGATCTTCGAGCCGGGACCGGCTGGGTGCAGGGCGACGTGATACCGTGCTGGACATGCCACACTCCACATGTGGTCATCGACAAGGATATCGGTCCCGCGCCAGGAACCACCACACTCTTCCACCTCGTCGAGATGATGTTCAGGAAGAACGGTGGCCCAGGCGACTCGCTGCCGTTTGCGGACCGAAAGGGGTTTTCGACGTACGCGTACGGTGTGACCGATAACGTGGACAAGAATGATGCGACGAGCGGTGGGTATTGGTGCAACACCTGCCACGAGCGGCTGGCAATGAGCGGTAAGGTAAACTGCTACGGTTGTCACCGACACGGTGACGGAGGCAGGTTCTAGAGGCTCAGCACACGGTCTTCACTGTCTCGACGATATAGACGAGCACCAACTCCTCATCCTGCGTCTTGGTGTACCAGACCCACGCATTGCAGCAGCCGTCGATGAGAGTCGGATGGGAATGGCTGTCGATTTTTGAAACGGCGCCTATCAGGTGTTGCTTGTGTGGCTCCCCGAAGTCTTTGATTTCCGAGATGTCCAGGTCCTGGGCCCACTGGGACAGCGCTTCTTCCGGTGTGTCGCCTTCGACCTGCGTGATCCAGGTGCCACCCAGTATCTCGGCGAGAGCTGTATAGAGAGCCATCGATTTCTTCCTTCTTGGATGGGCGAACGTACGTCACGAAAGCGTCGTCAGGTCACTCCCCAATGGGAGGATTCGGGTTCCGTGCCAACTACATCGTCTCGAGCTTACGCAGGGAGGGGCCGCCCCGTCAAGCAGATACGGATTTCGACTTCCGGCCGCTCGTGACGACGAACTCACCCGGTATCTCGAATCCGTTTCCGTTACGGTACGGCTCGATGGACGCGAGATACTCGGCGTGGGCTTCCTCCCGGGTACGGTCGTCGAACCGGGAATAGGCGAGGGCGACAGGTCCCCCGGCAAAGGCGGCGCCGATGGCATCCTCGCCGCGCTCGTACAGCAGGGTCGTGGACAATCGCTCCGTGACGATGTCGGAGAAGCCCGCGTTCTCGTAGGTGTACTGGAGCGCGTCGCCCGTCCCCAACTGGAAGAAGAGCGGGCACACCT
>JBDHFY010000016.1:0-27511 GCA_039590195.1 Gemmatimonadota bacterium | reverse complement strand
ATCGCGAACCAGAAGGGTGGTGTCGGCAAGACCACGACGGCGGTCAACCTGGCTGCCTCCCTCGCTGCCGCCGAACACAGGACGCTGCTCGTGGATGCGGATCCCCAGGCCAACGCCACGAGTGGAATCGGCATTAACCGCGCGCAGATCAGAGCATCTCTCTACGATGCGCTCATGGGCACGAAGTCTCTGAAGAGCGTCATCATGAATCGGGTAAAGCTGAGCGTGTTGGATGTCGTGCCTGCAACCCAGGATCTGGTCGGTGCTGAGATCGAGCTGGTAAACCGCACAGGGCGCGAGTCGCTGATGCGCCGCAACCTGGACGGCATTCGCGATGCGTACGAGTACGTTCTCATTGACTGTCCCCCGTCGCTCGGACTCCTCACGCTCAACATGCTTGCGGCGGCAGACTCGGTGCTCATTCCTATTCAGTGCGAGTACTACGCACTCGAAGGCCTTTCCCAGTTATTGAATACCGTCAAGCTGGTTCAGCAGAACTTCAACGCGGATCTCACCATCGAAGGTGTGCTGCTCACCATGTACGACGCGCGTCTCAACTTGTCGAAGCAAGTCGCGGAAGAAGCCAAGGAGTACTTCGCAGGACAAGTCTACCGGACCATCATCCCCCGGAACGTTCGCATCGCCGAAGCGCCGAGTTTTGGAGAGCCCCTGCTCTTGTACGACGTGCAGTCAGTTGGTGCCAAGGGATATCTCGCACTGGCCCAGGAAGTCGTGCGAAGAACGAAGACACAAGCGCACATCAATCGCTGGCTCGAGCCGGCGTCGCATGTTTCGTAGGATGGCGACATGACGAAAACGCGACGCAGGCTGGGACGCGGCTTAGAGGCGTTGCTCGGCCCGGCCGCTGCTGACGCGCGCGCCGGTGGATCGCTAACCGAGATTCCTCTCGCTTCCGTTCGCCCAAACCCCTATCAACCTCGGCAAGAGTTTGATGCCAAGGCCCTTGAAGAGCTGAAGCACTCCATGAAACAGTCTGGTCTGCTACAGCCCGTGGTGGTGCGTCCGGCTGAAGATGGAAACTACGAACTCATTGCGGGTGAACGACGCTGGCGCGCGGCCGAACAGTTGGGCTGGCTTGCCATTGGCGCCGTGGTGCGTGAGGTCGATGATCGGACATTGCTCACCCTGGCCCTAGTCGAGAATCTGCAGCGAGATTCACTCTCCGCGATCGACGAGGCGATGGGGTATCGCCGGTTGATCAACGAGTTTCAGGTGTCGCAGGCAGAGGTGGGCAAACTCGTCGGTCGCGACCGCTCGACGATCACCAACGCACTACGACTGCTCCGGCTTCCAAAGAGTGTCCAGGACCTGGTGCACACGGGGAAGCTGTCCACCGGCCACGCACGGGCTCTTCTCCAAGTAGAGGATGAGAGCGCCATTCCTGCGCTGGCTCAACGCGCGGTGAGCGGCGGCTTGTCGGTGCGGGAAGTGGAATCTTTGGCGCGCAAGAAGCGGCCGACCAAGCGACGTCCACGCTATACGAGAAATCAAACACCTGAGGAGTTTCAGGCGCGCCGCGTCGAGGATGCGCTCAGGAACAGATTGGGAACGGATGTGTTCATCGCTACCCGCGGCAAGGGAAGCGGTCGCATCACGATAAACTTCTATTCCAACGATGACCTTTCACGGATCCTTGAGGTTGTGCTGGGCAAGCCATTTGACGGGTAATCGATGAAGAAGAGACGACCTTCGGTCACTATCGTGATACACCGCGACGGGGAGTTGGAGTCCCGCACGCTCCGCTTCCCAGCTTGGCTCCTGCGCTTTGCGGGCATCAGCGGCGCCGTATTTCTCGGACTCGTTGTCCTCGGCGCTGTCTCATATGCCCCTGTGGGTAGGATCGCTGCGCAGGTGCCGGGGTTGAGACGCGAAATCGACAGACTCTCGGCCGAGAATGAGCAGGTGCGACAGCTGGCACAGACGCTCTCTGAGCTGGAAGCGACCTACTCCCAGGTGAGGTCGATGCTCGGGGCGAACATCGTCCGCGCTGCGGAGGTCGGCGACGGTGAGTTGGCATTGGCCGTTTCGATGTACGCGCGGACGCCGGGCGCTCCACCGCGATACGAAAGCGGTCCCTCTGTCCCCTCTCACTGGCCCATGGATTCCACCCTGTTTAGGGGCGTCGTCACTCGAGGCCAGGTGGTGGCTGGTAGCGAGGGAGAGGCGCACCCCGGGGTCGACATCGCCGTCACCAGAGGCACTCCGATACGTTCAGCCGGCGGCGGCTCCGTGGCCCAGGCTGGCAACGACCCCGAATACGGTTTGTTCGTGCTGGTAGACCACCCAGACGGGTATCAAACCATGTATGGTCATGCGTCACGGCTTCTGGTAGCGGCGGGGGACCAGATTGACGCTGGTCAGGTCATAGCCCTGTCCGGAAGCACCGGGCGGTCCACGGCACCACACTTACATTTCGAGATGCGTCGCGGCGGCCTCTCTATCGATCCGATCCCGGCCCTTCTCGGAAAGGAGACATGAGCATGGCGAAGTTCTCGTCGGGCGGAGGAGATGCCGAACGCCCCAGTTCGAGGTCTTCCAGCAAGGAGCCCGGCCTGTCGATCGTAGCGTCCGGAATGCAGATAACTGGCGAGCTGAACACGAACGGTGTGGTGAAGGTCGAGGGTAAGATCTGTGGTAGCGTCCGCGCCGAGCGGCAAGTCTTGGTGGCAAAGGGAGGTGAAGTCGAGGGTGATATCTACACCCGCGAGGCAGTGATTGGGGGTCTGGTGCGGGGGGCGATCTTGGCGGATGAGCGGGTGGAAGTTCAGGTGGGCTCCGTCGTCAACGGCGACATTACCACCCAACGAATCCTCGTCCACGAGGGTGGCGAGGTGAACGGAAATGTGCGGATGGAGGACCCGAAGGCTCTGAACCGAAAGAGAGAGGATTCAGAGGGTGTCCGAAACGCTGTCGGCGAGCCGATTGCGAGCACTCCGCACGCGGTGGCAGAGGACCAGGGCCACCCCGCCCGAAGCGCCAGGTCATTCTGAGCCGGTTAGATTGCTCACTTGTGTGGCTTGTTAGGTGTGGTGACATAACCGCCTGACAACAAATCACTTAATTCCGCCGTAGCGAAGAGGCCGTGTCTAAGATGTCACCATACTGTCTACAATATGTTTTGGGAGTGTCGTTTTCTGTTTACTAGGCCCACCAAGCAGCCCCGGCGCGCGATCTAGGGCCGGAAGTCACCCGTGTCCGTCAGGCTCAGCGACATCGTTGCGTATCTGGACGACTATCTCCGGATCACGGAGGTGCTGGACGATCCTCGCGCCCTGAACGGGCTGCAGGTCGAAAGCTCCGGAGAGGTGTCCAAGATTACGGCAGCGGTCGATGCCTGCCTGGCGACGATCGAGTCCAGCATTGGCGCCCAGGGCGACCTGCTTCTGGTTCATCACGGATTGTTCTGGCGCGGGCTCGAGCCCATCACGGGCAGGCATTGGCAGCGCATGAGCCGACTGCTGGCAAGTGACATCGCTCTCTATGCGGCACACCTGCCGTTGGACTGTCACCCGGAGGTCGGGAATAACGCTATCCTGGCGCGAGAGCTCGGGCTTGCAGATCCCGAACCCTTTGGGGAACTCCACGGGACTCCGATCGGGCTCCATGGAGTGTTGGACCTCCACCGGGATCAGCTGGTTTCCTTCTTGAGAACTGTTCTCGGCGTCGAGCCCAGGCTGATCGCTACCGGTCCGGAGCGGGTTTCACGGGTCGGCATCGTGAGCGGAGCTGCCGGGTCAATGATCCGAGACGCCAAGGATGCTGGCCTGGATACCTTCGTGACCGGCGAAGGTGCCCATCACACCTATTTCGACGCTGAAGAGTGGGGTCTCAACGTGATCTATGCCGGCCATTACGCGACGGAGACCGTCGGCGTCAAAGCACTGGCGGAACACGTCGGGAAGCGCTTTGGCATTCCCTGGGAGTTCCTGGAGCATCCCACCGGCCTGTGATCTGCCAGCATGGGACTCGAGAGGAGGCGGTAGGCGGTCGCGGTGTGTGCGGGGCGGCCAGCATCGCACCAGCTAGGGGTTCGTCAGTGGAATGACGAACCGTACCGTTAACGTCTCGGCCGTCTGGGGTGATACGCTGCAGAAACACTCATCGCCGATGAGGCGCTTGACGCCAAGCACCTCGGCCTCGTCGATCCTTGGGACCTCCCGGAACACCACCTCCACAGTCCGTCCCGAGATGACCTCGTAGCTGACCGGACGGCCCACTAGGTGTTTGTGAGGATCAACCTTCTCCAGGCCATCCCGCATCCGTCCCTGGATTTCGGTCAGCCGTCGTCGCAATAGAGCGTCCGTCACTGCATCGGCCATTCCCGTGCTCTCCTGGAATTGGCAAGGGCGATCCGAGCGTTGCGTCGCAACCCGCCAGCCCCCGGTCGCTCGAGGGGAGTCTGGCCGAATTCCCGATCAAAATCCTCTGTACCGATCTCCATCAACCGATTGAGATCGAGATAGGCCATTGACTCGTCGCACTCGAGGACTCGCTCGGTCGCATTCCCTGCGAATTTGATGTTCCATGGGCAGACGTCCTGGCAGACGTCACACCCGAAAACCCAGTTGCCCATCTTTGCGGCCAAGTCTTCGTCGATCTCGCCCTTGTGCTCGATGGTCAAATACGAAACGCACAATCGGCTGTCCAGAACCCGCTCACGAGGGAAGGCGCTGGTGGGACAAGCGTCGAGACAGCGTTGACACGATCCACACCGGTCTGCCTCAAAGGGAAGATCGATGGCTAGGTCGAGGTTGGTGAGTACCGTTGCCAAGAACGTGTATGAGCCTCGCCGCGGATCGATGAGCATGGTGTTCTTGCCGATCCAGCCTAATCCGGCTCGCTGTGCCAACTCCCGCTCGGGCACCGGCCCGGCATCGACAAATGCGCGAGCGAGGATGTCATCGCCCCCGCCCCCTAGCGAGCAGACATATGCCGCGAGTTCATTGAGGGGCTCGCGGAGCACCGCGTGGTAGTCGGCACCATGGGCGTACTTGGCGACCCATCCGACCTCTGTCGGCGGATGCGGTCTGCGATCGGAATGGTAATAGTTCCCGGTGACTACGATCGCCCTTGTGGCGCCTGTGATGATCTGGGCCGGATTTAGCCTTCGTTTTGCTTGCCGGTGCATGTATGTCATCGTCCCTGCCATGCCCTCGGCGAGCCAGTTGGTGAGTGCCCTGCCGTGCGGTGGAGAGGACAGATCGGTGACGCCACACGCTTCGAAGCCCAGGGCGCTCGATCGCTCCTTCACCAGCGCTGACCTTCGCTCGGGTGTCACGGCCGCATCATGCGGCGGCGCCAACGAGCGAATCGAATCACGTCCTCCGCAGGTGGAACAGCTGATTCCTGGCCGTATGCCGTATACATCCGCCACCGAGTGTATTCGCGTGGCGGAATGGGAAGAAAGGGTGGCCTGCGATACCAGTCCCGGGCACGGAATGCCCAGACCATGATCAACAGGTCAAACACCACCCGCGGCTTGAACGCGGCGCGGGCGAGGAGCTGGAACACCAATTTGATCCAACCACCTTGCCCGCCAGCCCGAATGCCGTCCTCGGCACCAGCTCGATCTTGCGAACCGTCAGGACCCTGGCCACGGTGCTTGGGCTCGGTGGGAGTGCTTCGATGATTCATCGCCGGGCGAATTCTCCGGGCCGGTCTCGTCCGCAGACTCTCCCACGGATCGGACGTTTACGGAATGTCCCTTCGGTCGGCTCGATCGATCCGAGGCCTGCTGCGTTATCGCTTGGGCATGCCGACGGTGGACGCTGTTTCTCCGATGCCTGTATATTGGCTGAGGGCTGACTCTTCGGCCATCCCTCACTCCGTGCCTCTCGAGCGATTCCCCACCAGCTGACGGACGAGGTCAAGCGGTGGGAATCTTGTCGGCTGGATTCGCCGGCCGACAGGGAGACTAGGAATACAGGAGTCGCGAATCGATGAGCACTCAAGACGAGCCAAGCCTGCACCCGCAAAAGCCGGGAGCGGCTAGGAGGACGGAGGACGAGGTCCTCTTCGAGCTCCGCCCCGCCCGGGACAGGCCCGCCTACGTTCACACCGACCCTTGGCGCGTCCTACGCATCATAGGTGAGTTCATCGAGGGTTTTGACGAGCTGTCTGACGTTGAACACGCGGTGTGCATATTCGGATCCGCACGTGCAAGGCCCGGCACCAAGTGGTACGAGCTGGCAGTGGAGACCGCGCGGAGCTTCGGAAGGGTTAATGTCGCTGTGGTCACCGGTGGGGGCCCCGGCATCATGGAAGCGGGCAACAAAGGCGCACACGAGGCGAATACCCTGTCGGTGGGTTTGAACATCGAGCTTCCTCAGGAACAGGGCGTAAACCCCTTTGCAGACCGTGTAATCAACTTTCGGTATTTCTTCGTCCGAAAGACGATGTTTGTGAAGTACTCGTCCGCATTCATTGTCTTCCCCGGTGGATTTGGCACCCTCGACGAGCTGTTCGAAGCGCTCACCCTCATCCAAACGGCGAAGATCCGGAACTTCCCCGTCGTGCTGATGGGGAGGAGCTACTGGCAGCCACTCTTGGAGTGGCTTGGAAAAACGGTCTTGGAGGCTGGGCACATCGGGCCCGAAGACCTCGAGTTGATCTATGTCACCGATGATCCGGAAGACGCGGTCCAGTATGTGATCAAGAGATTGAAGTCGGCCTTCGATTGGGGCGGGTTAGTTCACACGATGGGGGGTGGTTAGGCCCGTAGGTCATCCCGGAAAGCCATCGAGTGCTGGATTTGCTGCAGGTACCGGGCGAGTTCGGTTGCCTTGCGGCCCCCATCCCACCCCAGCTCTTGAGCGGCAAGGTCAACCACCGCCGGCACCTCTGGCAGTGCGTGTCCCATTACCTCGAAGTAAAGGTGCGTCCTCCGCATCAAGAGATCGCAGAGGGTCATCGCCATCTCTCGGCGGGCGGCATGTACCAACTCGGCCCGCAGGACCGGGTGGTCGGGCACGACCGGCCTGTTGAGATCGGAGTCTGACTGAGCTAGCCGCAGGACGGCAGCGGCCTCAGTCCCGTACGACTCCACGAGATGGCGTGCGACGTCGTGTGCGTACCCCTCTGCCGTGATCTCCTTGACCAGGACGTCAGTGTCGGCCACCTCGCCCCCGGGAAGAGATTCCTTATCGGTTCGTGCTCTCGGGGCGACACCGCGGCCGTCCAACTCGTGGAGGCGGTTGGCCACCAGATCGATCACTTCCCTGGCCATCACCCGGTAGGTGGTCAGCTTGCCCCCAACCACGGAGATCATGCCAGACGGGCCCTCCAAGACCTTGTGCTCGCGGGACACTGAACTGGGATCCATGGGGTTTTCGGGCTTGAGGAGGGGGCGAATGCCAGCCCAGGTCGACACCACGTCATCGGACTGGAGTCGAGCGTCGGGGAACAGGGCGTTGGCGGAACGGAGGAGGTAAACCACGTCATCGGCATTAGCCCTGGCCTCGTCCGGATCAGTCTCATCGTCCGTGTCCGTGGTGCCCACGTAAGACAGTTCTCCCCAAGGGATTACAAACATGACCCGGCCATCCAGCGGGGAGATCACCGTCACCGCCCCATGGTTGCCGAGGCGGTGCCGTGGGACGGCCACATGTACGCCGCGGGTGGGTCTCAGAGCCGGCCCCTCACCGTCCTTGGCGCGTAGTCGGTCCGACCACGGTCCGGTGGCATTGACGACCACTCGGGCATGGATCGTGTAACTTTCACCGGTGATGAGGTCGGTGATTCGGGCGCCGCGGACCCGACCGTCTGCCCGCTCGAGATCGTCCATCGACACGTAGTTGGCGGCCAGAGCCCCATGCTCGTGAGCGCTCCGGACGGTAGCCAACGTGAGCCTGGCATCGTCGCACTGGGCATCGTAATACCGGCCGCTGCCTTTGAGGCCGGAGCGACGCAGGTTCGGTTCAGCCTTCAGCGTCTTTTGCTTGCCCAACATCCGATGCCTTCGCACATTGCGGAGCAGGGCCATGACGTCGTACAAGGTCAGGCCGGCCGCAAGCTTGATCCTGGAGAGCCGGCCGCCGCGGTGAATGGGGAAGATGAACGAACGCGGCCGGACGAGGTGGGGAGCGGTCTTGAGGAGGACGCGACGCTCTCGGCTCGCTTCGAAAACGAGCCTCCAGTCGCCCACCTCGAGGTAGCGCAGGCCGCCGTGAACGAGTCGGGAGGAGCGGCTGCTTGTGCCTCCCCCGAAGTCGCCCTTATCTATGATGGCCGTGTGGATCCCGCGCATGGCCGCATCGCGGGCGACGCCGGCGCCGGTGATACCGGAGCCGATTATTAGGAGGTCAACGGGCTGCGCCGCCATGGCGGCGATGTTTGCAGTTCGGGTTGCTTGAGAAAAGGGGGAGTCCACGACGTCGTCAGCGCAGGGATTGGATCGACCGAGTACATGGTTCGCGTGGCACGCCGGATTGTTTCGTCCAGGCGCCCACGTCTTGGACCTGGCGTGCGGAAACGGTCGTCACGCGACGGCAGCTGCGCTGCTCGGAGCCGATGTAGTGGCTATCGATGCCGATAGCAAGAAGGTCACGGCGGCGCAGAGTACGGCACTGGAGCACGGTGCGTCGATCACTTGGAGCTGTGGGGATCTTCGCTGCATGGAGTTGCCGGGCACGTCGTTCGATATGGTAATGGTGTTCAACTACCTCGACCGCAACAGGATGGCCGACTTCAAGAACGCGGTCCGCCCCGGCGGCCATCTGATGATGGAAACGTTCCTGGAAAGCCAAGCGGAATTTGGCTGGGGTCCGAAATCTGACGATCATCTCCTCAAATCCGGCGAGCTCTTTTCCCTCGTCGAGCCCTTTGAATTGCAATTTGCGCGAGAAGTCATCGAGGTCATCGATGGACGAAACATGGCCGTAGGGAGCGTCTTGGCGCGGCGCCCTCTGAAATGATGCTTCCCAAAGCCCGCCCTCCACAAGAGGCTATCTGGTCGGCCGATTCGTGACCCGCTAGCTTACGGGCTATGACAATGCAAAAAAACGGAAGGCGTGTTGCAGTGGTCGGGGGCTGTCGCTCGCCCTTTGCCAGGGCGGGTACCGACTTCAAAGACGTATCGCCCGTGGACCTTGCACGACGGACAGTCGTCGAGTTGGTCCACCGCATGAATCTCGATGGGAACGTTGTTGACGAGATGTTCTTTGGGCAGGTAGTCCCGAGTCCTCTCATCCCAAATCTCGCTCGAGAAGTGAGTCTCCTGTCTCAGTTTCCCCGTTCTATCCCCGCCGCAGCTGTGAATCGTGCGTGTGCGTCGGCCAACTCCGCCATTGCTCACGGACACGATCAGATTCTGAGCGGCAATGCACACGTGGTAATCGCGGGCGGTGCGGAGAGCCTGTCAGATGTTCCGATTCTTCATTCGAGGAGAATGCGGGATACGCTGCTCGCGTTGTCGAAGGCGCGGGGAATGGGACAGCGGCTCAAGCTCATCGCACGGATTAGACCAAGAGATTTCATCCCACTTGCTCCGGCGATTGCTGAACCATCTACCGGTGAGACAATGGGTCAGTCGGCGGAGAAGATGGCGAAGGAAAACGGCATCAGCCGGGAAGCACAGGATCAGATCGCGCTCAGGAGCCACAGACTCGCGGCGCAGGGCACCGAGGACGGACGGCTCACTGCTGAAATCGTGCCGATCTTCGTGAAGCCGGGCCAACCACCGGTGACGAGCGACAATGGGATTCGCAAGGACACGGGTCTAGAGCAGATGGCCCAGCTCAAGCCCGTCTTCGACCGGCGATACGGAACCGTGACAGCGGCCAACTCCTCTCCCCTCACCGATGGAGCCTCTGCGGTGCTGTTGATGAGTGAAGAGGCTGCGCGATCGCTGGGGTATGAACCGCTTGCGTACATTCGATCTTACGCCGTCGCGGCAATCGATCCCGGGGAACAGCTGCTTATGGGCCCCGCATTTGCCGTCCCCCGCGCTATGGATCGAGCCGGCATCACGTTTCGAGAGTTCGGTCTCGTCGAGATGCACGAAGCCTTCGCCTCACAGGTGCTTTCCAACATTCAAGCTCTCGAGTCGAAGAAGTGGGCTGAAGAGAGGCTGGGTCGGTCGGAACCCGTCGGACAAGTTGACCGAGACACTTTGAACGTCATGGGTGGGTCCATTGCCATTGGCCATCCGTTCGGTGCAACTGGTGGCCGCATCACCCTCACTCTCGCCAACGAGATGAAGCGGCGCGACGTGCAGTTCGGCCTGATCTCGGTGTGTGCACAGGGCGGGATGGGGTTCGCCATGGTCTTGGAGCGTAGCTGAGAATGAACGCGTTCACTATCGACCGGCGTGACGGCATCGCCAAAGTAGTTTTTGATTTGCCCGACCAACCCGTTAACAAGATAAGCAAAGCTGTCAGAGACGAACTGGACGGCATCCTTCCAGACCTCGCGAGGGACCCCGAAGTTCGCGCGGTCGTATTGCTTTCCGGAAAACCGGACAACTTCATCGCCGGTGCCGACATCGACGAGTTCGTGGCCCTCGAATCCGCCGAAGAGGCGTTGAACCTCGTGCGGACGGGGCAGGCACTCGTCAATCAGTTCGCCGAACTCGGCAAGCCTGTGGTCGCAGGCATTCACGGCCCCTGTCTGGGAGGCGGATTGGAGACCGCCCTGGCATGCACCTACCGCGTCGCCACAGATCATCCGAAGACGAGTTTGGGTCTTCCGGAGGTCCAGCTCGGCATCCTCCCGGCAGCCGGAGGATGTCAACGGCTTCCCCGTCTCATCGGGGCCAGGGCTGCCCTCGGCATCATCCTCGCCGGCAAGACCGTTCCGGCCAAGCGCGCTAAGCGGATGGGGCTTGTGGACGAGGTGGTCCATCCCGCGGTGCTCGAGCAAGTGGCCTTACAGGCGGCTGGTCGGCTGGCCGAGGGGTGGCGCCCCCGTCGGGGCAGGGGTGGGTTTGCGGGTCTGCTTCTGGACCGAAACCCGCTGGGTCGGCGGCTGGTTTTCTCGAAGGCGTCGGAGCAACTGAGGAAGCAGACAGGCGGTCACTATCCAGCTCCCGTTGCAGCCCTCGACGCTGTGTGGCACGGGCTCAGCCGTGGCCTCAAAGCCGGCCTCCAACGAGAGGCTGAGCATTTTGCCGAGTTGGCGGTGGGAGATGTGTCGCGCAAGCTCGTTCAGATCTTCTTCGCCACCACCGCCCTCAAGAAGGACACCGGCGTGGATGAAGAGGGCCCAACCCCCGAGCCGCGAAAGGTGGTGAACTTGGGGATTGTCGGCGCTGGCTTCATGGGGGCGGGGATCGGCGGCACGGCAGTTACACGTGCGAAGGTTGATGTGCGCTTCCGTGACACAGCATGGGAGGGCATCGGGAATGGCCTGGAAGCGACCAGAAAGATCCTCAAGAGCGGGCTTAAGCGTCGTCGCATCAGCAAGTACGACTTCCGCCGCCTGGACTCTCTCATATCCGGCGGTGTGGATTGGTCTGGTTTTGGTCGAGCCGATCTCGTGATCGAGGCTGTGTTCGAGGACCTCGAAATCAAGCACCAGGTGTTCAGCGACCTCGAGACACAGGTACGCGAGGACTGCATCCTTGCCTCCAACACCAGCACGATTCCCATCGCCAAGATTGCCGAGGCAGTCAAGCATCGAGAGCGGGTGATCGGCATGCATTTCTTCTCGCCGGTTGAGAAGATGCCGTTGCTGGAAGTGATCGTCACCAAAGAGACCGCACCGTGGGTGACGGTTACGGCGCTGACGTTCGGTCGCAAGATGGGCAAGACAGCGATCGTGACTCGGGATTGTCCGGGGTTTTGGGTCAACCGCATTCTGTCACCGTACCTCAATGAGGCGGGCCGCTTGGTTCATGAGGGCGTGCCCATCGAGGAGATCGACGGTGTCATGAAACGTTTCGGATTCCCGGTGGGCCCAATCACGCTCCTGGATGAAGTGGGTCTCGACGTCGCACAAAAGGCGTCATCCGTGATGCACCGTGCCTACGGTGATCGTATGTCTCCCATCGAGGGTCTCAAGCGAATGATCGACGGTGGGAGACAAGGTCGAAAGAATGGAAGAGGGTTTTATCGCTACGAGAAGGGGAAGAGGCAGGGTGTCGATCAAGCGGTTTACCAGATCTTCCAGGTGGAGCCCAGTCCGGTTCCGGAGACCCACGTTGAGCAGCGCCTCGTGTTGGCCATGCTGAACGAAGCGGCGCGGGCCCTCGATGAATGCGTGATCCGGTCTCCGAGAGACGGCGATATTGGAGCAATCTTCGGCATCGGCTTCCCTCCATTCCGCGGTGGACCGCTTCGCCATCTCGATGACATGGGAGTGGTGAGAGCGGTGGACACTCTTGAGATCTTGGCGGGCGCTTATGGCGACAGATTCTCCCCTGCGCCGAATCTGAAGCGCATGGCGGAACACGGCGAGCGTTTCTACTCAGCCGCCTGAGCAATCAAAACGAAAATGGTCGTACGCAGCGCCCTGCTTTGGCTGAGCGAGCACCAGGGGGCGTTTGACTTCGTACGGGGGAACCCGCTGACGCAGAGAATGGCCTCGCGGTTTGTAGCCGGCGAGACCTTGGACAGCGCTATCGACGCAGTGCGCCGGCTGGGCAAGACCGGAACGAGGGCCAGCCTCGACCTCCTCGGAGAGAGCGTGACCGAGCGGGAAGAGGCCGTGCGGGCCCGCGATGAGGTGATCGACACTCTCGATCGAATAGCGGAGACGGGCGTCGATGCCAACGTGTCCGTGAAGCTCACCCAGATGGGGCTGGATCTGGATTACGACTGGTGTGCACGCAATGTGCGGGAGTTGCTCACGCACGCCAAGCAGCTTGGGATCTTCGTGCGACTCGACATGGAGAGTTCGCACCACACGGAGCGAACCCTCAGATTGTTCCAGGAACTGCACGGCGAATTCGGTGACACAACGGGTGTCGTCGTTCAGAGCTACCTGCGGCAGTCGGCGGACGACGTGGCGAAGCTCATCGCCATGGGAGCCAGGGTGCGGTTGTGCAAAGGAGCCTATGCGGAGCCGGCAGAGATTGCGTTCCAGCGCCGCCATGAGGTCTCAGCATCCTTTGTCGAGTTGCTGGAACAGTTGTTGACGGACGGTAACTACCCGGCAATCGCCACCCACGACGATCCGCTTATCGAGCACGCTCTTAGATTTGTCAGAACACGCAACCTCTCTCCAGACCAGTTTGAATTCCAAATGCTGTACGGCGTACGGCGGGATCTCCAAGGGAAGCTCCGACGTGATGGATTCAACGTGAGAGTTTATGTGCCGTTTGGCACTCACTGGTATCCCTACCTTATGCGACGCCTCGCAGAGCGACCAGCTAACGTCGCGTTCATGGCGATGAGCCTGCTGAAGGAAGGTCTGTTACGTCTGTAACCCCCGACTCCACCCTTGGTGGGTACATCGAGAAACATTCGCGACCTCCGGCCTTTCAAGGCTCGGATGGCTCGGCCTACTCGGTGGAGATGTACCTTGAGGAGGACCCTGACCTTGACGCGCCATTCGCCGGGGCGCTCTTATTTGTCCGCTGGTCTCCTGAGGGCGATCAGCCGGTGGGTCATCTGGAAACGGAACACCTCGTTAGGGGACGCAAACGCTCGGATGTGAAGCTGCAACTTGGGGCGCTTACTCTCCACGATGTCAAGAATCACTTGGAGCGTCTCATCGCAACGAAACAAGAGCTTTCGGACTGGTAGATGCAGCGGGAGGCCACCGTTCTTTCGATCGCTGGCGGACGCTACCGTCTCTATGCCGCGGGTGAGATCCTCGAGGCTTCACTTCGGGGCCGAATCAAGCTGGGAAAGAGCGAGCGGGTGTTAGTGGGAGATCGCGTGGCCGTTGAGATGCAGGTAGAGGGATCGGTGACGATCGAGGAGATCCGGCCTCGCCGCTCTCTGCTCAAACGACGCATGCCGGGCAAGCGACGCGGTGTTCGCAACATAGCGGCCAATATCGATCAGGTGGTCGTGGTTGGAGCCACTGCGGATCCGAGCTGGGACCCGCTCATGATCGACCGTTTCGTGGCGGTCGCCGAAGCGAACGGTCTACCGAGCCTCGTCGTGGTTAACAAGGCCGACTTGGGGAATGATGTGAATCTGCTCGCCGAGCCGTACGAGGCCGCCGGGTATCAGGTGATCATAGCCAGCGTTCCGGAGCACCGCGGGCTCACCGAGCTTCGCGAGAAACTGAAAGGTCGAGTGTCGCTGTTTACTGGGTCAACAGGGGTGGGTAAGTCCAGCTTACTGAATGCTCTCCATCCGGGATTGAAGCTTCGGACGCAGGAAGTCAGTGCTCGGAGCCGCACTGGAAAGCACACGACGGTGGCTGTGGAAATGCATCCATTCGGCGACGCGGGCTTCGTGGTCGACACGCCCGGCCTGCGAGACGTCGGCCTTTGGGGTCTCGGACCCCTCGAGGTCGTGCAGTCATTCCCCGAGTTTGCCCGCTTCGCCGGTCAGTGCCGGTTTGACAACTGCCGACACCTTGTGGAGCCCGGATGCGCAGTCGTGGCCGCAAGCCAGCGCGGCGAGTTCAGCGAGACCCGCCTGCTATCGTACCGGCGGCTCTTGGAGGAAGCTATGTTGGCTGCACGACCGTAGCGGCCAGGGAGTCAGCTCCGGTCGGCAAACCCTATCCGATCCGAGCGCCGTTGGGCACCGGCTGGTCCGGGCGGAGGAGAACAACGTCGTTATCTGCCAACATGGCTCCCAGCACGAGAACCTCGGAGGTGAACTCGCCGACTCGTCGAGGCGGAAAGTTGGCTACCGCCACAACGTGGCGACCGATCATATGCTCTGGAGTGTAGCGCTGCGTAATCCGAGCGCTGGACATCTTGATGCCGGCCTCCCCAAAATCAATCTCCAACTGAATGGACGGCTTGTGGGCGGTCCAGCCCACCTCGTCTTTGGCGGTCGGGCACCGAGGCGATGAAGGAGATGTTATCTTCTCTGCCGGCCGCGGTGGTGGCGAGGCGGAGTCAAACGCGAGTGTCTCGAGAAGGTTGATATGGCGCAGGGAGCTCCCCCACCCCTAGTGTCCCCGTTCGCTGGTGAGCGGTTCACCGCACTTGGGCTGTTGAGCGATCTCATCTCACCACCGTACGACGTCATCTCTGAAGAGCAGCGTGAGGCGCTCGCCGCGAGGCACCCGGAGAATATCGTGCGGTTGATCCTGCCGGAGGGAGGTGGAGCCCGGTACGACCGGGCGGCCTCGCTGTTGGCGGAATGGCGGACCAATTCCGTACTGGTCAGGGACGAGAAGCCCTCCGTGTATGTGGTGCGACAGGAGTTCAGCACGCCAGGTGGCAGACGACATGCCCGAACCGGAGTGATCGCGGCGGTCGCGGTCGAGCCGTACGAGTCGGGTCGGGTCAGGCCGCACGAGCGAACGCACCGGGGGCCGAAAGAAGACCGCTTGGCGCTCATGAGGAGCACGTGTGCCATGTTCGAGGCGCTGCTCATGATGGTGAGGGATTCGCAGGGACGCCTCCGAGCGGCGCTAGACGCGGCCCTCGACGAAGCCCCGTTGGCGTGCGCCGAGTTGGACGGGGTGGCCATCACGCTGTGGCGGATTCAGGGGGCTGCCGCTCGGGAGATCGCGGGTGCAGCCGACGAGGGCGCACTCTACATTGCGGATGGGCATCATCGCTACGAAACGACAAACATCTACCGGCAGGAAAACCAGAATGCCGACCGGACGCTGGCGCTCGTTGTTCCGCTTGGTGATCCCGGCCTCGTTGTCCTGCCCACCCATCGCATGATCCACGGAAGTGAGATCGATGAAACTACCGTGCGAAATGCGGCTGGTGCCAACTTTGACATCTCGCCGGTGGAGGCCGGCCGGAACCTTGGCGAGATCCTCGAAGACGCAAAGGACGACGAAACCACCTGCCTCGTGGCGTTACTCGGTGAGCGGGTGTTGAAGCTCGTGCTCAAGAGAGATGTTGATCTCTCGAGCCTTTCCGCCTTTGGCGAGCCATCAGTCATCGCGCTCGATGTGGCACGTGTGGATCCATTGGTGGTGAATCCGCTCCTCGAGGCGGCCGGACCGACCGGCGAACGAACCTATTCCGCAGATGCCGCGGAGGTGGTGGAGTACGTCCGGTGCGGAAAGGCCGTGAGCGGTGTGTTGCTGAATCCCGTGAAAGTAGAGCATGTCCTCGCCGTGGCGGACGACGGGGCTTTCATGCCCCAGAAGTCGACCTACTTCATGCCGAAGGTGCCCTCGGGACTGGTGGTCCTGGGCTTGTAAGATATCCAGGTCCATGACCTGAGACAGCAACACAGCTTGCAGGAGCTTCTAAATGAGACCGCGTCCCAAAGAGAAAATCTTGGAGAATCTCGAGTCCATCTACAGAGAGGCTTACGATCGAGCCAAGGAAGCGGACGATGCCTCCCGGATGATGGATCTCGATGCTTCATTTCAGCGGGAGCAGCTCCTGCTGGAAGTGCTCCTCGACATTCGGGATGGCATCCACGCGATTGGCGAGGCTCCCTCGGCGCAGTCGGCTTTGGAGAAACTCAAAGCACTCAAGGACCTCACCCGCCTGCGCTAGGCGCAGCAGCACGCCGAGATGGGTCCAGCGAAACGACAATCGGTATCGTGCTCTTTGCCGCGGCAGCGGCTCCTCGTGGGGTGGTGCCTTGCGAGGTCCTCGATCCTCCAGCTTCCTTTGTGTCCATGACTACGCAGGCTCGATCCCAATCAGCTACCCGCCGTAAAAGAGCCAGCCAGCTCGAGAAGGCTGAGCTTCTCGAGATGTTCCGCATCATGGTCCTGGCCCGAAGGCTGGACGACAGGGAGATTCAGCTCAAGCGTCAGAACCGCATCTACTTCCAGATTTCAGGTGCTGGCCACGAAGCGGTGCTGGTCGCCGCCGGCACGATTCTGAGGCCCGGTCACGACTGGTTCTATCCTTACTACCGTGATCGGGCGCTGTGCCTCGCGCTGGGCATGACCCCAACGGAAATGTTGCTTTCCGCCGTCGCGGCCGCGGACGATCCGAATTCGGGGGGGCGGCAGATGCCGTCTCACTGGGGGCACAAGGCGCTCAACATCGTGAGCTCCTCCAGTCCCACCGGAACCCAATTCCTCAATGCCGTGGGGTGTGCGGAGGCGTGGCTTCGCTATTCCAAGATCGAGGACATCAACGGCCGGGACAAAATCATCCAAAGCGACGAGGTCACCTACGTTTCTGCCGGTGACGGCACCACGAGTGAGGGCGAGTTCTGGGAGTCGTTGAATATCGCCAGCAATCTCAAGCTCCCCATACTGTTCCTGATCGAGGACAACGGATACGCCATCTCCGTGCCCGTCGAGGTTCAGACAGCAGGTGGATCGATCTCGAAGCTGGTTGCCAACTTTCCGAACCTCGATGTCCAAGAGGTCGACGGATGTGACGTTTTCGCGTCGTACGATGCATTGTCTCGAGCCGTGGCTCATTGCCGCTCCCGGAAGGGGCCGGCACTCGTGCACGCGCACGTGATTCGTCCATACTCCCACTCCCTCTCGGACGACGAGCGCATGTACAAGGCACAGTCCGAGCGCGCTGCCGAGGCCAAGCGGGATCCACTGGTGACGTTCGCTGCGCAGCTCGGGCAGAAAGGGGTCGCAACCAACGAAGAGCTCGAAGCCATCAAAGCAGAAGCTGAGGGTGATGTCCAGCTTGCTGCTGATCTTGCACTTGCGTCGCCACAGCCGAAGGCCGAAACACTCCACCTCCACGTCTATTCTCCCGACATCGATCCAACCAGCGAACAGTTCGATACAGAGGACGACCCTCAGTTCAGCGGCGATCCCACGACGATGGTGGACTTGCTGAACAAATGTCTCGCGGATGAGATGATTCGGGATCCTCGCGTCGTTCTTTTTGGACAGGATGTCGCTGACGTGTCTCGAGAACAGTTCATCAATGAAGTGAAGGGAAAGGGTGGCGTCTTCAAGGTGACGTGGGGGCTGCAAAAGCAATTCGGATCCGACAGGGTGTATAACTCACCGCTCGCCGAGGCGAGCATCGTGGGGCGGGCGATCGGCCTTGCGACGCGGGACCTCAAGCCCGTTGCGGAGATTCAGTTCTTCGACTACATGTGGCCGGCCTACATGCAGATCAGAAGCGAGTTGGCCATCCTCAGGTGGCGGAGCAACGGATCGTTCAGTTGTCCCGCAGTGGTGCGGGTGACCTACGGCGGGTATCTCAAGGGAGGCGGTCCGTACCACTCCCAGACGGGAGCCGTAGTATACACCAG
Source organism: Gemmatimonadota bacterium (assembly GCA_039590195.1). Lineage (GTDB taxonomy): Bacteria > Gemmatimonadota > Gemmatimonadetes > Gemmatimonadales > GWC2-71-9 > JBDHDY01. Next base: position 9,260 of record JBDHFY010000016.1, on the reverse strand, counting down.
TATGCCGGGGTTGCGCGTAGTCTGTCCGTCAAACGCGCTCGATGCCAACGGGCTCCTTCGGACCGCTATTCGGTGTGACGATCCCGTGATCTTTCTCGAGCACAAGCACCTGTACCGCCAGACCCATAATAAGGCGCCATACCCTGGTCCCAACTTCATGATCCCCTTTGGGAAGGCGAGGGTCGTGAAGGAGGGCGCCGACGTGACGGTTGTTACCTACGGTGCTGTCGTACAGCGTGCGCTCGTTGCGGCAAAGCAGCTAGGAGAGGAAGGTATCAACGCCGAAATCCTAGACCTTCGCTCACTGAACCCCGTTGACTGGGAAGCGATCGGCGCGTCCGTCAAGAAAACCAACAAGGTGATTGTGGCGTATGAAGACTCGTTTTCTTGGGGGTACGGGTCAGAGATTGCGGCAAGGATTGCCGGAGAGCTGTTCGCCTGGCTCGATGCGCCGGTTCGGCGGGTGGCGTCCAGCGATGCGTTTGTCGCGTACTCGCCGGAGCTTGAAGACGAGATCCTGCCCCAGGTAGGAGACCTAGCGGCCGCGATGCGCGAGGTGCACGCGTTCTAGTCCGTGAAGGGCACTACCTGACGATCAGCCCCTGGTCAACTCACCTCCTGGGACTTCCTCTTCCCAGTTCAGCCCTGATTTCGCCGGCTGCGTCGATGGCGGCATTGACGTCAATGGAGAGGGCTTTTGCCTGCTGGGTGACGATGGTGAGGTCGTCGAGCACTTCGGAGACGCCGGCGGACCGCAGCCTCAGCAGATCGAAACGCATGTTCTGCACCGCAAGGATGCAAGACTCGAACTGGGATTCGACCTTGACGCGCCGTTCCACCAGGTCCGTGAGGGTTTGCCGTTGGCGCTGGAGGAGATCCAGACGTCTCTGACGTTCTTTGTCCAGATGCTGCGTTTGGAGTTCTTCGATCTGACGGTCCAAATGGGCGAGGCGTTCCGTTTCCACTTCGCCCTCCATCTGATTGAGAGTGTTGCCGAGGTCCTGGGCCCTCTTCACCAATGAGTCCACTGTAGGAATGATGTCGGGCAGCAGGTTTCGCTCGGAGGCGGGGAGCTTCTCGACGATCTGGACGATCGCCCGCTGGTCGTTCGTGACCTGTCGGAGTTGGCTCGTGTACTTGCCGTAATCTCCGGTTGACGGCTCAGGGTCCGCAATCTGCTTCTTGCCCCGCACCTTCTGTTTCGGCGCCTCTATGGAGTCCTTCGCCGGTGGGCGGTTGATCACGTCGCGCCATGAGTAACCGGCGGACCACAGTCTCCCGTAATGGGATGCCAGCCCGATACCCCAGCCGATTGCCGGAAAGAGGAACCATGGTGACTCGAGGCCCGTGACGATGTTCAGTAGCAGCAGGCTCCCGTTCACCGACACATACGAGGCAAACTGGCCGCGGAATTTCCGGACGATTTGGGGTTCGCTCTCTTCGCTGCCTCGCGCGGGCTGAGCCCGCTGGCGCGCCGCCGGCCGGTCCCGCCGATCTCGCCGTGCCGGGTATTTCGAGCCGTCATCCATCCACTCGCGCCACTGCCTACCCCGGTCCCCCTCGCTAGCCGGACGCTTCTCCGCCCTGGGTTCGCTGGGACGTCGTGCCGCGCCCGAAGGCCGATAGGGTACAGACGTGCGCGTCTCGAGCGCACGACGCAGGGTGTCTGCCGTGGGCCACCGGCTCTCCGGGTCCTTCTCGAGGCAGCGCATAATTGTCGCAGCCAGCTCCTCGGGGCATTCCGGACGGCTCTTGAGAATGTCGGCCGGCGGCTCGGTGATCTGCTTCATGAGAATGCCCGGGACCGTCGGTGCCTTGAACGGCACGCGGCCTGTGATCATCTCGTAGGCGACCACGCCGAGAGCGTAGATGTCGCTCCGGGCATCGAGTTCTCGATCTCCCGCGGCCTGCTCGGGGCTCATGTAGGTCGGCGTTCCGATGGCCACACCCGTCCCAGTGAGGGTTCCGGTGCCCACATCGGAGAGCGCCTTGGCGATCCCGAAGTCAGTAACCATCACCCGGCGGCGTGTTCCGTCCAGGAGGACGTTATCGGGCTTGATGTCTCGGTGGATGATCGTCAGCGTGTGTGCACAGCCCAGGGCGTCAGCCGTCTCCTTCATGATTCGGCGCCCTTCCTCCACGGGCAATCGACCCCGTCGCTTCAGTCGGGCTCCCAGGGATTCGCCATCGACATAGCCCATGACGAAGTAAACGAGACCGTGCGCCTCACCGACGGAATGGATCGGGACAATGTGCGGGTGGGACAACCGGGCGGAGGTCTGCGCTTCGCGCATGAACCTGGCACGAATCTCTTTGCGGTAGGCGAGATCCGGTGGCAGCACCTTGATCGCCACCCGTCGCTTGAGCTTCAAGTCGCGAGCGAGGTACACCACTCCCATTCCGCCCCGCCCAATCTCGCCCTCTAGGGTGTACTCTTCCTCGAGAGCATCGGCGAGGCGTGAAGCTAAGGATGGTGGTGTGTGCTCGTCGGCCATCGGGCTCCATTGTTGACCTGGTGGCGATGGCTACGTCTAGCCGTTACCCTAACCACCAGGCAAGCACACATGAAGACATGCCACCCCCCTCCTGCTCGAGGACCCGTGCGCCGCGGGCAGGCAAAGTGGCGTCTGGCGCTGAGTGCCCATAGATTAGTGGGGCTGTAACTGCATGGCAACCTGTCAGCTAACCCCGTTCTGAGGACGCAATGCGCGCCTTGACCGACGAGCAGGGCCGCCGCTGGACCGCGGAGCAAATCGGGCGAACGTCAGGGATCGTAGCACCAGGTAAGCCGCCTGGTACGGTCCCCGAGCCGGCGGATATTCTACGGTTCACATGCCAATCACATGCCGATGAGCCTCAACGGGAGACCACGGTCCGGGCCAACGTGCTGGACGAACTCTTGGACTCTGAGCTCTTGGACCTTCTTCGGTCTGCTCGCCAGCTTCGGCGTCCGCGGAATACCTAGGCATCCCGATCTGCCAACGCGGCAGACTTGTCACCCGTTCCTGTGCCAAACGTACCGCAAAAACGGCCGATTAGGGGATTTTCCCCTAATTCGGGGCTATTGGACTTTGGCACGATTGCTGCCTTGTCGCGGACCGTTAGCCTTAGGTTAGCCTTCAGGTAATGATATCTCCCGCTTGACCCGGGGGTTTGAATGACCGAGCAAAAGTCTCTAGTCCGACGGATCCGCCTGCCAGTGATCCCCCTGCGGCAGGTTGTTTTGTTTCCTGGGGTTACGTCGCCCATCGGAGCCGGTCGGCCCGGCACTCTCCGGGCCATTGAAGCCTCGCTGACTCGCGACGACCGCCGGATCTTTGCGGTTTCCCAGCGCGAAAATCGAGAGGCCGTGCAGCCCGATATCCTATACACCTTGGGGACCATCGCCCGTATCGGCCAAGTCCAGCGCGGGCTTGGTGGAGTGCAGCTGCTCCTTGAAGGCGAGCACCGTGGGACGGTGCTCCAGTATGCCGAGGCCGGCGGGCACATCGAAGCGGTCGTTCAGGAAGCACTCGACCTCGAGCCCCTGGACACCGAGGACGCTGCCTTTCAGGCGCTACACAGGGAAATGCGGGATAGGGCGGCGGAGTTGGGTCAGAAAATCGGACTGGCGGAGGACGTGGTGGAGCAAGCACTGCAGGGTGTCGTGGATCCCGGTCCGTTTGCCGACCTGGTCGCCGGGTACATCGACATCTCGCCACAGGACAGGCAGGCCCTCCTCGAAACCTTGGGAGTCGAGGAGCGACTCCGCCGCGTATTGGTTCACGTGCAGCGCCAGATTGGGCTGTTGGATGCGCAGGAGGACATCAAATCCAAGGTGCAAGAGGAGATCGGGCACCGTCAGCGAGAGATGTTCCTGCGGGAGCAGCTCAAGGCGATTCGCAGTGAGCTTGGCGACGAGGACGGTGGGGAGGACGTCCAAGACCTTCACGAGCGACTGGAGAAGCTCAATCTGCCGGAGGACTCCAGGAAGGAAGTCCTCCGCGAGCTTTCCCGCCTCGATCGGGCTGCGCGCGATTCCGTGGAAGCACAGGTAATCCGAACATACCTGGAAACGATTGTCGAGTTACCCTGGAATGAGCGAAGTGAGGAACATCTCGATCTCAAGAGCGCCGCTGGAATCCTGGATGAAGATCACTTTGGCTTGCAGGATGTGAAGGATCGTGTGCTCGAGTTTCTCGCCGTTCGGAAGTTGCGGGAGCAAGAGAGGGGCGGTGGGGAGTCTGGTGGCGACAACGTGTCCGCCGGCAACGAAGACGACAAGCAGTTCAAGGGGCCGATACTGCTCTTCGCCGGGCCACCGGGTGTCGGCAAGACCTCGATCGCCAAGTCCATCGCTCGCGCCATGGGCAGGGAATACGTTCGGATCTCGTTGGGTGGCGCGCGTGATGAGGCGGACATACGTGGACACCGCCGCACGTATGTGGGGGCGATGCCGGGTCGGATCATTCAGGGAATGAAGAGGGCTGGAACGAAGAACCCGGTCTTCCTTCTCGACGAGCTGGACAAGCTCGGTGTTTCATTTCAAGGTGATCCGGCCGCCGCTTTACTCGAGGTGCTCGACCCAGCGCAAAACGACACGTTCACCGATCACTATCTCGGTGTGCCGTTCGATCTGTCTGAGGTACTCTTCATCGCCACGGCCAACGTTCTGCAGAGCATACCGGGGCCGCTACGTGATCGCATGGAGGTGGTAGAGTTTTCGGGATACACTGAGCGGGAGAAATGCGCGATTGCGGTGCAGTATCTCCTGCCACGGCAGCTTGATCAGGCGGGACTGACCAAGCAGCAGTTCGAGTTGAATGAGAAGGCTATCTCGGCCCTGATCTCGGGCTACACGAGAGAGGCCGGCGTGCGCCAGCTCGAGCGGGAGATCGGTAGGGTGGCCCGGAAAGTCGCCAGGAAGATTGCCGGTGGCGAGGCAGAGAGCATCTCGGTGGGTAAGGGCGACGTCGGGGAGCTCCTTGGCAGACCCACGGTACATCCTGAGCACGCGGCGGAGGAGGATCAAATCGGCGTCGCCACCGGTCTCTACTACACGCCCGTGGGCGGTGACATCATGTTCACTGAAGTCTCGGTGACGTCGGGAAAGGGAGACCTGGTTCTCACCGGTCAACTCGGCGATGTGATGAAAGAGTCTGCCCGTGCCGCGCTGACCTACGCCAAATCTCACTCCGATGAGCTCGGGATCGACAAAGAGAAACTGGCCAACGTGGACATCCACATCCACGTGCCGGCTGGAGCCGTTCCCAAGGACGGCCCCTCGGCTGGAGTGACTATGGCGACGGCTTTGGTGAGCGCCCTGGCATCAACGCCAGTACGCCATGATGTGGCGATGACCGGAGAGATCACGCTCTCCGGCAGGGTCCTGCCCATCGGGGGCGTCAAGGAAAAAGTCCTCGGGGCGACGCGTGCCGGGATCACGAAGGTGATCCTTCCAAAGGAGAACCTGCCGGACCTGGAGGACCTCAGCGATGAAGATCGGGAACGGCTCACCGTGTACGCGATGGAAGAACTGAGCGAGGTCCTCGAGACAGCACTCCGACCTTCTACAAGGGGTCGAGGAGCTAAGCGGAAACCCAAATCGGAGCCCGGCCTCGTCGGCGCTAAGTGAGTCGCGGAGGCCTACCAGTTCAGAGAACGAATGAGTAGCTCGGTGACATTCCGCTCCCACTCGACTTGAGCCGCGTCATCGGGCTGCTTTGCCTGAACCCCGCCCACAGCTGTGGATGCCACTGGTAGCAGCAACGCCATTTCTGCGAATCGGCCGGGATCCACGTCGTCGCGGAAATACCCGAGCCCCTGTCCCTCTGAGACAATGCGGCTGATTCGAGCCCGCATGTCGTCGAGTAGGCGCCGCCAGAGGTTGCGGCCCATCTGGTGGTCCTGCGCGTCGGTGATGATGAGCCGGACAAGGTCTGGCCGTGCTGCCAGGGATCGAAAGAGCTGAAGGATGGTCTCCCGTAGCTGCCCCGCCGGCCGTCCCGGAACTGACGGAGGCGTAGGTGGGAACAACACTTCCGGCTCCGTTTCGTCGATGACCGAACGGTACAGACCGGCCTTCGAGCCGAAATAATAGAAGATCAGCTGCTTGTTGACCGCCGCCCGACTCGCAATTCTGGCCATTCTTGCACCCGCAAAGCCATACTCCGCGAACTCGGTCCTGGCGGCGCCCTCAATGAGACCGCGACTGTCGCGACGCCGAGCCATATTCAACCGGTCGGTTGATTTCTGGAATGAATGGCGCCTCGCCGAGCTTTGGTCAAGGACGTGTGAGGTGGGTGAGGGCCGCAAGGCCCAGCCCGACTAGGGTGGCGTCACTGGTCCAGTAGCCGCTGGCGCTGTCTTCGGTGACGCGTGCGATGACGGCGACATCTCGTGCGACTAGGATGACCATTTCGGCGTCGAAGATTCCGCGGGCGCGGTCAAACTCGACCGTCCCCTCGAGCGGGACGGGGAAAGCGGATGACGGCTCGCCCAGGGCCCACAATGTGGACGTTCGCCCCTCCATTGCTCGCATCCGCCAGGCCGGACTGAGCGCCTGGAGGATGCCCGGAGGCGCGAGGCAATCGATCTGTCCGGTTTCCTTCGCTGCCGTCCGCAGGAGCACATCGAGCAATGCTCGCCGCCCGGACAACCGAACGTTGGTTTCACCCTCCTTCTGGGTCAGGGCCGACATCTGCGCTTCCAGCTGGTCCAGCCGGCCGGCGTTGGCGGCTGTCACGAAGGACAACACGGCATCCGGGCGAACGGCCCGATAGCGCTGAGGAGTTTCGTCGAGGCGATCAGCGGCCGCCTTTGAAACGAGGCCGTTGAGGGCCTGATACGCGTTTGCCCTGGCAATGCTCAGGTGCTTTGCCACGGCATATCCGCTGGATGGCCCTCGCCGGAGCAGGGCATTGTAGGCTAGGCTTTCGGTTGCCGTGAAGCCGAACGGCGTGAGATCGACAGCCATAGAGGTAGTGTACGCTACTACTAATGGAAATCGCTGTAAAGCCCATGGAGAAGAGTGGGAGGCACGAAGCTAGTGGCTCAAGTGAGGTCCAACCTCCAGCCGGCGAGCTTCGCAATCAGGCACAGGCGGAAGGTGACGTCTACCTTCTTGCGGTCCTTGTCCCGGCCGTCCACCTCCAGCGGGAATGCGAAGTTAGCAAGCCCAGACGGACTCCTCGGGATAGACCGGAGATTCTTCGGACTCCAGATCCCATCCTCGTCGCACTCGCTCAGCAGGTAGGTGAGGGCCCGCCGAGCGGATTCAGACTTGCCGAGCACACCCAGGCGCGTGAGCAGTTCCAGCCAGTGCAGCGCAAAGGGAATGTCCTTGGGGCGTCCGGTCCTTTCGAGTTCCAGCGGATCTCCCAGGAGTTGGAACGTGGGCTTGAGGACCTTTCTCCCTAGCGGAATGACATAGCTTTTCCCGGGAGCTGGGCGCCTCAGGAACTCCGTGAGCTGATCGATCAACCCGGCCCATTCCCGCTGCAAGCGGGGCATTTGGGCTACCATGGCGACCGAGAAGGTGGTGGGTGGTTGCGCTTCCGGGGTTAATACTGTCCGAGTCCCTCTTTTTGTAAGGGGTTGCTCCGCCAGGTCGCTGCGCAGGAAATCTGAGAGGGCCTTGACGATCCTGTCTGCCGCCCCTCTTACTCGGGGGTCCTCTCGGTGGCCCGCCTCTGCCAGCGTTGCCGCTGCCGCCTCCCGCATCAGGGCACGGGCCCACACGGCCAGCTCTAGATTGTCCTTGGCCTCTTTCTGGTACTCGAAGAGGAGCGTCGGATCGGGGTCTCGCGATAGCAGCCGGTACAGTGGCCGGCCGGCCAGGCGGAGTGCGCGCTCTTCATTCGGTACGCCGAGTTGGACCAGCCTCCGGTACTGGGCCACCGTGCCGACACCCTTAATTCCTTGGGATTTGGACGGCTCAATGCCGAGGATGTTGCCACTCCAAATGCCGGTTGGCCGCTGCTTCTTGACGGCTTCGGTCACGGCCTTGTACCGCAGGGCCTCCTCTCGCGTCGTTTGCCACGCACCGTCGGCAGGCGTCTCCGAGGGCAGAATTTCGGTGAACGTTCGCAAACGAATCGGAGGGGAGGCCGTGGTCTGAAGCCAGCTCACGGGGACCCGGTGGGAGGTCGGGAGTTCCAGATCGCCTCCTCACGAGAGTAGGGATTTGGATGAAGGGTGGGAGAAGGTAAGGCGCCAGACCTGAAAGGGCCACCCTCTCGCGTGCCCTCTCTTCGGTTTTTCTTCGCTTATTGGGGGCAGCGAACCCTGTAGATGGTGCCTGGGCGGCCGCCCAGGGTCTCGCTCAAGAGGACGAGGTCTTCTTCATCCAGGAAATCCACCGCCTCACCTTGAGGCTCGACTGCCCCGAGGAAACACGGTGGCCCGTCGGCGGTCAGACGGCCGTTCTCGTCGCGGTCGTAGAAGAACAGCTCCCAATGGGTTCTTATCACCGCCCGTCGGCCGCTGGGAGAGATTGCCGCCCCGGTCACGAGTCGGCCGAGCTGCCGGGTAGACGGCATCGATAGAGTGCCGGCGAAGCGGGCCAAGACCGAGTCCTGTTGCAATCTCTCAACGGGAATGTGGTACATGCTGATCGGTCCGCGCCGGCCCTTGGACACGAGCAGGATGTGTCCTTCCGGTCCCACAGCCATGGCCTCAACGTCCGGGTGGCCACGAGGGTAGCGGACCGTCACGCGCCTCGAGCGTCGAGTGTCTCGTCGGCGCTTGCGCCGCTCCTCCGGTGGGACCGGTTCGGGAACGATGTAGAGGTTGACGGAGGCCCGCCGGCCCCCGTTGTCTCCGGTGTCGGCGATGTACAGGCAGTCAGGGGTCTGTTCCTCATTGGGACACGGCCCCAGTGCGATGTCCTCCCAGTCGCCGGCTCTGGCTCGGCGGACCCTGAACCTGCCTAGCTCGTCCCCCTCTAGATTGGTGGCGTAGATGTCCGGGTCGTCGCCGGAGTCGTTGTGGGACCAAAGGATATTCTCGTGTTTTCGGCTAACCGCCACTCCGGAGCTTTCTTTCAGATCCTTTGGGAGCATTCCGGTGAGCACCAGGATGCTGGGGACTCGCTCTTGAAACGGGGTGCTTGCCGGCGCCGGCCGGGAAGCGTTCGGATCCGCTCCGCCGCGCAGCAAGAGCCCTGCGGCGAATACGCCCCCGATCCACAACGGAATCTGTCTGAGTCGGCCTTTCTTCATACCACCCGACAAGCTAGTCGACTCCTTGTCCGACGGGGAGCCGTCTACGATGTTTTGAGC
>JBDHFY010000015.1:0-30630 GCA_039590195.1 Gemmatimonadota bacterium | reverse complement strand
CCCCCGACGACCACCGACAAACTCCGGTAGCTCTGCCGGATCCCAATACCTCGGGGTCGGCGACGGTTGGCCTGTCTCCGTGAGAATACCGATCTGATTGTGGAAATACGGCGCGGTGCGCATGCCGCCGTTCCACCACATGCTGAACGTCAAGCGGGAAATGACGCCGTCCTTGTCTTCCTCCGAGAACCGGTTGACCATCGCCTGTCCCACGAGACTCACGCCGGTGATGACGTCTGAGGGAATGTTGGGGTTCACCGGATCCGCGAACGGGGGCACGAAGATCCGCGTCCACGCCGGCGACGTCTGATGCTGGTTGTAGACGATCTGGGGATACCACTCACTGTAGAGCTGGCGGGCGACTGCCTGCGTTTCCGGCTGGAGGATCATGTACCAGTCGCGGTTATTGTCGTGACCCACATAGTGGTGGTACAGCTCCGGCGGCCCGGTGGTCTCGAAAGGCGTTCCCAGATTCCGGCGGTACCAATTGGCGACGATGTCCAACCCATCCGGGTTCATGTTGGGCATGAGGAGAAAAATCACGTTCTCCCGGATGAACTGCATTTCGGGCGTTTCTTCCGTGGCGACCCGGTGGGCCAACAGCGGTGTCATCTGACCGTGCGCGCGCTCGGTGGCATGCATGCCACCGTCGACCCACACGATTGCCTTGCCCTCGGCGGCTAGGCGGCGGGCCTCGGCGTCATCGATCCTCGCCCGGGCCAACTGCTCGCTTGTCGACCGCCAGCGCTCCAGCTGCCGGATGTTCTCGGCGGTGGAGATGAACGTGAGATACATCGGCTTGTCGAGCGCGGACCTGCCGATTTCGACCATCTGCACGCGGTCGCTCGCTTCGTCGAGTCGCTGGAAATATTCCGTGACCTGCGCGTAGTCGGCCATCTTGTAGTCGTCACCCGGCGTAAATCCGAACACATCGGACGGGTGCGGTACCTGTTGGGCGACAACCGCAGTCGCCGGAAGCGTCAGGCCAACCAGCATCACAAACGACGCAAAGCGTACGAATATCCTTGTCATTTGTTGACCTCCTGTCAGTTGCTAGCTATCAGCTATTTGCTATTAGCTGTTAGTCATCAGCCACCGCGTCCCTGAGGAGGGCTCCGCAGGAGCCCGTCTCGAAGGGCGCGGTCACCGCTTCACCGGGAAACAACGTTGGCAAGGGCCTCACGTGTCGACCCTGTTATTTGCCACAGAGAACGCAGAGGTCACAGAGAGTTCGTCGCCATGCAATCACGTGCCCAACCCACCCAGTTCATCAACAAACCCTCTGTGTCCTCTGTGACCTCTGTGGCTAATAGGTATCGTCGAGACTTCGTTACATAGGCCGCGCCCTTCGAGACGCCTTGCTACGCCTGTCCTGAGCGCAGTCGAAGGGCAAGGCTCCTCAGGGATGCGGTAGCCCATAGCTCATAGCTAACAAACAGCTAAGAACTCCCCCCATCCGCCTCGGGCGGCAGCTCCATGGTCGAGAACAAGATCGCATTGAACAGCAACTTGAACGTTCCCCGCGGCTGGCCGCGGAACTGCGATCGGAATCCGATCAGCACGACGTGCCCCCGACCCGTCGGGACGCGCAACACCGCCGGCCGGCCCGCGAGATACCGGTCGGCGCCTAACTCCCAACCGCTCATCAGCAGATCTTCCGAGGCATAGCGGGCAACGACATCCACATTGCGGCTCGCACGCTGGTCACCTTCGGCGGCGGGCGGGATGATGGAAAAGGCTTGGCTCTCCACGAAGAACGCCGCGGCGTCCGCCTGCACGCCGGCCGCAAGGAGAGCGGTGTTGTCCACGTCGAGACGCATGAGGCTACCGGGAATGTAGAACTGTTCGCTGCTCAGATCCCGCACCGCGTTGCGCACCGGAAGTCCCAGTTGCTCTATGGCGAAATCAGTGGCGTGGTCCATCGCGATTAGCGTACCGCCGTCCTCGACGAACTGCTCGAGGTTTGCGGCACCCTGTGCGCTCATCCCACCGGCGTACTCGTCCGGGATCGTTCCGGGCGTGTGACCATTCAGGATGCTGCTCGCATCCTGATCTGGCAGGATGATGACATCGAAGCGACGTGAGAGATTGCCGCTTCGCAGATCCGCATCTGCCAAGTTCTCGAACTGAAACTCGTAGTTCTCGAGAATCCAGCGGGTCCAGCCTTCGTCCATATTGGAGACCCAACTCTTGTACAGTCCCACCCGCGGCTGCCGCACTTGCATGGCGCTCACATTCAAGGAGCCGGCGCCCACGAAATCGAGTCCCGTTTCCTGCGCGGTGGAGCGGAGAACATTGGCGTTGCCTCGAACGATGAACGTCCCGACAGGCCAGGTACTCCCGCCCGACTCGAAGGAGGATCCAGCGCGGGACACCGTGGCACCGCCAGCGAGCAGTTTGTTCACGGCCAAGACGCTCTTATTCTCGTTCGGTGTCAGGAGATAGACAGGACCCTGTCCACTCATCGAGCCGGCCTCCGCCACGATCGAAGTGGTTGTGACTGGCTCCGTCGACGCCCGGAAGGATTCCTCGATGCGGTGAACCGTTACGCCCATCTGCATGGGAAGCGTCCAACCGGCCATATCATACGGCGGGTCTGGTGGACCTCCGGGGAAGACGCGGCGATCGGGATACGTCTGCGGCTCCATCAAGTCGACGAGGTGTGCGCGGAAAGGCTGGGCGGCAAAGGCCACGAAGCTTCCCACCGCGAAGCTGTTACCATCTGCCGTGAACGGACGCATGGCGCGCTCGACCTCCACGCCTCCGCGACGCAACACGTTCACCAGCTCGAGGGCTTCCCCACCCTTGGCCACCGCCATGGACGCGGTCAACATGTATTCCACCGCGTCACCGAGACGCCACCATCCACCCTTCCACGGATTGGGATAGAAGACGCTCGGCCGCTCCCCGGACATCCCCTCGCGGAAGTTCGTGGGCAGCTCGTCCGGCTCGTAAAAGTGGGGTGTGGCGTAGCGGTAGAGGTTCGTCTCCGTGAGAATGCCCACCTGGTTGTGGAAATAGGGCGCCGTCCGCATCCCTCCGTTCCACCAGACCGTGTAGCTCACCCGCGACACCGCGCCCGGCTTGCCCTCCTGCGCGAACCGTAACCCCATCGCCGAGCCGACGAGGTTGATCCCCCGCATGACGAGCGGTGGGATGTTGGGGTTCATGGGATCCTTGAACGGCGGAATGAAAATGCGTGAGGGGATGGGGCCACGCTGGTGGTGGTTGTACACGATCTGCGGAAACCACTCGTGCCACAACTGATTCGCCACCGCGCGGCTCTCGGGCTGCAGCGTCATGTACCAGTCGCGGTTGTTGTCGTGCCCGACATATCTGTGGTACAGCACCGGCATGTCCGCCGTCTCGAACGCCGTGCCCAGATTTCGGCGATACCAGTCCGTCACGAGTTCGAGACCGTCCGGGTTCATCACCGGCATGAGCAGAATTACGGCCTGATCGCGGATCTTCCGCACCTCATCATCCTCACTCGTCACCAGATGGTGTGCGAGGAGTGATGTGTGTTGGCCATGGGCCACCTCGGTGGCGTGTAAGCCGCCGTCGATCCACACCACCGCTCTCCCCTCTCGGGCAAGCCGTCGGGCCTCCTGGTCCGACAACCCTTCGGCCATGGCTAGGCGCCGGGCGATGTCCTTCCAACGGTCCAGCTGCCGCAGGTTCTCCTCGCTGGAGATCACCGCCAGCATCATCGGCCGCCCTTCGGCCGTCGTACCGATCTCGTTGACCACGATCCGGTCCGACGCGGCATCAAGCAAACTGAAATACTCGGATATCTGGCCGTAGTCGGCCAGCTTGTAGTCCGTCCCCGGCCTGAAGCCGATCACCGACTCCGGGGTTGGTACCTGTGCAAAGAGCGGTGCGGCCCAAACGGCAAAGCCGACTGCCCACGCCAAACCCAGTCGAACGTTGCGTATCATCCGACCTCCCACGTCTATGTATTTGGCCAGAATAGTCCGTACTTCGATTTGTTCTCTCTAAACTACATCTACGCCCAAGCAAAGCGACCCGCTGGTTACACCCAGCGGGTCGCTTGCAGCATTGCTGGGCGGCTTACGCTTATCCGCCCTCGATGAAAATCCTAGCTCGTTCCCACGCAGGTTCTCTGGGAGGTGATGCTCTCGTTCGTCAGCCGCTCGTCCTCGCCGATGGGATAGGCGCGATGGTTCGTGCCAATGGTCGTGAGCGCCGGGTCGATCTCTTTGTCACCATCGCCATCCAGATCCATATAGATGCCGTCGGTTATGTCCGAGATGCCGCCGGAAATGTTGTTGTCCTCCCAGCGGCGGACGTCACCCATGCGCCGCGCCTCGAGCCACAGCTCTAACTGCCGCTCCTGCTTGAGCGCGGTGTACGCCGCGGCGTCCGAACCCACCAAGATGTCCGACAGGCCCAGATCCTGCCGGCGCTGGTTCATCAACGGGACGGCCACGGCTGCGCCACCAGGGCCGTTGAGCGCGGCTTCGGCCTCGATGAGACGCATCTCCCAGCCGCTCGAGAGATTGATGTTGTCACCCCAATCGTACTTCTGCTGCGGGAAAAACGGCACGTTGCCGCCGAACTTGGTCACCGCGGCATCGCCCACCGGGTTGTCGGGATCCGGGCAGTCATCGCAGACGCCCACCGCCCACTCTACGCGCGAGTCCCCGGTGTTGGTGAAGTACTCATCGAAGAACGTGGCCCACTGCGTGTGAGCCCGGTACGGCTCGCCGCCGACCGCCCACGACATGTAGTTCTTCTGGTCGTCGTCCTGCGTGGTATACACTGCCTGGTAGACGAAGTCATTGTCCGTGACCATCGCGGCATCCGCAGCGGCGTCGGCCCAGGTGGCCAGACCGTAGGTTGCGAGATACGCCCGCACGGAAGCCCGCCCGGCGTAGGCGGCCGTCACGATATCGTCCTCACCGGCGGCACCACCGATGGAGATCGCCTGGGTAAAGAACCCCTCCGCGCGGGTCAATGCCGCGGTGTGAGCCTCCGGCGCAGCGCCGTCGAACGTCACTTCACAGAAGTTCTCCCCCAGCAGACGGTTGGCGTACCCGGCCGTCAAGGCCGCGTCGGCGGCCGGTTCGTAGCTGTCGAAGGCGGGCGCGGCTTCGATCTCGGACAGCGCAAATTCAATGCGGCGCAGCGCGTCCTCCGCCGTGAACCGGGCCCGCTGCGTCCGGTTCCAGTGTCCTGTGTCATCGAGCTTGAAAAAACCGTCCTGAATGTACGTCGGAATGCCGAAGCTCCCCGTGGAGCCGGCGGGGTTGATCTCGTACGTCATTGCAGCGCCCCAGTACGCGTTCTGGTCCAACGCATCGGACAGGTCGCGCTGGGCGCCCCTCACCACCGCCTCGTGCGCCAGCAGGCTGTCGAGGAACTGGTCCTCGACGGGGCCCGGGTTGAGGATCTCGGTGTCGCACGCGGCCACCGTCAGCGCGAGCGCGGGAAGGAGCGCTCCCGCCCCGCGCCACAGCGTCTTGCATCTATTGTGAGTGATCATGATATCACGTCTCTCCGTCGTATCCGGGTGATTGAGTTGATGCGTATCCATTGTGTTGCCCCCGCACCTAGAAGTTCACCCGGACGGAGGCCGTGATGATCGCCGGTGGCGGAATGTGCTCGCTGATGCTGCGGTTCTGGTCGCTCAGCGAGTTGCGCGATTTCATCTCCGGATCGAAGACCCTGAGGTTGTCGTTGATCCAGCGGAAGTAGTTCTGCGCGGTGATGGTGAGCGTCGCCTGTTGCAGCTGCGGGATCGCCCAGCCGAACGGGATGCGTAACGTCAGGTCGCGCAGCTTGAAGAAGTCCTGCTTGTACCAGTGGATCTCGAAGTCGTGGTTCGCCGGAATGCAGGCGTGCCGTTCCCAGGCGGTCATCCCGACACCGTTGAGAAAAGCAGTCGTTTCTGCTTCGTTGAGTCCACTCGGCACCGGATTCCCATCCAAAATGCCGTGGGCATTGGCGCACGTCGGCCAGCGAACCGAGCGGGATAGCGCATTGCCCGACGCCTGGTCCTCGATGTACGCCCCGCGCTGGTACTCGCCGCGGGCCGAGATCGTGATCCCCTTCGGCAGCCGCAGGCTCGCGTTCAGACCGAGTACGAACGTGGGTTCTTGCGGGCCGAACACGAACTCGCCCAGCGCATTGCAGTCTACCGTGCAGGCCGTGTCGGGCTCGTCGATGACGTCCGGGTTCCTGATGAGGATACCGACGCCGGCCAGGACCGGGAAACCTTCCTCGACCCAAGCATCGCCCTCGTCGCCGCCGGCGTCGAACGGCACCGCGTCGCCGAGGCTCAACACCATGCTGTTGTTGGTGTACACGTTCCCACCGAGGTCCAACCCGAAGTCGGGCTGGTCGATCACCGCCGCGTTCAGGTTCAGTTCGATGCCCCGGTTGCGGATCGCACCCACATTCGCCGCCTGCGCATTGAGGAAACCGAGCGACGGAACCTGCGAGACGTCAAACAGCGCGTCCGTCGTCTTCTGCTCGAACCAGGTGAACTCGGTGGAGATCCGGTCGTTCAGGAAGGCCCAGTCGACGCCGACCTCGATCTCGCGGGTTCGCTCCGGACCGATGTCATCGTTCCCCACGTTGTCCGGTCGGAACGCCGGGTCTCCATCGTAGGGGATGGGATCCCACTGCCGGATCGCATCGAACGTCCCAGGCGCCCGGCCCGACAACCCCAGTGCGCCGCGGAGCTTCATCTCCCCCAACCCTTCGGGGAAGAACGCCTCATCGGAGATCACGTAGGACACCTGCGCCTTCGGATACAGCTGCAACCCGAGGCCTTTGCCGAACGTGCTGTTGCCGTCCACCCGGAGCCCGCCGGTCACGAACAGCTTGTCGTTGAGGCTGAACATGTTCTGGAAGAAGAACCCGGCGTTGACCACCCGCTCGCGATCCTCGCGCGCGATGAACGTGGACCCGCCGCTCACGGTCGGCTCGCTGGGGCCGGGGAAGTCCTGGCTGTACGCCGTCGTCCGGACCAGCTGGGAAACCGCACCCTGCCCGCCCACGGAGAACGTGGAACTGATGGCATCGGACAGGCTGAAGTTGATGCTGCCCGCGTAGTCCGTAGTGAGCGTGGTGTACTTGATCTGCTCGTCGCTCAAAATGCCCCTGGGCGCCCGGACGAATCCGAAGGGCCGCAAGTTCCGGTTCTCCTGCTGCGCCAGGTCGTACCCGATCGTGAACCGGTTCGTGAACCACGTCCACGGAGTGTAGTTGATCGTCGTGCCAGTGATCAACCGGTCGATCTCGGTGGTGATCTCCTGGTTCAGCAATTGCCGCAGGTTGTTGGGATCGCTGTCGCCGAAGTAGTTCCGTTCGGCCCGGAACACGTTGAGTGTCACACCGTGGGCATTGTTCCCCGCCGCCGTGTTCGCGATCCGGTTGTTGGTGTAGGACGTGTTCCAGTCCACCCGCAGGTTGTTTACCAAATCGAAGCTGAAGTTGGCGCGGGTCGCTACCTTCTTCTCGTTGTCGAGGAGCATGACGCCGTCATTGTCCTCCCACCCGCCCGACACGAAGTACTGGAACTCGTCACTGCCGCCGCCCACGGAGCCGGCGTACTTCTGCCGGTGGCCGTTCCGGAGCCACGAGCAGTGGATGTCGATGGCCAGACCCTCGTCCGAGCAGAGCCCCACCGTCTTTGACTGGGTCCACTGGTCCCAGCAGCTCGTGCCCTCGGTGCAGGGCTTCATGTTCATGAACGGGTTTTCATCCGTCCCGAACGAACGCTCGGTGGCAAAGCCCTGGCCGGTCTCGAAGGACCAGCGGGCGGCGCCCGCCCTTCCCTTCTTGGTGAAGATCTGGATGACGCCGGCGGACGCTTCCGTGCCGTAGAGCGTGCTCGCCGCCGAGCCCTTGATGACCTCGACCCGCTCGATGTCGTCCGGGTTGATGTCGTTCAGGGGGCTCGCCTCGACGTTGCCGCCGCGGCCGCGGAAGCCGACAGGCGGTCGGTTGCGCCGGTAGCCCTCGCTGCGGACCCGCACGCCGTCGATGTAGATCAACGGCTGGTTGCTCTGGTTCACGGAGACCGCTCCGCGCAAGCGGATCGAGGCGCCACTGCCCGCCATGCCGCTCGTCTGCATCACCTGCATACCGGCCGCGCGCGCCTGCAGCATCTGGTCGAGGTTGGCCGGGGGGTCGGGCACATCTGCGAGGTTGATCGACGAGATGGTGTTCCCCACCTCGCGCTTGCGGGCCTGGCCCGCCGTGCCAGTCACGACGACCTCGTCCAGCCGCAACACGCTCGTGTTGAGCTGGAAGTCCGCGGTGTTGACGATGCCGGCCTGCACGTTGAACTGCACCGTCATCATGGCGTAGCCGATGGCGGCGGCCCGGACCTGCTGGCCGCCGGTCGCCACGTTGAGCAACACATAGCGGCCGTCGGCGTCCGTGCGCGCACCAATGTTGGTGCCCACCATGATGACCTGTGCGCCCGCGATGGGATCGCCGGTCGCCGCCGCGGTCACCCGCCCCTCGACGGTGCCCGTCTGGGCGAGCGCAGGCGCCGCTGACAGCGCCAGTCCCACAGCCAGTGCGAACACCGTTGGAGCACGGCCAACCGCGCTTCGAAGAATCATACCGATTTGTCTCATGAGGTTACTCCCCCTTTAGTGAGATGTATTGCGTATGGCGGCATGCGGGACGAATCGAGGGGAGGGAGGCCCGATCTCGTCGCCGAATGGGTCATGCCGCCGGTTCAACCATTCGTCATGGTTGTTCACGGAATCGCCGGACAGTCGGGCAGCGGCCTAGGCCGCAGCGACGCCGGCCCGCCTCCTCGCTTCGTGTAGATGCGAATGACACCGTTGCTGGCGTCGTTGCCATACTGGATCGTGGCGGCGGGACCCCGCAGCACTTCGATGTGCGAGACCTGGAACGGATCCACGAACTCCAAGAGCGGCAGTGAATGCGCGCCGCGAAGGCCGCTCTCACTGACCGAAGTGATTCGGACACCGTCCACGAAAATGAGTGGATTGCCTGGCAGCAGGCTGTTCGTCCCGCGGATCCTGATACTCCCCGCGCCGCCGGCCGCACCACCCACCTGCGATACGGTGACGCCAGCGATCCTCCCCTGCATGGCTGCACCCAGCGTGATCCCCTCGACGTCATCGAGGGATTCAACGGCTGCCGCCTCACACTTGGGTCTGCTTTCCGTGCGCGCGCCTTGCACCTGAGCCGCCGCTGCCTCGGTCCAAAGCACTCCACAAGAGCCGAACACAAGACCGGTGATGGCGCGCAGCCCCCACCGCGTGTGCCTGTCGTCGTTAGCCCGACGCATCAACGTAGCTTTCACAGCGACTATTGCAGATTGTTTGTTTTCAAATAGTTAGGCTGTGCCTTAGCAGGGGAAATCTCCCCACGGTTTTCTAAACTCCCTCTGAATTCTTTCTGAAGGTCCTCTCATGACTTCACCGTTGGACTCGACCTTACTCGGCACAGAGACACTATCATAAAGCACTATTAAAACAGATTAATTTTTAACCAACACAACCACTGTGATTCTCATGAGCCAGCCGACGGTTGTCAAGCGTCGACTGCTGGTTGTATCGAAGAAAGGCCCCAAAGTTCCCCAAATACGGGTAGGTGGACAGTTTCACCCTGCCACCCCTCTCCAACACCGGGCGGATCAGGCGGGCCGGCGGACCGGCGGGCAGTTCCCCCCGCCCTCCACCCACCGGGCGGACTGGCGGGCCGGCGGACCGTGGCCTCACCCCCCCCCGGGAGGCGGGGCGGACAGTCCGCCCCGGAGTGACGGGCGGGGAAGGGGTCCGCCGGGCAGGGTGGTGGTGAGGGGCGGGTCCGCCGGGGGTGGAGAGGGGTTGGGTGGGGGTCCGCCTGTCCGCCCGGGCGAGGGGCCGGGGTGGGGGGCCTTGTTCGCTTGTGGGATCACCCAATCCCACTATCGCGCAGAGAATTGGGTGGCTCAACCCCTGTCGCAGTGGTGTAATACCCTGTACGACAACGACTTCTGCCGCAGCGCCAAACGCGGCACGCTCTCTGCAAATGGAAGGGTGGGTCCACCGCAATCCCGGCAGAACGAGACACCCGCGCAACCATAGGTAATAGGGTTAATGGACATACCACGCGAGCAGAAGAAGAAGCCTCAGAAGTACATCTTAGGCGCAGTCGCCGTTCTCGCGGTCGCCGGGACCACGGTCGGCCTCTCGCAGCTCAAGCCAGCCGCTCCCTCGGTGGACCGGGCGGTGGTGTGGCTCGGATCGGTGGAGCGGGGCGAACTGGTCCGCCAGGTCCGCGGGCCCGGGACCCTGGTGCCGGAGCGCATCCGGTTCGTCTCAGCGCTGACCGCCGGTCGCGTGGAGCGGAAGCTCCATCTCCCCGGAGATTCGGTAGAGGCGGAGACGATCATCCTGGTGATGAGTAATCCGGACGTCGAGTTGCTGGCCCTGGAGGCTCATCGGCAGCTGACGGCGTCCGAAGCCAACATGATCAACATCAAATCCGGCCTCGAGCAGGGCCGCCTGTCGCAGTCCGGCGTGGTGGCGCAGATCCGCACCCAGCACCGCAACGCCCGGCGGAACGTCGACGCGGCGGAGGAGCTGCAGAAGAACAACCTCATCTCCCAGGTGGAGCTGGACTCTTCTCGGGACCTGGCGTTGGAACTCGAGCAGCGGCTGGAGATCGAGCAAAACCGCCTCGACGTCATGACCGAGTCCATGAAAGAACAGCTGGCGGTGGAGGCCCGTCAGATCGAGTCCCTCCGCGTGCTCGCGCAGGAGCGGGACAAGCGGGTCGCTTCCATGAGGGTTCCGGCTGGGGTCGACGGGATCGTTCGGGACCTGCCTCTGGAAGAGGGGCAGTGGGTGAACCCCGGGGAGCTGCTTGCGCGCATCGTCCAGCCTGGTTTGCTGCGGGCGGACATTCGGATTCCGGAGACCCAGGCTCAGGACGTGCTGGTGGGCCAGCGGGCGTTCATCGACACGCGAACGGACACGATCCCGGGCCGGGTGAGGCACATCGACCCGGCGGCGGAGAGCGGAACGGTTCGGGTCGAGGTGACGTTCGACGGGGAGCTGCCCCGGAGCGCCAGGCCCGACTTGAGCGTCGACGGGACCATCGAGATCGAGCGGCTCGCCGACGTGCTCCACATGGGGCGTCCCGCGTTTGGGCAGGCTCGCCAGAGTGTAGGCATCTTCAAGCTCGTTGCGGGCAGCAGCGAGGCGGTGCGGGTGACCGTCCTCTTGGGTGTGACCTCCGTGAACGAGGTCGAGGTGGTGAACGGGTTAGCGGAGGGCGACTCGGTCGTCCTGTCCGACATGGCTCGGTGGGATGCATTTGACCGCGTTCGGCTCCGTTGATGATGGCCATTCCCGGTTGGCTGCTAGCCTTTGCGGTGTGAGCACACAGTCAATGGATGACGGCAGGGGATCCCTGCAGAGCAATTGAAACCCCAAGGCACGGGGGAGCGTAGTAGGCAAACACAGGAAACGAGCTGCGGCGTGTTGCACGCCCTGTCGCCTGGCAGGGTGCTCGCCGGAGGGGACGAGTCGGGACCACGCAAAAGCCCGAGTCAACACGCCGCAGCACTTCCTTCAATAAGAAGAGGTCATCGAGCGAGTTCCTCCGTCGGCAGCGTCGGTTACCTGCGGCACCGCAGGCGGATCCTTATGAGCCAAGAGACACGCACGGGCACGCAACGCAAGGAGTAGGCTAATGGAAGCTTCGGCCAAGCCGCTGATTCAACTCGACGGCATCAAGAAGGTCTTCTATACGGAAGACGTGGAGACACACGCTCTCTCGGGAATTCACCTCAGCATCAGTCCGGGTGAGTACGTCGCCATCGCCGGCCCGTCGGGTTGCGGCAAGACGACGCTGCTTTCGATCCTGGGGCTGCTGGATTCCCCGAGTGAGGGGAGCTACTTCCTCGATGGCGAGCCGGTGGTGAATCTGACCGCCTCCCAGCGGGCGTACATCCGGAACCGCCAGATCGGCTTCATCTTCCAGGCGTTCAACCTGATCGGCGATCTAACCGTGTACGAGAACGTCGAACTGCCACTCACGTACCGCGGAATGCCTTCGGCCGAGCGGAAGAAGCGGGTCCACGACGCCCTCGAGAGGGTGGGGATGGCGCACCGAATCAAGCACTATCCCTCTCAGCTCTCGGGAGGTCAGCAGCAGCGTGTGGCGGTGGCCCGGGCAGTCGCCGGCGATCCTCTGCTCCTGCTGGCGGACGAGCCGACGGGGAACCTCGACTCCACGAACGGCGAATCCGTGATGGATCTCATGCGTGAGCTTCACGCGGAGGGGGCGACGATCGTCATGGTCACCCACGATCCTCGCTACGCCCACTACTCGGAGCGCACCGTTCACCTCTTCGACGGCAAGGTCGTCGAAGAGAGTGCTGCGGTCTCCCAGTAAACCGCCGTTGCCGGTGGGCCGCAGGCGGCGCCTTCTCCACCGGGGGAGGCGCCGCCTTGTGCTTCCCATGGGTCGCTCTGCCAAGTGCCCGGAGCTATCTTGGAAGCCCTGGCCCTTCGGGCCGTGAAAGTTAATGTGCAAGGAGACGACGACGTCTCCGTTCGGCAACCTGCGACCTTCAAGGCTGGTTGATGATTAAACTCAGAAACGTCGAGAAGTATTACGAATCGGGGGTCGGGAGAACCTACGTCCTGCGGCAGATCACGGTCGACATCGAGCAGGGCGAGTTCGTCACGATCATGGGCCCGTCGGGCGCCGGAAAATCCACCATCTTGAGCATTCTGGGAATGTTGGACGGCGCCTGGAACGGCGAGTACTGGTTGTACGACAACCCGGTTCACGAGCTCAAGACAAAACACCGCAACGAACTCCACAAGCGTTACATCGGGTTCGTGTTCCAGCAGTATCACCTGCTCGACAACTTGACGGTGTACGAGAACCTGGACATCCCGTTGTCTTACCGAAACGTGAAACGGTCCGAAAGGGCGGCCATCGTGGCCGACGCGCTGGATCGTTTTCACATAGTGGGCAAGAAGGACCTGTATCCGAGCCAGCTCTCCGGGGGACAGCAGCAGCTCGTGGCCGTGGCTCGGGCCATCATCGCCAACCCCAAGCTCATCCTGGCGGACGAACCGACGGGGAACCTCCACACGAGCCAGGGTCGGGAAATCATGGAGCTCTTCAAGAAGCTGAACAACGAAGGGACCACGATCATTCAGGTGACCCACTCGGAGGTCAACGCCTCGTACGGCAACCGCATCATCAATCTGCTGGACGGGTGGATCGTCGAGAACCCGACGCCCAAGCAGGCCGTCGGTAGCCAATAGCGCGGTGGCGGTAGGGGAGCGTGACCTAGATCACATATGCAAGTCCATCGAGATACGGAGATCTATTCATCTATTAAAGGAATAGATTCAGCGACGATGCAGGCGGAGGGCGAGTCACACCTCCCCCCCCTCCCCCCACGATTGCGCGCATCGCCCCCGCTTACCGCCGGGTGTTGACCGTCGCCGTGGCCTTGCCCGCCTTCCGGTGCCAGGTGACCACCGTTACCGCTCCGCCGTTCGGCGCTCGCACCAGCCACTCGACGTCCTCCTCCCCGTAACCGGCAATCGTGCCGATATCCATCTTGCCGCTCGCCGACAGCAACTCGATTCCGTCGCCAGCCTCGAGCCTCGCCCGTACCGGTACAGCCCGGTCGTTTTGACGCAGCACGGCGAGCTCCGTAGGCTGGTACCCCTCGTTCCGCACCGTAGCCGTCACGCGGTACACACCCCCCCCGAGGGCTTCGCTCTTTGCGTCTGAGACGACCAGCAGGGGCATGTGCTCCGCCTGCATGATGGCGAAGTCCACATTTCGGCGCACTTCCTCCGCCAGACGATCTCCAATGGGATTGTTCTGGCCGAACTTGCGCCAGCCGCCGATCTCCACGGTTCCGAGCTGGGGATGCTCGAATTCTGCCCATTCCTTGAACACCGCTCCACCCATCTCGTTATCGTCGTAGCTGAGCTGCTCGACCCCGTCCACACGACCGTCGCCGTCGGTATCGTCACCCATCTGGTAGATCTCGTTGGCGAACGCGAGCACGCCGAAGAGCTGATAGAGGGCGTCAATCGAACCGCCGAACGCCGGATACGCGGCGCCGGCATTGGCGTCGTCTCCATCCGGCATCCCGCGGATCTCGCCCTCCTGGTCTCGGTAGACCTGACTCGGTTTTCTGTTCCGCGATCCTCGAGGCCAATTCCAATCGTAGACCGAGGTGGCGAGGGAATAGCCGGTCACTTCGAGGCCCCGTCGAGACATCGCGAGGTAAAGTTGGAGGTCCGGTTCAGGGAGGGTCATGTTCGGGACCGAAGGCGGACGCAGCACGACGCCTCCCGAAGAGTGGAAGTGTTGCGAGGCGGCGATGTTCGGATGAGCGATGATAAAGTCGAGCATCGCTCGCAGTTCCAGCTCGGACCCGGCGAACGGCCCGGAACCACCTTGCTCAATCGACCAGTTGCCGGGGTAGTTGCGATTGGGATCGATGCCGCCCAAGCGGTCTTCGTTGTACTCACCGTCTCCGTCGTTATCCATGCCCTCCGTGTAAACACGATAGAAGGGGCCGGCATCGCCCGGGCGGCGGCGGCGCATGAGTCGTAAGTCACGCTCGTCGACCGTCATGCTCCCCGCGGGATCTCGCACCCGCATTTGCAGCGCTTGGCGGTCGCCGTCGAGATCTTCCACGCCGTCCTCATCGGTCGCACCATCTCCGTCATCATCCCACGGCCTGAGCGTCGTGTCCCGCGGGCGTTCTGGGGTGGTATGGTGCAACTCGGATGCATCCGGGATCACCGCCGGCGCGATGTAGAAGACTCGGGTCCGTAGCAACGCGTGCATCGACGGATCTTCAGACGTGAGCAGTCGGTGAACGAGTCCCAGTGCCGCTTCGGTGGCAATGACTTCGTCGGCGTCGATCCCCCCGTCAACCCACATGGCGGGCTTGTGCTCCGGACTTCCCGCATTGAAGTCGGTCACCGTCAGCACCCAGAGATCACGCCCCTGATAGCTCTTGCCGATGGACTCCAGGCGGGCGTACTGCGGAAACTGACTCGCAGCATCCTCGAGGAACCGTGCGACTTCTGGATAACTGTGGTAGCAATCGAACGTTAGGCTCCGGGCGAACCGCTGGCATTCCGGGTAGTAGAGCTTCTGCCCGTTCGGCGGACCGTCTTGCCCGCCGGCAGCTCGTGTGAGTCCCACCGCCAGCCAGGCAACGCACAAAACGCGACACCAGACTTGCATCACCGCCTCCGAGTTCGAGAATCGATTCAACCAGCGCCTGCACCGCCAGTACGGATCATCGCAATGCTGTCCTCCCTCCCGTCTAGCGTCAAGGCGATAACACCTACGAGACCGCGCCGAGCGGCATGGTGACCCTGAAGGCAAGCAACCTATTGTCATACAATGAGTTAACGGATTCCAACCTGTGGCACTTTTAACTCTTAGCTGTTAGCTTTCAGCCGCGGACTGTTGACCGTCCGCGCCCCGTGCGCGCTGGGCGCACTCATGGCAATATCGCTGAGCTGGCTAACCTGGAATAACCAACCCACATGGCTGACGCACGCCCTCCGCGGATTCTGATTGCGGACGACCAGGAAGACGTCTTGCAGGCGCTGCACCTCCTTCTCAAGGGTGAGGGTTTCGAGACGGAGACCGTCACGTCCCCCCACACCGCAATCGAAGCGCTCGAGTATCGAGACTTCGATGCGTTTCTCATGGACATGAACTACACCCGGGACACTACGTCGGGATTGGAGGGATTGGATCTACTCACCAGGACACAGGCCGTCGACGCGACACTTCCCGTCGTCGTCTTGACCGCCTGGGGAAGCGTGGAAGGCGCCGTCGAGGCCATGCGACGCGGGGCAAAGGACTACATCGAGAAACCGTGGGACGACGGACGACTGATTGCAACGCTCCGGACGCAAATCGAGCTCGGACGCGCGCTCAGACACAGCCAGCGTCTCGAGGACGAAAACCGACGGTTGCGGCGGCAAGGTTTGCCCGATTTCGTGGCTCGGTCGAAGGTGATGACGCCCGTGCTGCAGTTGATGGAGCGGGTGGCACCGTCCGACGCCAACGTGTTGATCACCGGCGAGCACGGTACGGGAAAGGAAGTTGTCGCCCGGTGGATTCATGCGGCGTCGAACCGTTCGACCAATGCCCTCGTGACCGTCAACATGGGCGGGCTGTCGGAAGGGGTGTTTGAGAGCGAGGTCTTCGGTCACGTGCGCGGCGCCTTCACGGACGCGAAGACGGATCGAGTTGGGTGTTTCGAGTTAGCGGACGCCGGTACGTTGTTCTTGGACGAGATCGCCAACATCGGGCCGAAGGAGCAATCGAAGCTGCTGCGAGTAATCGAAACCGGCGAACTCCAGCGTGTGGGTTCATCCAAGATGCGCCGCGTGGACGTCCGCATCCTGTCGGCCACTAACGCGGACGTGGCCGCCGATGTCGCCGCCGGGCAGTTCCGCGAGGATCTGCTTTACCGGCTCAACACGGTGGAGATCCATCTTCCGCCGCTGCGGGACCGCCGCGAGGACGTCCCTGTGCTCGTCAACCATTTTCTTGGCCCGCTTGCTCAGAAATACGGAAAGAACCTCGGTGGCTTCGACTCCGACGCGATGCGGGCACTGCGAGATCATCGGTGGCCAGGGAATGTGCGCGAGTTACAGCACGTCGTGGAGCGTTCGATCCTTATGACGCAAGACGACACCATCACGGTCGACGATCTGGGCTTGAGAAGCCGAGCGGAGAGCGCGTCGCGGCTCGAAGACTTGACGCTCGAGGATGCCGATCAGTATCTGATTCAGAAGGCGCTAGAGCGCCATGACGGCAACGTGAGCGACGCCGCAGAGGCACTCGGTCTCAGTCGCAGCGCACTGTATCGGCGGCTGCAGCGGCAAACGGGCGATGACTCCTGACCCTGAAAGCAAGCGAAAGCCCTTACGACACGAACGACGCGTCGTCTTGCTGGCCCTCCTTTCCGGTTTTCCCGCGTTGCTCGTTGCTCTCGCGCTGCTGTGGAGCGGTGATTTCTCCGCGAAGGTGCAGTGGACGTTCACGGTGATTATCGCCTCGGCGTGGCTGGGGTTCGGGTTTGCGCTGCGCGAGCAGGTGGTTCGGCCACTCCAAACCATCTCGAACATGCTCGCCGCGCTGCACGAGGGAGATTACTCCATCCGCGCACGTCAACTCCGGACCGACGATGCCGTCGGCCTGGCCATGCTGGAAGTCAACACCCTCGGCGAGACGCTTCGCGAACAGCGTCTTCATGCCGTGGAGGCAAGCGCTTTGCTGGGGAAGGTGATGGAGGAAATCGACGTCGCCGTGTTTGCCTTTGACGGCAACCAGCGGCTCAAGCTCGTCAACCGAGGCGGCGAACGCCTTCTCGCGAAGTCGTCGGCTGACCTCCTCGGCAGAACGGCCGAGGAAGTCGGCCTCGCCCACTGTCTCGAGGGACAGACCCCGCGGCTGCTCGGCACGCCGTTTCGCGGTGAGGGGGGTCGCTGGGAGCTGCGCCGAAGCCTCTTTCGGGAAAGCGGCTTGTCGCACCAATTGGTGGTCCTCTCCGACCTCACCCGCGCCCTTCGCCAGGAGGAACGACAGGCATGGCAGCGCCTCGTGCAGGTGCTCCGACATGAAATCGGCAACTCCCTCGCCCCCATTCGATCTTTGGCCGGCACGATGCGCCGCTTGGTAATGAGAGACCCGCGGCCTCCGGATTGGGAGGGAGATCTGCGACAGGGGCTCAACGTCATCGCCGATCGATCCGGGGCGCTCAGCCGATTCATGGCTTCCTATGCAAAACTCACGCACCTCCCTGAACCCAAGCTCCAACCTCTTGACGTCGAGAATTGGGTTCGCCGCATCGTCGGCTTGGAAACGCGTCTCGACGTGCAGGTGGTATCGGGTCCGCCTGCCTCGATACGGGCGGACGGCGACCAACTCGACCAGCTCCTCATCAACTTGGTGCGCAACGCGGTCGATGCGGCGCTCGAGACCGGGGGCGGCGTTCAGGTCGGGTGGTCCGAGCACAATCAAACCGGCCGATTTCTCGACGTGTGGATACAGGACGACGGACCTGGACTCTCCAATACCACCAATCTCTTCGTTCCGTTCTTTACGACGAAGCCGCAGGGTTCGGGCATCGGGCTCGCGTTGAGCCGTCAGATCGCCGAAGCCCATGGGGGAGCGCTCACACTGGAGAACCGGCGTGACACCAGGGGCTGTGAAGCACGCCTCCACCTCCCGATGAACACCGGCTGAGCCCCACAACCCGTCGTCGCCCACTCGTCTCCGCCCGTTGAGTGCCTTTGACACCGTCGGTAGATTCCGCCGGTGCAGCCATATCTTGCGCAGGTACGTAAGTGCTCGGCGCAAAACTCTGGGCACAGCCCACCAGCGGAGAAAACCGTAATGACCTCAACACCGGTTTCAACCGCGTCTCCCGTGACCGCCCTGACCGAAGACGAGGCGATGTTCAGGGACGCGGTTCGTGACTTTGCGGAGTCGGAGGTGCGCCCTCGCGTGGATGCGATGGAGCGAGCAGAGGAATTCGACCGCACACTGATTCCGAAGTATGCCGAGCTCGGCCTCATGGGGATCGACGTTGACATGGACCTCGGCGGCGCGGGAGGGACGTTCTTCATGTCGATTCTCGCCGTCGAAGAGTTGTCCGCCGTGGATGCCTCTGCGGCCATCCTCGTCGACGTGCAGAACACGCTCGTCAATGCGCCGCTGCTCTTATGGGGAAGTGACGACCTCAAGAGCCGGTACCTCACACGGTTGGCAGGGGGCACCGTGGGCGCTTACGCATTGTCGGAAGCGGGATCGGGGTCCGATGCCTTCAGCCTCACGGCCAGAGCGGAGCAAAAAAACGGCGAGTGGATCCTCAACGGCACTAAGCTGTGGATCACGAACGGGGCCGAAGCCGAGATCTTCGTTGTGTTCGCCAACGTGGATCCGTCGAAGGGCTACAAGGGCATCACGGCCTTTGTGGTCGAGCGCGACTCCCCGGGCTTCAGCGTGGGAAAGAAGGAGGACAAGCTCGGCATCCGCGCTTCGAGTACGACGGAATTGATTCTGGAGAATTGCATCGTGCCGGCGGCCAACGTCCTTGGAGAAGTCGGGAAGGGATACAAGGTAGCCATCGAAACCCTCAACGGTGGCCGCATCGGGATCGGCGCGCAGATGGTCGGTGTGGCACGGGGCGCGCTGCACGCGGCCTTGAAGTACGTGCAGGAGCGCAACCAGTTCGGCAAGCCAATCGCCGACTTCCAGGCCGTGCAGTTTCAGCTTGCGCAGGCCGCGACCGAGTTGGAAGCCGCGCGGCTCACCGTGTACAACGCGGCACGCCTGCGTGACACCGGCGTGCCGTACACGAAGGAAGCCGCCATCGCCAAGCTCTTTTCGTCACAGGTCGCCGAGCGTGTCACCAGTTTGTGTGTCGAGCTCTTCGGGGGGTACGGGTACACCAAGGAGTACCCGGTGGAGAAATTCTACCGCGACGCGAAGATCGGCACGATCTACGAAGGCACGAGCAACATGCAGCTGCAGACGATCGCGAAGTTGCTGTTGCAGGAGGTGTAAGGGCGTAGGGGCGACGCAGGCTACCCCTACGCATACGCCGTGTGATGCAGTTTGCCGGCAGGCCCTTTCGCGCGCTGCGGTGCGCGCGTGAAGTCGAAAACCCCAAGAGGTACCACCGCGCACCAACGCGCGCTGCAGGGCCCACCGGCAAACTGCTTGGTCAAGGGTGATGCACAACAAGCGCCAGCGGAATCGTCAGCCCGGCTAGGCTAGGAGAAGGTCGCCCGCTCGAGGAGCTTCCGAAGAGCCGCCTGTGGCACATCATCGAGCGAGCCCTGTTCGGCGGAAGCATACCCTACGTACCGTCGCGGAAGCCGACGGTCCAGACAAGAGAACTGGAGGACGGGTTTGTGGACTCGCGCGTTCAGGTACGCCGACGTCCGTCCGTGGGTGACGAGTTCGGCGCGCCAGCGCCGACCCTCTGCATCGGTGAACTCTCGCACAAGGTCACCACTCCCTGGGTCTTCCCCAAAACGCTCATCTATGTTACATGAAGCAATCTAGGCTCTATGCCCCCGTCATGTTATGATGGTCGCCCTATGCACGCAGATTCAGTAGCCTTCTTGAAGCGTCTTCTCGACACACCCGGCCCTTCGGGGTTCGAGGTGGCACCAGCCCGAATCTGGCGAGCAGAAGCCGAACAGTTCGCCGACACTGTCAGCGTCGACGTATCGGCAAACTCGCATGCGGCCATCAACCCGGAGGCGAGTCCGCGCGTCATGCTCGCCGGCCACATCGATGAGATCGGCTTGATGATCGTCCACGTGGACGACGACGGGTTTCTCTTCTTTTCCTTGATCGGCGGCTGGGATCCTCAGGTCCTCGTTGGCCAGCGAGTCGTGATCGCGGCCTCGGCCGGGTCCGTCGTGGGCGTGATCGGCAAGAAGGCCGTCCACCTCATGAAGCCCGACGAGCGATCCAAGGTCTCCAAACCGTCAGATCTCTGGATCGACATCGGGGCGACGAACAAGCAAGAGGCGCTCGAGCGAGTGAGTGTCGGTGACCCGGCGGTGCTCGAGTCGGCTACCATCTCGTTGCCGGCCGACCGCCTCGTATCGCGCAGCATCGACAACCGAATCGGAGCGTTTGTGGTACTGGAGGCACTCAGGATTTTGGCCACGGACCGGCCGACGGCAGGTGTGTACGCGGTGGCCACCACGCAAGAGGAGATTGCCTGGACGGGGGGTGGCGCCCGTACGAGCGCCACGGGGCTTGAGCCCAGCGTGGCACTGGTGGTGGACGTCACCCACGCTACCGATCATCCGGGTGTAGAAAAAAAGGAAATCGGGGACTTTCCCCTGGGCGGCGGACCCGTGCTCTCCCGAGGCGCCGTCGTCAATCCGGTGGTGTTCGACCTGCTCGTGAAGACCGCCACCGAGGAGAAGATCCCCTTCCAGATCGCCGCGGCGCCCAGAAACACCGGCACCGACGCCGACGCCATCTACACGGCCCACCGCGGAATCGCCACGGGCCTCGTGTCCGTGCCAAACAGGTACATGCACAGCCCCAATGAGATGGTGGATCTCTCGGACTTGGAGCACGCAGCGCAACTGCTCGCTGGTCTGGCGCGCCGAGTGACACCGGAAACGGATTTCGTGCCCAGGTAGCCCGCCTACCCTCCCCCTCCCACTGCCAGCTGCCAGCTGCCTGCTGCCTGCTGCCCAGGCCTGATGGTGCAGGCTGTCCTAGCTCTCCGAGTCCCCGGGCTACCGCCCGGGGTCAGTTTGATCGGAGCTGAAGTTCTTTGGGCTGCTACATCGCGTTTGCACCGGGGTTAGAATAAAGATCCAGTTCCGCTCAGACTGACCCCAGGCGGCAGCCTGGGGTGATGCTAGGACGGCAGCCGGCACCTAACCCACTCCGAACCGCGACCTCATGGCCCGCGCGACCTCAACCATCCGAATGGGAAACCCGGGTAGGTCGAGCGCCCGGGAGAGTGCCGGCCCTGCCGGGACCGAAAGGCCCAGTTCTGCCGCGCGCCCCTCGGATGCCACGATGCGCACCACGTCTTCGTCGACGACCACCCGCCCATCGTCCAACACGAGGGCACGTGTGAATCCTTCGGCAACCACCGTCAGGTCGTGGGTGACCGCAAGCACCGTGACCCCCTTGCGTGCTTGGGCTCTGAGGATCTCGCACACCCGCAACACGTGCGACCGGTCGAGCCCTTGCGTCGGCTCATCCAAGACGAGCAATTGAGGACGCTGCGCAAGAGCCGCAGCGAGCGACACGAGCTTGCGTTCCGCCGGAGGCAGGTCATACGGATGGGTTTCGCGGTGGAGCGCTAGCCCCACCAAGCCGAGCACCTCCTCCACAATTCCCTCGGCGTCGCGTCGAGACACCCCGAGCTGCCGGGGCGCGAAGATCACTTCCTCGGCGACTGTCCGTGCGAAGAGCTGCTGCTCGGTATGCTGGAAAACATATGCCACCCGGGTCGCCATATCCTCGGGGGTGCGACCCGTCGTGTTCCAATCCCCAACCCACACTTCTCCGGCATCCGGGTGCAGGAGCGCGACGATCAGTTTCGTCAGCGTCGTTTTACCTGCACCATTCCGGCCAAGCAGCGCCACTGCCTCTCCGGGCTCGGCGGCGAAGGACACTCCACGGAGGACACTATTGGTCCCATAGGCAAACGAGACGTCGTCGACGCGAAGAGTCATGGCAGGAATCGCGTCCGCGCAGCTTCCAGCGTGATCGGGTACGGCTCGGCACAACCAGCCTCCCGAACGATATGTGCGATGGAGGTCGTCGCCCCCTTCGCTGCCGCCAGCTCACTGGCGAACACCTCTTCCGGGTCCCCCCTTGCAACGAGCCGCCCGCGGTCGAGCACGATCACTCGACTGGCGATCGCCAACGCCCGGTCGACGTCGGTGCTGGCGAGCAGCACCGTGGCCGACTCGGCCAAGATGGGCAGGAGCTCGTAGAGCGCTTCAGCTCCTTGGGGATCGAGTTCCATCGCCGGCTCGTCCAGGAGAAACAGCTCCGGTTCCATGGCGACGACGCCGGCCATCACGACTCGCTGAAGTTCCCCACCCGAGAGGGTCGTAGGGTCGCGGTCCGCCAGATGTGAGACACCCATGAGCTGCATCGCCCGCTCCACCGTGTCGTCGATTCGCGCTCGATCCCACCCCAGATTGGCGGGCGCAAACGCCACCTCGCGGTGGACCGAAAATGCCATGCCGGAGAGCTGAGTGTGGGGTGTGGGCAGGAGCACACCCACACGGCCTCGCAACATCGCCCGGCCACGGCGTGTACTGGGATCCACACCCAGGGTGGAAACGGCCCCTTCCCGTCTCCCCCCGGTCACCTGTGGTGCCAGACCTGCTGCGACGAGCAGGGTCGTGCTCCCCCCAGCGCCCAGGGGACCAGTCACGAGGGTGACCTCTCCCGCGAGCATCTCCGCGGATACCTCGTGGATCGCCGCCGATGCAGCCCCGGGGTACCAGAACGAGACCTTCTCGAAGTTGACGGTCACAGGGCGATCCGAAGCACCAGTGCCAGTGCCACCAGAGCCGCGAGGCCCCAGCGGGCGATGCGGTCGTAGGGAGTGTCCGGAGGTGGATCCAATGGCGTCGGCCGCGCGGTCGAACCCGCCCCCCGCACCTCGAGGGCCACCGATCGCTCGTCGACTTCCGCGAGGGAGCCCAAAACCAGAGGGAGGGCCAGCGGGACCAGGGCGCGGGCTCGACGGAGGGGAGAGCCCCGAACCCGAAGACCGCGGCAGCGCTGGGCATCCAGAATCGTCTCGGCGCGACGTCCCAGCCGGGGAACGGCCTGCAGCGTCGCCGAAAGGAGATACACCAAAGAGAACGGGACCCCACGGGCCACCAACGCATCTACAAAGCGTCCGGGGTGAACCGACACCACTACGGTCAGGAAAACGAAGATGAGGGACGTCAGACGGGCGGCGACCTTCAACGCAGTGAGTGGATCACCACCGAGCCATCCGTGAATACCGAAGAGGAAAATCCAAAACGGGAGCGCGAGCAATCCGGCAGTCCGGACGATCACGCCGACACCTTCGATTACCGGAAGCAGAATCATCAGGCTGCAGAGAACTAGTGGGCCGATCGGTGCCGGCAAGGCGAAGGCGAGAACAACGACGGCCCCGGCGAGGGTGAAGGGTGTGAAAGGGTGGGCGCGGTGCAGGATGCCGTTGCCCTGAATGTATCGGATCATCCGGCGCGCCCGAGCGCGCGTTGGGCCAACGGGAAACGAGCGGCCATCCGTTGGGGCAGGGACGTGAGCACGGCGCGAATCAAGAGGAAGGTGAGGGTCTTATCCAGAAGATCGTTGGTCAAGCTCGAGATGAACACCGCAAGATTGAGCGGCAAGCCGAGCGTGCGCAGTGTGGCCGTGAAGACGGTGATTCCGCCTCCGGTGACGCCTCCGAACAGGAAGAGCGAGATCGGCCAGGCCATCGTGCCCGCAAGCAGGCCGAGCACCAGCCCGGCGATCGCTGTCCGCCCTAACGACGCAAACACGCCGACCTTCGCGGCGAGGCCCGCGTACAGGGCAACGACGATCTGAATCGTCACGAACGGTAGGAGCGTCGAGTTGCCGCTGACCAACGTCCGTACCGTTTGGGAGACGATGCCGGTCACCACGGCTGCGACCGGTCCGGCAAGTGCGGCCACGAGGACGGTCCCGATCGTATCGAGGAATACGGGCAGTGCGGTCGCCTCGGCGAATTGCCCCATGGCGATGTTGATGCCGACGGCGAGGGGAACCAGGGCGAGGTGACGTGGAGACAACGGCAACACCCGGTTAAGTTGCATTGAAACTATCGGACTTATCAGAAAATGACGACTACGAACTTAGCAGTGAAATTACCTGTCCTGGCTTGGCTGGTCATGTCGATTCCGGCATCTGCTGCCGCACAGCCAGGCTCCGCCGACCGAATACGGGCTGACATCGCGTACCTGGCAGACGATGAGCGTGCGGGCCGCGGTGTCGGCACGGATGGGCTCGGGGCGGCCGGGCGCTATGTCGCCCAAGCGTTGCGGGAGGCAGGGCTCGAACCCGGCAGTGAATCGGGGTACCTGCAACCATTCACCATCGCCGCTTCCGCTCCCGCGGCCGCACACGCCGGCATCGGCAACGCCGATGTGGCCAACGTGATCGGCGTTCGCCGCGGCAGCGGTTCATTGGCCGGCGGCGTGGTCGTCGTCGGGGCTCACTACGACCATCTGGGCTTGGGCGGGTTCGGGAGCCTCGACCCGGACAGCACGGGAGTCGTTCACAATGGCGCCGACGACAATGCTTCGGGAACGGTGGCCATGCTGGAGATCGCCAGGATCCTCAGCTCCCGCCGCGCGGCCGATGTCCGGACATTGTTATTCGTCGCGTTCACCGCTGAGGAACTCGGTTTGATAGGCTCGACACACTACGTTCAGAACCCGGTTCGACCGTTGGACTCGACATTCGCCATGATCAACCTCGACATGGTGGGCCGGCTGAGGGAAAGCCGACTTGCGGCGTTTGGATCGGAGACCGCCGTGGAATTTCCTACACTACTGGATTCGGTCAACGCGCAGTTCGGACTCGAGCCATTCACCCTTGCCGCATCCGGTGACGGCTACGGCCGTAGCGACCAGCAGTCGTTCTTCACCGCAAAGATTCCCGTCCTGCATTTCTTCACCGGAACGCACGAGGATTACCACCGCACCACGGACGATGGCGACAAGATCAATGCGGAGGGCATCGCGCGAGTAGCGGAGTTCGCAGCCGATCTCGCATGGGTTCTGGCGACCCGTCACGATTCCCTCACATTCGTGGATGCCCAACGGCCCGAGCGCGCCCCCATCGCCGGAGGGTACGGGGCATACCTGGGCACGATCCCCGACATGACCGAGTCACCAGGCGGCGTTCGCTTCACCGGCGTGCGGGCCGGCAGCCCGGCAGAGCAGGCCGGCCTCCAAGGCGGCGACATCTTGATCCGGCTCGGGGAGTTCGAGATCAACGATCTCTACGACATGACGGATGCCCTGCGGTCCCACCGACCGGGCGATACCGTCACCCTCCAGATTCGCCGTGAGGGAGAGGTGCTCGAGCTGACGGCCACGCTCGGGAGACGCGGTGGCTAAGGCCGTCCTTCCGGCCAAAAGCATCGTCAAGAAACTGCACGGCGCCTTCTGTCGCGGTGCAACGCTTTGACCCGCCTTCATCCTTTCGCGTTCGTCCTTGCAGAAGTCGCGGAGACCAAGTTCCCAAGCATCCGCGCGCAGGCGCCGAGCGCAGCGATCGACCTGGCGACGTTTGCCCGGCTCACGTCGGTCCAGGGACTCCTACAAGAGTTCGGCTCGCCGGACCTGGCTCCCGAGGCGGCGGCTGAGTATCTCTCTCTGCTTTTCGTGGGCTTTCGTTACTGGGAAGCAGGCAAGCACACGTATCAGATGGATCGCCCGGCGCTCGAGGTTTCCTTCCTCGCACCGCCCACCGGGGCACCACGGGTGCCGCACGGAGCGTGCTATCTCGTAATGCCCGAACGATGGTTTTGGGGAAGAATCGACGAAGGGACGTCCCACGAACCGATCGAGGGACTGTTCGTCGCCACCGCAAGGGGCGAGTTCACCGTGGTGGCGGTCCTCGGCCTTCGCGCTGAGCGGCAAGGATTCAGCCAGATCACCGTCACCGGAAACGACGCGGATATCATGGCCGCCGGTGAAAACGTTCGCCAACCGCCGTTTGCCCCCACTATGGACGGAGGTGTGACGGCCGGTTTCAAGTCGGTCACGACGCAGGGAGAGCTTCTCCACCTGTCGTACCTCGCGCTCGCCACGGTCCCGCTGTAGGTTTCAGCGTCACCATATGGACAAGAAGGACGTCGCACGTCTCCTCGAGCAAATAGCCGCGTTTCTCGAACTGAAGGGCGAGAACGCGTTCCGCATACGAGCTTACCAAAACGCCGCCCGAGCCGTCGCGGGCTTTCCGGGCGATTTGCGCGCGGCGGTCGAGAGTGGGGAGCTGGCCGAGGTGAAGGGGATTGGGCCGGCGACGCTCGAGATCATCCGCGAGTCCCTCCAAACCGGTCGAAGTAGAATCCTCGAGGAGTTTCGCGCTCAGATACCCTCAGGTTTGGTGGAGATGATGAAGATCTCGGGGCTGGGCGTCGCGAAGATTCGACAGATTCACGAGAGTCTGGGGATCGCTTCCCTGTCCGACCTCGAAGCGGCGGCACGGGACGGTCGTCTGGCCAAGCTGCCTCGTTTCGGTCCCAAAACTGCGCTAAAGATCCTCAAGGGCCTGGAGTTCCTCCGTGAAGCCAGCGAGTTCAAGCTGTTTCACCACGCGCGGGAGGAGGCTCGATCTCTCGCCCGCGTGTTGGCCGACGTACCCGAGGTAGTTCGGGTTGAGGTGGTGGGGAGTGTGAGGCGGCATCGCGAGCTCATCAGAGATCTCGATTTCGTGGTGCAGTTGGACGGCTCGGTGGAAGCCTTCGCCGACCGCCTCGGCGCGGTCGTCGGTGCGAGTGAGTTCGTCAGAAGGGACCACGGCGCCGTCACACTGAAATTCGCCAGCGGTACGGTGGTCGATGTGTACACGAGTGACGCTAACACCATCGGGCTGGAAACCGTTCGCGCCACCGGGAGTCGCGAGCACGTCCAAGCGCTGGCCGCACGCGCGCACGCTCTCGGACTCGAGTGGACGGGGACGGGGATCGAGCGTGACGGGATGCCGCTCCCCTGCCTCGACGAGGAGGAGTTCTACCGGACGCTGGGCCTGGCCTACATACCGCCGGAGCTCCGGGAAGGCCGGGGTGAGATCGAGGCCGCCGCACAGGGGACGCTTCCTCGCCTCATTGAGTCCCGGGACGTCCGAGGGTTTCTCCACTGCCACTCGGACTATTCGGACGGTTCCAGTACCGTTCGGGATTGGGCCGTGGCCGCGCAGGATGCGGGTTATGAGTACGTCGGCATCACCGATCACAGCGCAGCGGCGATGTATGCCGGAGGGCTTCGGCCGGAGGATGTGCCGGCGCAGCACGCCGAGATCGACCGGGTCAACAGAGAATTCCCCGACATCACCGTCTTGAAGGGTGTTGAGGTCGACATCCTCCGCGACGGGCGGCTCGACTACGACCCGGAGGTGCTCGCATCGTTCGATTTCGTCATCGCCGCCATTCACAGTCGATTTGGGCAGTCGGCGGAAGAGATGACAGCACGGGTGCATCGGGCCATGGACGACTGCAACATGGCCATTCTCGGGCATCCAACTGGCCGGTTATTGTTATCGAGAGATCCCTATCCCATGGACCTGGAGGCCGTGCTCACCAAGGCCACCGAGCGCAAGATTGCGCTAGAGATCAATGCCGATCCCCACCGACTCGATCTCGACTGGCGCATCGTGCGAGATGCCGTGGGGATGGGTGCCCTCATCTCCATCGGTGCCGATGCGCATAGCGTTGGCGGGGTCGGGAACATCGATCTCGGCGTCGGTATTGCCAGGAAGGGGTGGCTGACCGCTGAGCAGGTGCTGAACACCAGGCCGCTGGAGGGCTTTCTCGACTTTGTCGCCGAGCGGAGGCGAGGGAGTTCCACTTGACGAAGGAAACGGCGACGCGCACTCGCGCCATCATACGCAGCCTCAAGAAGCGTTTCCCGGAGGCAGGGATTTCTCTGAACCACCGAACGCCGCTTCAGCTCCTCGTGTCCACCATTCTGAGTGCCCAGTGCACCGATGCACGCGTGAACCTAGTCACGAAGGAGCTGTTCAAGCATTACCACACAGCGCAGGACTTCGCGAACGCCGACCCCGAGCAGTTCTCAGAAGCCATCAGGTCGACGGGTTTCTTCCGAAACAAAACGAAATCCATCCTCGGGATGGGCAATGCGCTCGTTGAGCGGCACCGTGGAAGGGTGCCGCAAACCATGGAAGAACTCACCGCCCTCCCCGGCGTCGGGCGCAAGACGGCAAACGTCGTGTTGGGAAATGCGTTCGGCATTGACGAGGGAGTCGTGGTCGACACACACGTGGCGCGGATCAGTGGGCGACTCAAACTCACACGTCACTCGGACCCATTGAAGATCGAGCGGGATCTCATGAAGGTCGTGCCCAAGAAAGAATGGACGCTCTTTCCCCATCTCTTGATTCACCACGGCCGGGACGTCTGCCAGGCACGAAAGCCCAAGTGTGAAATCTGCCCGATCAACACCAAATGCCCTTCGTCGTCCGTTTGACTTCGAATGGTCACATACAACGGAAGGCGCCGCGGCCGTTGGGCTGCAGACCGTTGTGCTCGTGCGAACCGAGCGCTCGGCTCATCCAGATAGACTCTTGCCAGCGAGCCTGATGTGAAGATCGACTTTGCGGTGCTCTGCGACTACGCCCTCATCGACCAGTTCGGCAAGCTCTCGGTGCTCGGCATCTTCGAGCACATCTGGGTTCCCAAATTCCCGGCCGTTCATCCGCGCCTGCATCTGGTCATGCGACTGAAGGGTCGTCGCACCGAACTGGGAAAGCATGAGATCCTGATTCGGTTGGTGGACGATGAGAATGAGGAAATCATCAGCAGCGATGGTACCGTGGATTTCTCCGAGCCCCCGGCCGGCGTGCTGGAAATTGAGGCCGGCACCGTCCTCGTTTTCGATGTGCCCTTTTCCCGACCCGGCCGGTACGAGTTC
Source organism: Gemmatimonadota bacterium (assembly GCA_039590195.1). Taxonomy (GTDB): domain Bacteria; phylum Gemmatimonadota; class Gemmatimonadetes; order Gemmatimonadales; family GWC2-71-9; genus JBDHDY01. The sequence continues at coordinate 1,414 of JBDHFY010000015.1, read as the reverse complement.
TTCATCACAGTGGACAACACGATCGAGTGTTCGATGCCGCTGACTGTGGGACTAGCGCCTAGTTCACCAGCTGCTGAAGCTTCCGAATTGCCTTAGACAGCACTTCGAGTCCTGGCATCTTTTGATCCGCTTTGGTCAACTCGGCAAGCGCCTCCACCGTTCGTCCACGAGCCTCGTAGATGCGAGCAAGGTTCATGTACGGGTAATGAGGCGCATCATACCGGGAGGCCTCCATGGCACGTTGGAGCCACGGCACCGCCTCATCTTCCCGGCCCTGTTCCATGAGATACACCCCAATGTCGTTGTATGGATTCCCGAAGGTCGGATCGACCGCGACGGCACGCTTGCACTCGGCAATTGCCTCGTCAAGCCTGTGCTGGAAGCTGTACACCCAACCCAAGAATGTATGGGCTTCCGCGGTGGGGAACTCCGCGATCGAAGCCTGGTAGAGCGCGATGGCACCTTCCAAATCACCAGCGCGCTGGCACTCATATGCCCGCTCAAATAGCTTCAGCGCTTTGTCTCGGTCACCTGGCATTTCCCGACCTCAGCGGCGGTCTCGAATGACCTCGTCCCGATGGAATCGTTGGTTCGTCGCCTCACTCGTCATCATCGTCGCCGGACTCGCCTTTCGCCTCGACGGTTACCCGCTCCTGGATCCGGACGAAGGGCGGAATGCGGAGATCGCTCGGGAAATGGCGGAGAGCAACGACTATCTACTGCCCCGCCTCAATGGCCTACCGTATCTCGACAAGCCAGTACTGTACTTTGCGGCGCAGGCAGCCGTGATGGAAGTGATGGGCCCCACGGTTTTCGCCGCACGGCTTCCATCGTTGTTATTCACCTTGGCCACACTCCTCGTCGTCGCATGGTTCGGTCGCCGCCTGTTTGGACCAACCGCCGGCTGGTTGGCCGCCATCGCGACCGGCGCCACGCCGCTCACCCTCGCATTCGCCAGAACCGTCATCTTCGACAGCGCCCTTACGTTTTTCGTGGTGCTGGCTCTCGCGGCGTTCTTCGTCGCGGCGGAGCAGTTGGAGGAGGCGCCACCGGGACGCCGAGAAGCGGTCGGCTGGTGGCCAACGCTGGCCTGGAGCGCCATCGCGCTAGGCGTCTTAACCAAGGGACCAATCGCGCTCGCGCTTCCCCTGATGATCGCCATCCCGTACGTCGCGTGGCGACGGCGGTGGCCGGCAGTGATCGAACCCGTCGGCATCGCGGCCTTCGTCGCCCTCCTGTTGCCGTGGATCATCGCGGTGTCTCGTGATACGCCTGACCTCCTCCACTACGCCCTGATTACAGAGACCTTCCAGCGGCTCACGACCGACGAGTTGCAGCGTACCGGTCCAATCTGGTACTTCCTGCCCATCGCCGTCGCAGGGGCGCTTCCGTGGTCGCTCGTGGTGTTCGCCGG
>JBDHFY010000014.1:0-33314 GCA_039590195.1 Gemmatimonadota bacterium | reverse complement strand
GGCCTTCATGGAGCAGGCGCGTGACTACGAGGAGTCCGGGGGAGCTCTCGACACCATCTACAAGATCCTCAATACGCTCGCCATCGATCACCCGTTCAATACGCTCCGGGCCGCAGAGCTGCAACGGTGGATCGACGACAGAAGCTACCAAAAGATCGTCGAGGGAGAGTACACCCGCCGCAGCGATGCCCGGCCCGAGGAGAGGGTCGGCAAGGATGTGGCCGATGGCGCCGGGTACTATGCCAAGGAGGCCAAGGAGACGGTTCAGAAGGTGACATCAGAAATCTCGAGCGCCGCCAGAAAAGCCGCCCAGGCCTTCTCCCAGGCGTTCAAAGACGACAAGTAGTGAAGGTCTTGGTCATAGGAGGTGGCGGTCGCGAACACGCCCTCTGCTGGGCGTTGTCGCCGACCGCCACCATTTTTTGTGCTCCGGGGAACCCGGGCACAGCCCAATGTGGCACCAACCTGCCCATTCCCGCGGACGACATAGCCGGGATCCTGGACGCGGTCACGTCACACAACATCGACCTCACCGTGATCGGACCCGAGGCCCCGTTGGCCGCCGGCCTGGTGGATCGCCTCACCGAAGCCGGCCACAAAGCCTTCGGGCCCACCGGCGCCGCCGCCCGGATCGAGGCATCGAAGGCGTTCGCCAAAGAGCTGATGGCCCAAGCCGGGGTGCCCTCCGCCAGCAGCAGTACCTTCACCGACGAAGGCGAGGCGCTGCGGTACATCGACCATCACCCGGAGCCGTTGGTGGTGAAAGCCTCCGGGCTGGCTGCGGGAAAAGGAGCCATCGTGTGCTCCAGCCGAGCGGAGGCCCGAACGGCGGCGAGCCAGATGTTCGCCGGGAAGTTCGGCGAGGCCGGGTCAACGGTACTCATCGAGGAGTTCTTGGAGGGCGAAGAGCTGTCCGTTTTGGCGATAACCGATGGGGAGCACCTTCTCGTGCTCCCATCTTCGCAGGACCATAAGCGGCTCAAAGATGGAGACTTAGGACCCAACACCGGAGGTATGGGCGCCTACGCTCCCGTGTCGATTGCCACGCCCGATCTCACGGATCGGGTTGAACGGGAGATCCTGGAGCCAACGATTCGTGCCATGGCCGAAGCGGGAGCACCCTACCGCGGCGTTCTGTACGCCGGCCTGATGATCTCGCCGGACGGCAACCCCCAGGTGGTGGAGTTCAACTGTCGATTTGGTGACCCAGAGGCTCAAGTCGTGCTCCCAGGGTCCGACATCGACATCCTGGACCACATGTGGAGCATAGCAGCTTGTGAGAACTGGGCCCCGAAGCACTCCCGAGTTGAGGCACAGCTGGCGGCCGTCACCACCGTTCTCGCCGCGGCGGGGTATCCGGAAGCCCCTCAGAAGGGCGCCTCGATCTCCATTCCGGAGGAGTTGCCGGCTGATACCCTCCTGTTCCACGCGGGTACCCGAACGGTGGAGGGAACCACGACGGTCTCAGGCGGCAGGGTCATTTGCGCCACGGGGACCGGGCCCACGGTGACGGCGGCGGCGGATGCCAGCCGCCGCCTGGCCGAAGCCGTTGAGTTCGAGGGCAAGTTCTTCCGTCGTGACATTGGATGGCGGGAGGTCGCCCGTGCCGGAGTTACCTGAGGTCGAGAGCCTCGTACGGGAAATCGCCCCGAAACTGACCGGCCGCACACTTCGCCGTCCCCGACTCCACAAGACCGATGTCCTGCGCCGCGTCTCGCCGCGCCGGCTCCTGCAAGCCCTCCGGGGGAACAGAATCGCAGAGGTCTCGCGACGGGCCAAGCATTTCGTCCTTCGCCTGGAGACCGGTGAACGTGTGGTGGTTCAACCCCGGATGACAGGCTCGCTCGTCGTGTACCGGGCCCCCCTTCGCCCGGACCAGCGACGCTATGCCGTACTCCAAGCCTCCATCGGAAACGGTGAGACCATGGTCTACCGGGATATCCGACGCCTGGGGACCATCGAGCTATTGGACGAGGCACAGTGGCACGCCTATACTGCGCGCATCGGTCCCGAACCGCTGGGCGAGGATTTCGATCTCAGATGCTTCTCCGCTCGACTCGATGGCACGACTCAGGCTATCAAGAAGGCGATCATGGACCAGCGCCGCATCGCGGGTGTCGGCAACATCTATGCGAACGAGGCCCTCTTTCGTGCCAGAATCCACCCCGCTCGGCGAACGGACACCCTTTCGGCCCGAGAGCGAGGGAGGCTCTACCGAGCGATCAGGTCGGTGCTGACGGCAGCGCTTCGGGCCCACGGAACCACCATCAGGGATTATCGCACCGGTACAGGGGCGCCAGGGTCCTATCAACACCAGCTCCACGTCTATGGCCGCGCCGGCTCGCCGTGTTCGCACTGCGGGGCCCGTTTGAGCGGCACCCACTCCATCGACGGCCGGGCCACCACCTTCTGCCGTCGCTGCCAGCCCAGAGGGCGGCAGGCGCGACCCTGACCCCCTTGGGAGGAGACGCGAGCCCCTGGCCACCCCGCACGGAGGGCCGCGGAGCACCCGTGCCATCGAGCCGTGGAGACTAGCCAGGACTCCGGCCAGGTGGGCGGCGGCCGATGACCGCGACCGCTCCCCTCATCCCACCCCAGACCGATCTCAATTGGCTCAGGCGCCGTGTGGCGAACTTCGCCGAGAAGCGACCCGGGGTCTACCGGATGATGGGTGGGGGGGACCGCGTGATCTATGTCGGCAAGGCGAAAGATGTTCGGACCCGGCTCCTCTCCTACTTCCGCGCGCGGTATCCGGAGGACAAGGCCGCCCGCATCATCCACGCGACCGCTGACATCCAATGGAAGTACGTGCCATCGGAGTTCGCCGCTTACCTGGAAGAGCTGCGGCAGATTCACCGGTTTCGGCCGGTGCTCAACGTGCAGATGAACCGCAAGCGCAAGGCGGTCTTCATCAAGGCCACAGGAGGCACTGCTCCCAAGCTCCTCGTCGGTACGGGCACCGGAGCGAAGGATACCCGCCTTTACGGTCCGGTCAGCAGTTCGGCCCGCGCGCAGGAGGCCGTTCGTGTGCTGAATGACCTCCTAGGCCTCCGAGATTGCGCCCTCTCCATGCCCATGACCTACCGTGAACAGGGCGATCTCTTCGGCCCGTCGGTCCGCGCCGCCTGCTTGCGCCACGAGCTTGGCACCTGCGCCGGACCGTGTGCGGGCTTCGTGACCGAGGGGGAGTACAGCAGTCGCGTGCAAACGGCGCTGGACTTTCTGGAGGGCAGATCCATTGCTCCCCTCGATCGTGTGATCGAAGAGATGGTCGCCGCCAGCGACGGGGACAGGTTCGAGCAGGCCAAGTGGTGGCGGGACCGCTTCGACATCCTGGAGTGGTTGTTTCGGGCAAGCGTCGCAGCCAGGAGCGCCATCGAAGCGCTCAGCTTCGTCTACCTCGATCCCGGCGAGTACGGAGACGACCGGGTATATCTCATCCGCCGAGCCACCGTGCGGGCCGTCGCGCCCGCCCCGCATACACCGATCGAGAAGGAGGCGTTTGCAGCACTCGTGGCGCAACACGAGCCGCCGGAGCCGCTGGACGGTCCACTCCCCGCAAGTGCCATTGACGAGGTGTTATTGTTGATGCGCTGGTTTCGAACCCATCCCAGCGCGCTACACCGCACGGCCCCCATCTCTTCGTGGCTCCCCGAAGCGACGCGTCGCCGAAAAGTGAATTGCTAGAGCGCGCCTCCTCTTTCCACGAACGCCCGATACCGAAATGTCCCTAGCGGTCGGCCAACTAATAATCGGACTCGTCATCCTCAGCGTCGGCGGCCATTACATCGTTCGCGGAGCAATCTCGGTGGCCCTCCTGGCCCAGATCTCCACCGCCGTAGTGGGCCTGACCGTCGTCGCCCTCGGAACCAGTCTTCCGGAACTCGCCGTCAGCGTCAACGCCGCTGCCCGTGGCTCCACCGACATTTCGTACGCTAACGTGGTGGGGTCGAACATCTTCAACGTGGCGGTGATTCTGAGCCTCGTCGCGCTTGTCCACCCGGTCACCTCCAGCCCTGAAGTCTTGCGGTTTCACTACCCGGCCATGTTCATCGTGCTAGTTCTCGGAGTATTGCTCGCGGGCAACGGAAGTCTGGGGCACTTCGAGGGTGTCTTCATGCTCGTGGTCTTGGTTCTGTTCCTCACGTACACGGTTCGAGCATCGAGGCAGGCCACCGCAAGGCGCAGGGTGGACCCCGCAGAGCAAGCGGCTCTCGAAGAGGAGGTGCGGGAGACAGGCGCCATCGAGGGGTCACGGACCCGAGCGTGGACTATCAGCGCGATCTTCGTGATACTTGGTGGGGTGGCGCTCGTGTTTGGAGCTGATCTCATGGTTCGAGGTGCGGTGACCATCGCCAGAACCGTGGGGGTCACCGAACGGGTCATTGGCCTGACGATCGTCGCCCTGGGTACGAGTCTCCCGGAACTCGCCGCATCGCTCGTCGCTGCCGCACACGGCAAGCACGACATCACTCTGAGCAATCTCCTGGGCTCGAACATCTTCAACGTGCTGGGCATCCTCGGCACGACGAGCGCCGTCTTCAGCGTGCCGGTTAACTCTCGCGCCGTCACCCTGGACAACTGGGTCATGCTTGCTTTTGCGGCGGGGTTGTTTCCCATCCTCTTCTGGGGAAAGAAAGTGACTCGCCTCGAAGCGGTAATACTCCTAGCGGGTTTCGCCGTATACATGGCGGTGGTTGTTCAGGGGTGAGAACTGAGTAGTAAGACGTGAGAGGGATGAGAGCACCGCCATTTCGGACCCAGCGGCCATCAGGAGTGGTACGCGCGATGGGGCCCTCAGCAATCAGCCAACACGCCTAATTACTGTCCAGCCGTACCAACCGGGCCCGCGGCGGAATAGCGGGCTCGAGTTCCATGATGCCCACGGAAGGAGGTAGGCTGTGGCGGGGAGCGCCGGCCGATCCGGGGTTCATCACCGTGACGGTTCTGTCCACCAACTCCAGCAGCGGGCGATGGGTATGCCCGAACACGATGATCTCGGCCTCGGGGAAGGCCTTGTGAAGCTTTGCCGGCGTAGGCGAAACGAACCGATCACCGTGGGTGACCGTGATGTAGAAGTCCTCGAGTTCGATTTTCGCCACCGCGGGACATTTCGAACGGATGTCGACCCCGTCCATGTTTCCGTACACCGCCGTGACTGGAGCGATGGCTTCGAGTTCGAGCAGGATATCGATCGTCCCGATGTCACCGCCGTGGATGATGTGATCGACCTTCTTGAAGACGTCGAAAACCGGATTCGGGAGGTGACCGTGGGTGTCGGCAATGACGCCGTGGGGCGGTGATAGAACCCGGGGGCAGCAGGAATCACCGTGGCTCCGCCCTCAGTGACGGCGGAGAGATGGCGGAGGTGAAGAAGAGACAGTGGGGTCTCTCGGGGTATGAGAAGCAGTGGTCGGCGTTCTTTGAGCGTCACGTCGGCGGCACGCTCCACCAGGGACCGACTCGTGCCGTGGGCCACCGCCGCAACGGTTCCCATGGAGCAGGGGCAGATGACCATGCCGGAACACGGAGCCGATCCCGACGCCGGAACCGCACCACGGTCGTTGTCATCGTAGGTTGTAATGGCCGACCAATCCCCACCCGTGGCTTCGATCAGTTGTTCCTGCGTACTGATTCCCGCCTCCGTGGATAGCAAACGCCATCCGTGCGAGGATACGATCAGCCAGAGCGGTACGCGTTTGGCGGCAAGTACCTCGAGAAGCCGTACGGCGTACGGAGCGCCGGATGCACCCGTGATCGCCAGCGCCCATGGTGGGGTCACCGCCCTTTCCGATTGGGTGCCGGGGATTTCAATGGGTGCTTCATCGGGGTCGGGGGTCCGGGCCACTTGGGCGACGGCGCCTTCGGGAAACATCCTTTGCCCGCGTCCGGACGCTTCATGGGCCGCGGAACGCGTTTGGGGGGTGCGGGGAAGCACCCGTCATCACCGCCGCCCGGCGAGCCCTTCCCAAGCGTGCCTCCAAAGATCCAATTCAAGTTCATGACAATCGATCTCCCAGTGCAGCCATGAGAACGATGATGCTCATGACGCCGTTCATGGTGAAGAACGCCGCGTTCAGTTTCCTCAAATCATGCGGCCGAACCAATCGATGCTCCCATACGAGAATCGCGGCGGCCACGCCGATACCCACGTAATATACCTCTCCAAACGGCGTCCCTGCCCCAAAAGCGATGAGGGCTGCCACCGTCACACCGTGAAGCACCTTCGCAAACAGAATGCTTCGCCTCTGCCCCATCAGCACCACTGCGCTCTTCAGTCCCTGCATCCGATCAAACTTCTCATCCTGCAGGGCATAAAAAATGTCGAACCCGCCCACCCAGCACGCCACGGCGACTACCAGCAGCGGCATGGTCCACGCCGGCGTACTCCACGAGCCGGTAATGGCCAGGTACCCACCGGCAGGGGCGATGGCGAGCGACAACCCGAGCCATAGATGCGACCAACTCGTAATGCGCTTCGAGTAGCTGTAGGCAAGTATCCATACGAGCGCGAGGGGGGATAGTGTCAGGCAAAGGCCGTTGAGCAGGCCCGCGGCCGTAACGAACACGACCGCAGCGACGACGACGGCCGCCACTGCTTGGGTGAGGGTCAGACGCCCTCTGGGAAGCTCCCGATTCTTGGTCCGCGGATTGAACCGGTCGACGTGGCGATCCACGATCCGGTTGAAACCCATCGCCGCAAACCGGGCGGCTGTGAAAGCCACAACGACAAGGATGATCTGGGTAACGGAAACGGAAGCTTCGAACGACGCGTGCACCACACCCAAAAGAGCGAATGGCAACGCGAACACCGTATGTGGCAATTTGACGAAGTTGACATAACGAATGAACAGCGACTGCCCTTGGAACGTCTGCCCCTCCCTGCCGAATCGGTCGGGATCGGTCATGTCCGGAGGTAGATCGACTCGCCGCGCCCGAGTGACACGTGAGGACTCAGGCATCTTGAGATCCTCTTTCTCGGGTGGGAATTCCGGGGGGGATTCCCAGCTCGGACCACATCGCGTCGACCCGAGCCCTCGTGGCCTCATCCATCACGATTCTCGCCGGCCACTCTCGCTCAAATCCCTCTTCCTTCCACTTTGTCGTCGCGTCGATCCCCATTTTCGACCCGTAGGTAAACGCACGCGACGCGTGGTCCAGAACGTCGACCGGTCCCATGGTGAACCGCACATCTCGCTCAGGATCGATGTGATTGAGTGCCACCCACCACGCTTCCTCGGCATCCCGTACGTTCACATCCTGGTCCAACACGACGATGACCTTGGCCAACGACATCAAACCCATACCCCACAGCGCGTTCATCACCTTCCAGGCCTGTCCCGGATATTGCTTATCGATACTGACAAACACGAGGTTATGGAAGATCCCCGGTGCCGGCATGTGATAATCGACGATTTCCGGGACGGTGAGCTTGAGCAGCGGGAGAAAGATCCGCTCGGTAGCGTGGCCGAGGTAATAGTCCTCCATCGGCGGCCGCCCGACGATGGTCGTCGGATAGACTGGCCGCTCTCGCATCGTGATAGCCGTAACGTGCACGGCTGGATAGTAGTCCGCCAGAGAGTAGAAGCCGGTGTGGTCACCAAATGGTCCCTCGAGAACGAGCGGCTCCGACGGATCGATGTACCCTTCGATCACCAATTCGGCCTCCGCCGGGACGAGCAGGTCGCTGGTCACGGCGCTTGCGAGCGTCACGGGTTTGCGGCGCAGAAACCCTGCGAATATGTACTCGTCCACGTTGGGGGGAAGTGGCGCTGACGCAGAATAAATGGAGGCCGGATCACCTCCCAGGACGATGGCGACCGGCATCCGCTCACCGCGCTTCGCCATCTCCCGCCAGTGCGCGGCTCCCACCTTGTGCCGTTGCCAGTGCATCGCCAGGAGATCGCGCTCCAGCACCTGCACCCGGTACATGCCGACGTTCCGCACACCCGAGCTCGGATCCCGACTGATTACTTGGGGGAGCGTGATGTATGCGCCGCCGTCCTCGGGCCAGCACTTGAGGATGGGCAGTCGCGTCACGTCCGCGTCCAATGCGCGTATCACGACCTCCTGGCAGGGTGGCGTGGCGTGTCGGGTGCGTGGTGGGTACTTGGCGAGCTCCGCGACCTTGGGCAGCATCGCGAGTTTTTCGCGCCAACCCTCCGGCACCTTCGTCTGCACCAACTCCTCGATGCGGATTCCGATGGTGTCGAGATCCTCCACACCAAGGGCCATTGCCATGCGGCGCATCGATCCGAAGAGATTGATCGCCACCGGCACCGGGCTCGCCATATCGGCGGGGAGAGTCGGGTGTTCGAACAGGAGCGCAGGCCCACCGCCGGGCCTTTTCATGCAGCGGTCGGCCACCTCCGCAATCTCTCGATCCACCGACACCTGAGTCCCAACTCGGACCAGCTCGCCGGCAGCCTCCAACGCAGCAAGGAACTCACCGAGGTTATCAGCAATCATACCCGTGTCCCACAGTGGAGCGTGGCGATCCCAAGGGTGAGGGGCCGGATCGAGAGGTCCCGCAGTCCAGCCGCCGTCATTCGTTCGGCAAGCCCCTTTGGGTCGGGAAAACCCATCACCGAGCGTGGCAGGTACTCGTAGGCGGTCGTATGTTTCGACACGAGACGACCAATCCGTGGAAGGATGTGCTGAAAATAGAAGAAATACAGTGGTCGAAACGGCCAGCTGGTCGGGGTCGAGAACTCCAGGATCACCAAACGGGCACCGGGTTTGAGAACGCGGGCCATTTCGGCAAGTCCACGGTCGAGGTCCGCCAGGTTGCGAACCCCAAACCCAATCACACATCCGTCGAACTGACCGTCGGCAAATGGCAACTGCAAGGCGTCGGCCCCGACAGCCACCAACCGGGCTGCCTTTGCGACACCGAGCTTGAGCATCGGCACCACGAAATCGGCGCCAACCACTCGCCCGCGAAACCCGGGTTGACGTCTCAGTTGAGCAGCCAGATCGAGCGTGCCGGCACAGAGATCGAGATAGGTACCCTCCGGGGCCGCCTCCCACTTGAGCCGAGCCACCGCACGACGTCGCCAGCGTCTATCGATGTTGAGGCTTAGCAGATGGTTGAGCAGGTCGTAGCGCGGCGCGATGGCCGTGAACATCTCCCTCACGTGCGACCGTTTCGCGTCGCCTTCAGGGGATGCAATGCTCCTATCCGCGGACGTCATAGGCGCCAAAGATACTGTGGCGCTTGAATTTGCCGCAAGAATGGCACCCCGTGACACAGCGTTGACAGGGATGGGGTCAGGCAGTCCCTGACGATGAAGCCTCCCAGGGATCTCTCGGATGCCAGCGATCAGGAGATCGTTGCTTGGGCCCGCACAGGATTCGAGCGCGCCTACCGAGAGCTCGTGCGACGATATGAGCGGCCGGTGTTCTCACTCATCTACCGAATGGTGCGCGACCGAGAACGCTGCGAGGACTTGGCGCAGGAGACGTTCGTGAAGGTCCTCAATGCCCTCGACAGCTATCGACCGGAATTCAAGTTCTCCTCGTGGATTTTCAAGATTGCCAACAACGCAGCCATCGATCACTTGCGGCGGAAGGAACTCGACACCCTTTCGCTCGACGGCGCTCCCGACGCTACTGATCCGGAGCGGCGCGAGGGAACGACACTGCAACTCGCTGATCCGACGGAGAACGCTTTGGAGGAACTCGAGGCTCGGGAGTTGGGAGGGCAAATCGAGCGTGCGATTGCCCAACTGAGGCCGGAGTATCGCTCGTGCATAGTCCTGCGACACGTCGAAGGATACCCGTACGAAGAGATCGCAGAGATTCTCGAACTGCCCCTTGGAACCGTCAAGACGTACATCCACCGCGCGCGCGTGGAGTTGCGCGCTATCCTCGAAGCGGCACGAGAATGAAACTCTAGCGCCCGCAATTCGTATAGGGGACTGTTAGGGAGATTGCATGAAAAACAACGATGTGATCCAGCTCAAACCGGCAGAGGAAGACCGGGTCGCTCACAGATACCTCTCCACGCTGCCCTCGTTCGCTCCTTCAGCGGGATTCGAGGATCGCGTGATGTCACAGGTGTGGAGACCGGCACCGGCGTGGCTTCGCTGCACCCAAGGTGCGGTCACGGGACTGTTCCCGAGGAAACACGCTTGGACATGGGCCGGTGGGCTGGCTGCGGCATCAGTCTGTTCGCTGGCCATCATCACCGCGTTGGTGGTCGCATATTCTGTTCAAGTTGAAACGGCGTGGTCGGCTTTCACGGGTGGCTTCGGGCTACCCGCCTGGCGGACAGCCCTCAGCCTCACTATCGGGCTCGTCTCTTCAGTCGTCGCCTATGGTAGGCTCATCGCGCTCAATACGACGATGTTGATCTCGGTAGGGCTCGGCACAGCGCTGGTCATGGTGGTGAGCCTGCTGGGGCTGCATCGAACCATGCAGCAACACGGCAGTGGGAGGGTAGCACTTCATGCAGGTCACTAGGACGTTGAAGTCGCTTGCGATCATAGCTGCGATTGGGTGGGCGTCGCCCAGCGCCGTTCCGGCGATGTTTCAGGCAGGCGCACATGTGGTCGGCCACTCGGTTTCGGTGGCGCAGGACGGGTCCACACTTCTCTTCGAACTCACAGACGGGACCACGGTGTCCATCGAGGTCACCGACGGAAGCATCCTCGTGAATGGAGAGTCGGTCGGAACCTACGAGGTGGCCCTCGAGGAATCGTGGAACCATCTGTTGTCGCAGGCCGGGAAGCTCAGCTCCGAGGAGCTCCTGACCGCGGTCCAGGGTTGGCGCGCCGAAGATGTAGAGGAGCGCGTCGAAAACCAGCTACAAGAGGTCTTGGGAAGCCACCTCGCGGAACTGCAGGTCGTCGCGGCGCAGGTCGCCCAGGAAGTCCGCGAAGTGGTGGCGGCCGAGCAGCAGGTCGAGGCGCCGGACGACGTGATTGTCCTGGATCTCAGCACCCTCACCGAGTCCGGAGGAATTGCCGCTCAGCTGGACCAGCTTCGCGGCGAATTGGATGAGATCGACAACCTCGGGCTCCAGGTGCAAAACGGCCGTGTCCATGTCGGTGATCTCACCGTCGGCCGGGGCCGGGTCATCGAAGAGGACTTGATGGTCCTCTCGGGTGACGTTTCGATCTTTGGCACCGTCGAAGGCAGCGTCGTCGCTCTCGAGGGCGACATCATCCTGCACCGGGGCGGCTCGGTCACCGGTGATGCGGTGGCATTGAACGGGACCGTCACACGAGCAGGAGGGCGCGTCGGTGGAAGCGTTAGATCTCTCGTCTCGGATCTAGGCGGTAGAACAGCGCGGATCGATCGGACGGCCGTGCCCGTCGGGAGAGTTTCGGCCGTCGAGCGGCTGGGCCAGGGCGCGGGGACACTCGTCGGCATGTTTGTGGCACTGGCTTGCATCGGCTTCGGGTTCACGTTTTTCATGCCTCGACAACTCGAGGTCGTGTCCGACACGGTCACGGATTCCTTCGGCAAGTCGTTCCTCACGGGACTCTTCGCGACGCCGCTACTCTTCCCTGCGTTCGCAATGCTCCTCGTCGGGCTGGCCATCACCGTCGTCGGGATTCTGCTTATCCCCGTGGCGATCGTGGCGGGCGTCCTAGCGGTCATTGGCGCGGCGGTCGGAGGTTACCTCGCGGTCGCAAACTCGGTAGGGGGATCGTACCTGACCCGGAAAATGGCGATGGGCAAGGTCGTGGAAGCCACACCCTACCGCTCGATGGTCTACGGGCTGGTGGGTCTCCTGGCCATCTGGATTCCGGCCATCCTGCTTGGCTGGATTCCGCTGGTAGGCAGCGCCATGCTTGGGCTGGCTGCCATCTTCACATGGGCCATGGCCACTGCCGGGTTCGGGGCCGCCATCCTGTCTCGCGCAGGTCTCCGCGCAACGTTTTTGCGTCCGGGGGCCCGGCCCGCGCTCACCGACGAGCACTATTTGCCGGCCACCACGGGCCTCAGCACCGGGCCAAAGGGGCGCAGCAAGGGCGGAAACGGGTAGGCATGCCGCGCCCAACGCTCGTGGCCGTCGCCCTCTTGGGAGCGACGCTGCAAGCTGCGCAGGCCCAATCCATGCGGACATTGGCAGCATCCCGACAGCCGACGGGCGAGGAGGATCTCACCGTCAAAGTGGAGTTCGGCGCCGGAACGTTTCACCTAAGCCGTGACCAGGGAGGCGCGCTCTACCGCACGAGCCTGGTCTACGACGAGGAAATCTTCGAGCCAGTCCAGCGATACGATGCCCGGAACCGGTTTCTGGAAGTCGGGATAACGTCCGGAGATCAGGAAATCAGCCTTCGGCGGCTCAAGGACCTCACGCAGCGTCTGGACATTGCCTTGTCCGCACGGGTTCCCGTCACCCTAGAGCTCTCGCTCGGCGCGGCCGAGTCGGAAGTGGACCTCGGCGGCCTCTCCTTGACCAGAGCCACCATCGAGACAGGAGCCGGCACGAGCATCGTCGAGTTCAGCCGGCCGACCGTTTCCCCGTGCGAGCGGATCGAGATTGCGGTCGCAGCCGCTCACTTCACTGCGGAGAAGCTCGGGAACTCCAATTGCGAAGAGATCAGGTTTAAGGGTGGAGCCGGCGAACTTAGCATGGACTTCACCGGCGAGTGGCAACACCATGGCGGGGCCAAGGCCACCATCGGTCTCGGTTTCGGGGCCCTGACGCTCCGCTTTCCATCCAACCTGGGGGTCGCTCTGACTATATCGCGGTTCTTGGCGTCATTCGACGCGTCTGGATTTCGAAAGCGGGGAGATACCTATTACTCCGACGGCTACGACGCTGCCGAAACCAAGCTCGAGCTGGAGGTCGACGCCGCCCTGGGAGACATCGACGTCGTCTGGGTCCCGAGGTGATTTCCCTCAGCTAGTCCCGACCTAAAGCGTGTGGATTGAGGAAGGCGGGTGAGGAAGGTGGGGCCGGCGTGGGACCTTTACTACGCCCGCCAGGTTTCAGTAGATGACTGTCACGGCCTCACATCCCCGCAGAACGTTATCCGGTGACGATCGGGAGCTTGACGCCTCGACCACCGATCTTGGCGCGGACGCCCTTGGCGATTTCGGCAAACGCCCGCGCGGCGGGACTGTCCGGCGCGGCCACGACGACCGGCTGGCCATCATCCGCTAGATCAGCCATCCCGGCCTGCAGTGGCACGTGCCCGAGGAGCGTCACTCCCAGCTCCGCGCTCAACTTGGCCCCGCCTCCGGACAAGAAGATTTGGGTTTGACTGCCACAGCTCGGGCATTCGAAGTAACTCATGTTCTCCACAATGCCAATCACGGGTACGTCGACGCGGTCGAACATCTTTGCCCCGCGCAGACCGTCGCCGATGGCCACCTCCTGCGGCGTGGTAACGATGATGGCCGCCTCCACGTGCACTGCTTGCACGAGAGATAACTGCGCGTCCCCGGTGCCTGGCGGCAGATCCACGATCAGATAGTCGAGCTCTCCCCAGTCCACATCGCGCAGGAACTGCTGGATGATCTTCATGACGATGGGGCCGCGCCAAATCGCCGGCTGGTCACGTTCCACGAGAAACCCCAAGGACATGAGCTTCACATTGTGGTTCTCGAGCGGAACGATCCTCCCACCCCTGACAGGCGGCTTCTCATCGACACCGAACATCCGGGGGATATTCGGGCCGTAGATGTCCGCATCCATGATGCCGACGCGGCGTCCGGCCCTGGCGAGTTCGGCGGCGAGGTTCGACGCGACGGTCGATTTCCCGACACCTCCTTTGCCGCTCGAGATGGCCAGGATGTGGCCCAGGTTCGGCATCTCCATGGGCGCCGGGGGTGGCGGTACAGCGCCGGGTTGACCGCGAGCAGCCTGGCTTTCGCCCGGCCCTCTTGATCCCTCTGTGCCGGCTGTGGGCTCCACGACCTTGATCTTGACCTCGGTCACCCCCTCCACCTCTCGCACCGCGCTGCGCGTTTCCCGCACCAGGCCAGCCGGGTCGTCACGCCCCAGCACGAAGGTGAGGGCCACGCGTCCGTCGTCCTCGATCTGCAGATCTTGGATCATCCCGGCGGAAATGACGTCATTGTCCACTCGGGGATTTCGGATGTTGGTCAGGGCCCCGGCGACTCGGGCCTGCAACGGGTTGCTCATATGATTTCCAATCGACGCGGTACCTGCCGCATGAACGCTACTTGCTCAACGCCTCCCGGGCGGCAGCGAGGACCAGATCCTGGGCTTCGGACAACGCACCTTCCAGGGACGCGCCGGCGGCTCTGCGGTGCCCTCCCCCCCCCCATTTTTCGGCGAGCTCCGCCACGTTCACCTCCCCCACGGAGCGAAACGAGACCTTGATCCGGCCGTTCGCCAACTGGCGGAACAGGAGCGCCAACCGTACCCCCTTGATCGACCGGGCCAATTCCACCATTCCCTCGAGCTGTTCGGCGCCCACCTCATGCCGCTCCAGGGCTCCGGGGGGAACCGTCACCCACGCGAGGCCCCGTTCGCGCTCCACGACCAAGGTATCCACCACTTCACCTAGCAGCCGGACCCGCCCTTCCGGATCACTGGAGTAGACCTCGCGGTAGATGTCCTCGGCGTCCAGGTTGTGCCCCAAAAGGTCTGCTGCCACCTGGAGGGTTCTTGTCGTGGTGTTACTGAAGCGGAACCCTCCGGTGTCGGTCAGGATGGCTACATAAAGCGCGCGCGCGGCGTCCGGGGTGATGGTCCAACCAGCCGACCGGGCAAGATCGTACACCAGTTCGCCCGTGGCGCACGCACCGGCATCCACGAGGCGTGGGCCCGATGGCAGCGACCCGTTACTCAGATGGTGGTCGACACAGGCCACGGGGGCATTGCTTGACGCGACGAGATTACCGAGATGGCCGAGCCGACTCAGGTCCGAGATGTCGAGCACCATGATGACGTCGGCGCGTCGAATGTGCCGCGCTGCGTCCTTGGTCTTGTCGGCGTGCTCGACGCCGCCGAGCAGAAACTCGTAGCGGTCAGGAAAGGCCGTGGGATTAGTGATGACCGGCCGAACGCCTTGGGCCGTCAGGAGGTGCCAAAGCGCCACTTCGCTGCCCGCTCCGTCTCCGTCAGCGTTGACGTGTGTGGTGAGGGCGACGCGAACACCCGGCCTCAGGAGGGCGGCAACCTCTTTTGCCGCTGCCCGGCGATCCCTCGGTATTGCCACGCCGCGGCGGCGGAGACTCTTCGAAGAGCTGCTCGTCATGACGGAAGGAAGATACTGAGGAGACGGCAATAGTGTGAGCGGCCGATGGTCGCAAGCCATCCGTGCGGAGTCGACGCACGCTTCACGGCGAGGATGTGCCGCCAACCCCTTGCTCCCAAGCCGCGCCGTATCGAACTTGTCCGCCGTCGCGCCACGGAGATTCAATGGAAGCCTTTGAGCAGCTCGTCAGCGCCACCAAGAACCTCGTCGACAACTTTGGCATCCCGGTCGCAGGCGGAACAATCCCGCTGAAGGTGATTGCCCTGATCGGGACGGGGATCTTTTTGACGCTCCGGCTCCAGCTCATCCAACTTCGCCGCCTGGGCCACGGCTTCGCCGTCACCAGCGGCAAGTACGACGATCCCTCGGAACCGGGCGATGTGTCGCATTTTCAAGCACTGAGCACCGCACTTTCGGCGACAGTGGGCATCGGTAACATCGCAGGTGCGGCGTGGGCGGTACACTGGGGCGGCCCCGGCGCACTGTTTTGGATGTGGGTGACGGCGCTCCTGGGAATGGCCACCAAATTCTCAGAAGTAACGCTGGCCCAGCAATACCGGCGTGTAGAACGCCCGAGTTCGGATTCGCACAAGCGGGAGGGCGTCGTCTCCGGTGGCCCGATGTATTACATCGAACGGGGACTCGGCCCGAGATGGAAGCCCCTGGCCGTTTTCTTCGCGCTCATCCTGGGGTTCTCGGCGCTCATGGGTGCCAACGCGGTGCAGGCCAACACCATTGCAGACACCCTCCAAAGTTCCGTTGGTCTTCCGAACCTGGTCACTGGAATTCTGTCGGCTGGCATCGTGGCAGCGGTGATCCTTGGGGGCATCACGCGCATTGGGAAGGTGACCGGCGTGCTCGCACCTGCTATGGCCACTCTTTACGTGGCCGGTGCGAGCATGATCATTGCCCTCAACATCGATCAGCTGATACCCACACTGGCGCTTGTCGTGCGTGAGGCCTTCCATCCCACGGCAGGAGTCGCCGGCACCGGGGTCGGCGCGCTCCTCGTCACACTCAACCGGGGGGTCGAACGAGGGCTCTTCTCCAACGAAGCAGGACAGGGATCCGCACCCATTGCCCACGCTGCCGCCAAGACAGATGAGCCAGTTTCCGAAGGCGTCGTAGGACTCGTGGAGCCGTTCATCGACACCATCGTTATTGTCACCATGACCGTACTGGTCATCGTGATGACCGGTTCCTGGGACGATCGCGTGCCGACGGAGTTGGCCCTGAGCGGAGGCGACGTCACGTACCTCGTGCCCAACGACGAGGGCAACTACGACGAAACGCTCCCGCCAGCCGAGATTCGGGTCGAAGACGGCATCCAGACGGTTCCTACGGGGACGGCCTCCCTCGCCTGGCACGACGTTGTGGTCGAGCGCCTCTTTACCGACCGGGAACAGACCCGTCTCTTCACCGGCGTGCTCCGCCCGCCGGCGGACATTGCGATCACTGACGACGGCAGGACATTGGCCGCACTCTATGGCGACGCACCGGAGAGTGGAGCACCTCTCACGATGCTCAGCTTCCGTAGGGGGCTCGCACCGATCGCCGATATCGGCCACCACATCGTGTTTGTATGCGTCTTATTGTTCGGGATTTCGACCGCCATCTCGTGGAGCTATTACGGGGATCGCTGTGCGGCGTACCTCTTCGGACGCAAGGCGGTCTTGCCCTATCGGGCCATTTTTGTGGGGATGCACTTCCTGGGGGCCATCATCGCCCCCGTGGCGGCGTGGGACCTCGGAGACCTCGCCCTCGGCATCCTCATTCTTCCCAACCTCGTCGCCCTCGTCATGCTATCCGGCAAGGTAAAGAGTCTGACGGACAGTTATTTCGAGCGACGACCCTGGGTCGAGAACGCGGAAGTACAACGGCGCCTCCGAGAGGAACGCCGCCAGAGAAAACGGGAACGAAAGCGGCTGTAGGCCACCCCTCGCGGTTCTTTACTCCATGTGAACAAGAGCGACGGCTGCAGAAATCAGCCGTCGCTTCTTTCGTCAGTCGAGGCAGCGGGTCAGCCGCTGTAGTTCGGGGACTCGCGCGTGATCACCACGTCGTGAGGATGTGACTCTCGGAGGCCAGCGGCCGTGGTCTGGATGAACTCCGTTTCACACCGCAGTTGCTCGATGGATTCGACGCCGCAGTACCCCATGCCGCTGCGAACCCCTCCGACAATTTGATAGATCACATCGGAGACGGGCCCGCGATACGGCACGCGAGCCTCGATTCCCTCGGGAACCAGCTTGCGCGGCGACAGATCGCCCCCCTGGAAGTACCGGTCCGCTGAGCCTTCCTGCATGGCAGACAGTGATCCCATACCCCGGACCATCTTGAACCTGCGCCCTTCCAGCAGGAAGCTCTCGCCCGGACTCTCCTCGGTGCCGGCGAGCATCGATCCCAGCATCACACTCTCCGCACCGGCCGCCAGAATCTTGACCGCGTCACCCGAGTATTTGATGCCTCCGTCTGCGATCACTGGAACGTCACCAGCGCCACGCACGGCATCCACCACCGCGGTGATCTGAGGGACCCCAACGCCGGTCACGACGCGGGTCGTGCAGATCGATCCCGGACCAACTCCAACCTTGACTGCGTCGGCCCCTCGTTCCGCCAATGCCTTGGCCCCGTCAAGCGTGGCCACGTTACCGCCTACAATCTGTGCTTCGGGAAAGGCGTTGCGGAGTTCGCTGACGGTTTGGAGTACACCATCAGAATGGCCGTGCGCTGAATCCACTACCAGCACATCGACACCCGCATCGATCAACGCCTGCGTCCTACTTCGAGTGTCATCCGCCACGCCGACCGCAGCGGCAACCCGCAACCGCCCATGTTCGTCTTTGTTCGCGTCGGGATACTGTCGTCGCTTGAAGATGTCCTTCACGGTGATGAGTCCGCGGAGGATCCCCTCCTCATCCACCACGGGCAACTTCTCAATGCGATGTATTCCGAGAGTCTTTTCAGCCTCGTCGAGGGTGGTGCCAACCGGCGCAGTGACAAGCTCGTCTTTTGTCATCGCCTCCGCGATAGCCCGATCGAGGTTGTCCTCGAACTGCAGATCGCGGTTGGTGAGGATGCCCACGAGCCGACCGTGTTCGTCGACGATGGGGACACCGGAGATCTTGTAGCGCGCCATGACGGCGCTCGCTTCGCGGATCGGCCGATCGGGACCCAACGTGATCGGCTTCAGAATCATCCCGCTCTCCGATCGCTTCACGCGGTCAACCTCGGCCGCTTGGCAATCGATCTTCATGTTCTTGTGGATGACTCCGATACCACCCGCTCGGGCGACGGAGATCGCCATCTCCGACTCCGTAACCGTATCCATTGCGGCGGCGACTACGGGTATGTTGAGGGAAACTTTGCGCGTAAAGCGCGTGCGAACATCGACGTCCCGGGGGTGGACGGTCGCGTGTCGGGGGACGAGGAGGACGTCATCGAACGTAAGGCCGAGACCCGATCGTAATCTGCTCATCGGTCGACCCCTAAACGCAAAAACCCGCCATCGTCGGGCGGGTCCGCGGGTAGCAAGCAGGATATTCCATAGCCAAAGTTACCAAAGGCAACCCGGACGGTCAAGCGTTGTCGACTCGGTGCTCCTCGGCTTCAGCCTGCGCATCCTCTGATGGTGGGCCCGCCGCCATGTGTTCGTTGGCCGCGGCGTCCGCAGGCTCGGAATCGGCGGCTGAAGATTCCTCGGTTGGCATTTGATCGACCGTTGCCGCCTTCACCACGGCCTCATCGCCAGCGGTCGACTCCGTGGGCTTCTGGAGTTCGTCAACCACAGACCGTCCGGCGTCGGCCAGGCCCTGCATGACCCGTCCCGCGGCGTCAAACACCCCCATGGTCCCTTTGATGGCTGCCACCGGAACCCGTCCCGCCCGTAACGTATCCTCCACACTGTCTGCAATCTTCCGTAACGGCGACGCCGAGCTTCGGTCGCCGTACTTGGACTGCAGGAACTCGATGTAGTCGAGCACCTGGAGCGCCTTTTCATCGGAAAGCCCGTCCAGCTTTCGCAGAATTCGTTTCTTGAGAAGCTCGTCCATGCGTATGATCAGGGCTCTCTAACAGACATCTCCAACAGTTCGACCACAGGATTGCCAAGATACCGCGTCCGACCGTGTCGAACGCGCACCAGGGTCACGAGTTGCGCGAGGGGTGCGAGGCGCTGGAACTCGGCTGCTTGTTCCTCAGTGACCAGAACGTACACAAACCCTGCCTCGGGAAGGGGTCCCCGAGCCAGCACATATGTCCGACCTTCGGGTAATTCGGGCCGCAGGCCGTCGGCGGTCTGGATCGCGATGTACTGAAGCGTCCACTGCAGCAGCTGACCCTCGAAGGTCTCAGGTTGCGCGCGAACCTCTGCCCCGGTGACGGCGATCAAGACGCCGGCCGACCCCGGGCGTAGCTCGCTCTCACGCACCCAACCCTCCGCCTGCACGCGAACCCACTCTCCCGATCGGGCTATGATCTTGACCGGCAGGTCCTCATCCAGGGTGCCCGTCGTGTCACCATCCGGGGCGGCACGCAACGGGCTATCCTGTCGTGTGACGGCCCGGTCCAGGCTAGAAGCGACATTGCCGTTATCGGGACCGGGGTTGCTCGCCGCGCGACCCGCAGCGGGGGCCGGTGCCGCGGATTCGGTGCCCAAAGACCTGCCAGCCGCGGGCGTGAGCCGCTGCAGGGATCGCCCCCACATCCACCCCCTGCGTCGGACGCGCACCCACCCGCCGCCATCCTCTGCCCACTCCAACAAAAAGCCCTGCGCCAGCCGGGCCAACACGCTTCCATTAGGCGAGGCCCGCAGGTTCTCTCCGCTTCTGGCGCTGACGCGATAGTCAAACTCATCGTTGTCAATGCGCCGGACGGACTGTGACCAAATCCAGCCGTCGAGAACCACTTCCACCCAGCCCGAACTCGTGGACAAGCCGCCGAGTTCGGCGCCTTGTCGCACACTTGCCAGCAGTCGGCCATCCGGCCGAGGTTCGCGCCGGAAGTTCTCCTGTGTGAGCACTCGGTAGCGATCCTGAGCGTCCGCTGACAGCGGAACCATCGGTGTCGCCAGGACCCCGAGCAGGCAGGCTGGTAGCACTCTTAGGACAAGGCTAGATTGCTGCATCATCATAACTTAGATCATTCTAGGAGGACGGTTTCTCCATGTCAAAGGGGGGCGGGGGCGGTTCGGGACCCGTGGCGCTGGTGGTCCTCGACGGCTGGGGCTTTCGCAGGGCGGGGAAAGGAAACGCCATCTCTCTGGGGCACACCCCCGTGTGGGATCGGCTGGTGGAGCGGGGAACGCTCACCCTCCTGGAGGCGTCAGGCCGGGCCGTGGGCCTTCCGGAGGGGCAGATGGGAAACAGCGAGGTGGGGCACAGCAATTTGGGGGCAGGCCGGGTGGTGGAACAGGACATCGTTCGCATCTCCGAAGCGCTCGCATCGGGCAGCTTCTTCCAGATTCCCGAATTCGTCGAACACTGCCGCACCGTAAAGGCACGTAACGGGACGCTTCACATCCTGGGCCTCATCGGCACCGGAGGGGTGCATGCGCTGGACAAGCACATCCAGGGCGTTCTGGAACTGGCCAAGCGTCAGGGCATGCCACGGGTCGCCGTTCATGCATTCCTCGATGGGCGTGACTCCCCGCCGACCTCCGGTGCCGATTTCATGAGGGCACTCGTTCAGACAACGGCCGAGAAATCCAACAATGCCACGGTGTGTTTCGTGGCGACGGTGTCGGGCCGCTATTACGCCATGGATCGGGACCGCCGCTGGGATCGAACCCAGCTGGCCTACGATGCCATGGTTCGGGGAGCCGGACACACCGCACAGGACCCGGTGCGTGCAGTACTGGAGGCCTACGATCGGGGCGAGACGGACGAATTCGTCAACCCAGTGGTGATCCAACACGACGGGCAGCCTGCCGCACCGATTCGTGACGGGGATGGGGTTTTTTGCATCAACTTCCGCGCCGATCGCATGCGTCAGATGGCTCGGGCATTGGCCATGGATGGCTTCGACGATTTCGAAACGCGCCGGCGCCCCAAGGTCGATCTCGTCACCATGACGGAATACGACGCAACGTTTCCGTTTCCCATCGGCTTCCCGACCACAAGCTTTTCTCGTATCGTCGCCGAAGTCATCTCGGACGCCGGCCGCACCACGTTTCGCACCGCGGAAACCGAAAAGTACGCCCACGTCACCTATTTCTTCAACTGCGGTGCCGAGACACCTTTGAAAGGCGAGGAGCGTCTGCTCGTCGACTCACCCAAAGTTGCGACCTACGACCTCCAACCCGAAATGAGTGCGGCGCAGGTAACTGATGTCCTCTGCGAGCGGATAGAAGCTCGCAACCACGATTTCATTCTCTGCAATTACGCCAACGGGGACATGGTGGGGCATACGGGGGTATTACCGGCGGCGGTGAAGGCGGTGGAAACGGTGGATGCCTGCCTGGAGCGGGCGCTCCGTAGCGCCGAGAGCGCGGGCACCGTTCTTTTGATCACAGCAGACCACGGCAACTGCGAGGTGATGATGGACCCTCAGGGTGGACCCCACACGGCCCACACGACCAACCCGGTCCCGTTCGTGATGATGGGAGACCCAAACACGCACTCACTGCGTTCTGGAGGCAGTCTCTGCGACGTCGGCCCGACGGTGCTCGCCCTCCTCGGCCTCGAGCTTCCCACCGAGATGACAGGGCGCGATTTGCGGGAGGGAGTTCCGGCAAAGTGAGACCGCTAGTGATCGGCATGTTAGCCGTCTTGCTCGGGGCCCCAGCGACGGCGAGCGGCCAAGTGGGACATGATCCCGCTCGGTCACCCTACCGCGACGTGCTGGCCAAACAGACCCTGAGCTTTTTTGGCGCATATCTCACCGGCGGCCGTGGCCAAGCCCAGGTGGCTCCCTCCGACGGTCCCCTCTTCGGGGCACGGTGGGACATCCGCCTGGGCGCTCCCACGCGAGCGTTCTTGGCGTTCGCGACCGGGAGCCTCAAGCGAACGTTGGTGCTGCCCAATGAACCTCCCGCAACCCGCTTCTTTGAAACGGCCAGCCAGTCGATGACGATCATAGACGGAGGCTTCAACCTCGTCTTGACCGGCAAGAAGAGCTGGCGTGGCCTGGCGCCGTACGCCGGGTTGGGATTGGGCGTGGCGGTGGGGGGCAGCGTACCGCAGGACTCGTCCGGCTTCAACTTCAAGACCAAATTCCAGATCGGCCCGGCCCTCGGGTTCCGTTTGTTCCTGGGGCAGACGTTTCACGTTCGCGTCGAGGCGCGAGACCTCCTGTGGCGGGTGACGTATCCCGTGACGTTCTTCCAAGGCCCGGAGGGTGATCCCGATTTCGTCACCGTGCTGAATCCGGACTTCGACGGCGACTCGCAGTGGGTGCATCATCCGACGTTCTACTTTTCCTTGGGCTACACCTTGAAGCGTTGATCGCGACTTGGATTTCTTCCTCGAGGGCCTCCGGCAAGGCGTTCTACTCATTCTGAAGGGCAACCGCGAGGTCCTCGGCATCACGTCCTTTTCCGTTTATGTGGCCGGTGTCTCGACGCTGTTGGCGTGCGCGGTCGGGGTACCCCTGGGATTCGTCGTGAGCTCCACCCGATTCTGGGGACGCCGGGCGGCCATCACTGTCCTCAACACGACGCTCGCCTTTCCCACCGTGGTCGTGGGTCTGATCGTCTGGGGCCTTCTCGCACGCAACGGACCGCTGGGAGCGCTCGAGCTCCTCTACACCGGTTGGGCGATCATCGTGGCCGAAGTCATCCTCGCGTCACCCATCGTCGCGGCCCTCACGGCCTCCGCCGTCCAAGGCGTCGACGCGCGGGTCCGGCGCACCGCCTTGACGCTCGGGGCGGGACCTTTGCGGACGCATTGGGAGGTCGCGCGAGAGGCCCGGTATGGCCTCCTCGCAGGCGTCGTGGTCGCGTTCGGCCGGGTGCTGGCGGAGGTGGGTGCGGCGATGATCGTGGGCGGGAACATCCGACACCATACTCGGACCCTCACGACCGCCGTCGCCCTGGCAGCCTCTCAGGGAGACTTTGCCCTTGCCATGGCGCTGGGTCTGATCCTCCTCGCCCTGGCCTTCACCGTGAACATGCTGCTACAGATATTCCAGGGACGCGGGCATGCTTAGGGCCCAACACATTCAGTACCGGTACGGATCGCGACTAGTGCTTTCGGTGGACGAATTCGGGCTGGAACCGGGCTTGATCACTGCCGTGGTAGGAGCCAACGGCAGCGGCAAGAGCACGCTGCTCAGGATCCTGGCCTTTGTCGATCGCCCCTGGTCCGGTCTGCTCGAGCTGGACGGCAAAGTCATCTCGTCGCGAGAGGCACGAAGAACGGCCCGTCGTCAGGTCACCTTGATCGAGCAGCAGCCATTCCTCTTCGGCGGAACCGTCCGCGCGAATTGCGCTTACGGGCTGGTCATCCGTGGCGTGCCGAAGGCCGATGCGAAGCGCCGAGCCACGGAAATCATCGACCGCATGGGGATCGAAGCACTGGCCGGCCGCAAGGCCGTCGCCTTGAGTGACGGCGAGCGGCAGAAGGTTGCGGTGGCCCGAGCCCTCGCCCTTGGCCCCCGAATCTTGCTGCTCGACGAGCCGGTGAGCGCGGCAGACCCATCGTCCACCAACCACCTGTATCGCGTTCTGACGGAGGAGCGCGACCGTGGGTTGGCCATTTGCTTCAGTACACACCGACTAGAGAATGCATACCGATGGTCTGACCGACTCGTTGCCCTGGTCGACGGGTGCACGAGTCCCGTGACGCCCGAGAACATGTTTCGTGCCACTCTGCCGGACGGTGAAGAGCCGCCCTTTGCACGAGTTGGCCCATTGCGAATCCAGGTGGTGACGGACCGGCGGGGGCCAGTGACGATCGCGATACCGCCTGAGGACATCGTCGTGAGCACCGAGCCGCTCCATTCCAGCATCCGCAACCAGTTTGCTGGTCGAATCACCCGTATCAGCGACGATGGTCATGGCCGCGTGGGACTCAACGTCGATGTGGGTTTCGATATGCTTGCGCGCATCACACCGGCCGCCCTCACCGACCTTGACCTGTCGCTCGGCTCGAGCGTTTACTTGTCGGTGAAGGCCGTGGCCGTGCAGGTCTTATAGGTGTGTACTAGGTTTACGGTACCGTGCCAAAGGTCCGCCTGACCCGCGCCGTCCAGTTCAGCGCCGCTCACCGCTACTTCCGACCAGACTGGTCGGACGAGCAAAACCGCGGCGCCTTCGGAGCGTGTGCCAACGAACATGGCCACGGTCACACCTACAAGTGCTTCGTGACAGTATTGGGACCGATCTCACAAGACACATCCATGGTGTTCGATTTGGCTCGACTCGACGAAATCCTCCGCGAGGAAGTGCTGGATCCACTGGACCACCAGCACATCAACCATGTGATCCCGGAGTTTCATTACGGACAGCAGATTCCAACGGCGGAAGCGCTCGCCGCGTATCTCTGGGGTCGGATCGTGCGGCGCATCCCGGACGGGGTCGAGCTTATTTCCGTTCGCGTACAAGAGGGCCCCGATCTCTTTGCTGAGTATTGCGCGGATGAATGACATTCGGGCACAACGCCCGCCAAAGCGCGGCGGCAAGCTGGCGCATCTTGCGGTTGTGGACGAGGTCCCGGTCTGGCTCGAGGTGAATGGCGAGGCCGCCGTGACCTGGATGTGCACGCCGGATCAGCTCGAGGAACTTGCGATTGGGTGGCTGCACGGTGAGGGTTACATCAACACTCTGTCGGAACTCACCACCCTCCGCCCGTGCGCAACGGAACCTGGATTCTGGGCGGAGGTGCCGACGCATCGGGTTGAGGCGGTCAAGCAAGAGAATCGCCGCCGGGTGCTGGCATCGGGATGCGGAGCGGTCACCTCTTTCCTTGCAGAGACTGCGACGACACCTCGGGTGACGCCGGCTGACGAACCGCCGGCCGCCGATATGCTGCGGGCTTCGTTCAAGAAACTCTTCGCTCTCGGTGAGCGATACAAGACAACCGGCGGAATCCATGCGGCCGCTCTCGTGAATGGAGGCACTCTGCTCGCACACGCTGAGGACATCGGCAGGCACAACGCGGTGGACAAGGCGATCGGCGGTGCGTTGCTGGAACGTCGATCCCTCCCGGGACACGGCCTGCTCGTCACCGGGCGGATATCGGCCGAACTGTCATTCAAGGCCGCTCGCGCCGGAATGACATTCGTGGCTACCCCTTCGGTCCCCTCCACTCTGGCCCAGGAGATTGCCCGCCGGGCCGGCATACTGCTCGTTGGACGTGCGGTCAGCGGGACGCCTCACTTCCACCATCCTGGAGGGAAGGCATGAGAGGAGCCATCCTGGCTGGCGGCATGGCCACCCGCTTCGACGGAAAACCCAAGGGTCTCGAAGTCGTAGGTGGCGAGCGCATTCTCAACCGTACAGCGGACATCCTGAAGGCGGTGGTGGGATCGCCGCCGCTACTCGTCGCCAATGCCCCAGACGCGGACACATGGTATCCCGGCCTCGAAGTGACCAAAGACCTCTTACCGGAGCGTGGGAGCCTTGGCGGCATCTACACTGCTCTGGCTCACGGCGACGGGCCCGTGCTGTTGCTCGCATGGGACATGCCGTTCGTTTCCCTCGAGCTGCTCGTGGCACTCCGTGACGGCTCGAGCGGCCACGACGTCTTCTTGCCGGAGAGTCGTGGCCCTCGTGGCGTCGAGCCCCTTTGCGGGGTGTACGGGCCCGCCTGTGTGGAGCCGATTCGGAAGTCTCTCGACCGAGAGGACCTCAGGGTGATCGGTTTTCATTCCGAGGTTCGCGCGGGGAGTCTCCCACTGGCGCAAGTGGAAAAGCATGGCGACCCTGAGGCGTTATTCTTCAACGTCAACTCCGCAAACGACCTGGCAGAGGCTGAGGACCTGTGGCGCAGACTACACGCCTGATTTCTGTGGTTGGTAAGAAGGATTCGGGGAAAACCACTTTGGTGGTCGCCCTATGTGCAGAGTTTGTCCGACGCGGCAAGCGCGTAGCGACCATCAAGCACGGCACCCACCCGGCCGACGTGGACCAGAAAGGGAAAGACACGTGGCGCCATTACCACGAGGGGAAGGCCGAGCGGGTCATGATCGCTTCCCCGGGGAGTCGCGTGCTGTTCCACCGCACCGATGCGGACGCAGATCCGATTGTGTTGGCGCGGGAATACATGCGTGGAATGGACATAGTAATCGTCGAAGGGTTCACAAAACGGCGCATTCCCAAAATCGAAGTCTTCCGCAAGAGCTTGCATTCGACACCGCACTACGATCCGGCAAACGAGAACGCTGAGGACTGGGTGACGATGGTCACCAACGATCCTCCGCCGAATCTTCCTATTCCGTATTTTCGCTTTTCTGACACGTCCTGGCTCATGACACTTGCGTCCATCGCTTGGGAGCGTGCGATCCCCATCGATGGGTGACCCCACCTACACACCGACCGCCGCGGCCACGACCATTCTCAGTCACATTCGACCCTTGCCGGTGGAGCGTCTCTCCCTTTTGGCCGCCGAGGGCCGCGTGCTGGCCGAGGACTTAATCTCTCCAATCAACCTGCCCCACTGGGATAACTCGGCGATGGACGGGTACGCCGCACGCAGTGTTGATCTGCGGAACGGGGCGCCCCTCGACCTGACTGTCATCGAGAGCATCGCTGCCGGTGCGTTTCCGCACAAGGAAGTGAAGGCCGGTTCATGTGCACGCATCTTCACTGGAGCACCACTTCCCAAAGGAGCGGATTGCGTCATCCGACAGGAGGACACCACCGTTCTGGAGGGTGACCGGGTCCGGATAGACAACACTCGCGATGCGGGACGCAATGTGCGCCACACAGGGGAGGACATCAAACGGAGCGAGACCGTCCTGCAACGGGGAACGCCGCTCGGACCGGCAGAGATCGGCGTGCTCGCCTCTCTCGCCCAGAATAAGGTAGCGGTGTTCGGACGGCCACAGGTCAGCATCATGGGTTCGGGTGATGAGATCGCAGACCTCGACGAGCGGGATGCGATTCTGGCGGGCCGGAAGATCGCATCGTCAAACACATACACGCTGATCTCCCTCGTGAGGGGTGCCGGCGCCGAACCAGTCAACCTCGGCATCGCCAAAGACGATCCTGAAGACATCACAGCGCGTCTCATGCGCGCGGCAGACACCGACCTCGTGGTGACGTCGGCCGGCATCAGCGTCGGCGAGCACGACTATATGCATCAGGTGCTCGATGACCTGGGCATTCAGGAGAGATTCTGGCGCATCAAGATGCGCCCCGGCGCGCCTGTGGGGTTTGGCCTGCTGGACAGGCTCGACGGCATTCCGTGGATCGGTCTCCCCGGTAACCCCGTGAGTACGATGGTGACATTCGAACTCTTCGTGCGCCCGGCCGTTCGCAAGATGTTGGGTCACCGAATGCTGTTCCGTCGTACCGTACCGGTACAGGTCGACGAATCGATCACGCTTGGCACGCCGCTGAGGCACTTTCTCCGAGTCGTTCTGACACCCAAGAACGGGGGGCTTAGTGCGCGCCTCACTGGCGGAGGTCAGGGCTCGGGCATCCTTACGTCAATGGTCAAGGCCGACGCGTTACTGATCGTCCCCGAAGACAGAAAGAATGTCGAAGTCGGAGAGACACTACAGGCAATCGTCCTCGATGATCCGGGGCATGTGGAAGAACCACCGTGGTAGTCTCCCGTCCCCACACCGAACCGGGCGGGCCGGCGGGCCATGCCCCTTCTACTCCCCCCGGGGAGAGCTGGAGAGGATCGCGCCTGTCCGCCCGGGCGGGGCGGGGTTGTGTGGGGGTCCGCCGGGTGGCGGAGGGGAGTGGGGCCGCGCAGCTACATGCGCTTGTATCCCGGTCCGCTTCCCCCCTCTCGCGGCGTCCACCGCGGCCCGAGGACGTCTGTCGCCTTGCAGTCAACGCAGTTCGGTGCATTCACCCGAAGGCCGCCGTCCGCCACCTCGTACACGCCCGCCGGACACATGTGCGCGTACAAGCGTGCCATTTCCTCGCCGATGTCCTCGCCGGCAATCAAGTGTGTCGGGATGGTGTCCCTGGTGGCATTGCCGGCCTTAAACACGGCATCCACCTTGCTGAAGGTGAGGCTTCCGTCGGGTGCGAAGTCTGGCACTCCGCCGACCTTCTTGGGGACGGCGGCGTCCCGTTCCATCGCGATTCTCTTCCCGAAGAGCCGCCCCCGGCTCAGCGTCATGAGCACCGCCTTGAGACCTCCCCGAAGAAGACCGTCCTTGAACGCGAGACGCATGTTTCGCGTCTGATACAAATCGTCCATGATGAACGAATCGTTGACGAGCTCGTCGTAAGGGGCAAGCCGCGGCGCCGAGGTATCTCCAATCTTCAACGCGTCGTAGATCGCCCTCGCGGCGTAAATGCCGGACTGCATCGCGTAGTGGATTCCTTTGAGCGCAGGCACGTTCACAAACCCCGCCGAATCTCCCAGTACCACTAGGCCGTGACCGTAACGCCTATTGGGCATGGAATAGAACCCGCCCTCCGGTATCGTCTTGGCGCCCCATTCGACCATCTCCCCACCTTCTAGATACTGCCGGAAGAGAGGGTGAGTCTTCATCTGCTGAAAGAGCACGTGAATGTCGAGGCCGGCCTGCCGGTAGTCGAGGCCGGCGACGAGACCCACCGACACGAGGTTGGGCTCGAGCGGGTACATGAAGCTTCCGCCGAAGGCGTTCCTGGGAAGCGGCCACCCAAGGGTGTGAATCACGGAGTCCAACTTCGCCTTGGTTTCCCAAATCTCCTTGACCCCCAACGCGAAGATCTGCGGATTCTCCGAACCAACATTCTGCCAACGCATGTACGCGTCGGCCAGCATGCCGCGGGACCCCTCGGCGAGAGCCGTGACTTTTGCCACGACGTCGGTGGGCGGCATGTAGTTGGACATCGGCTTGCCGTCACGATCCAATCCCGTCGGCGTGGTCCGCACTCCAATGACCCGATCCCGATCCACCAGCAGCGCACCGGCCGGAAAGCCGGCAAAGATGTCAACCCCGAGTTCTTCGGCTTTCTGACCCAACCAGCGGACGATCTCACATATCGACGCACTGTAGTGGCCGCGGTTGTTCATGGTGGGAGGAGTTGGAACTCGGGTCGCCCGCTTTTCGGTGAGCATGTAAATCGCCTCGTTGCCGACCCGGCCACGGAATGGCAACTCATCGACACCGAGATCCGGAAAGAGCGTTTGGAAGGCGACCGGATTGACAACAGCGCCGGAGAGGCAATGCTCGCCGAGGGCGGCAGCTTTCTCCAACACCCCGATACTGATTTCACCGACGCCGTCGCCCGATTCGTTGCCCTTCTTGACGAGGCGTGCCAGCTCGATGGCGCCAGCCAGTCCTGCCGGACCTCCCCCAACGAAGAGCACGTCCACTTCCAGCCGCTCGTCCGAAGGAGGCTCCTCGATGATGATCCGCTCGAGGGGAAGCTCGGGCTGCCGGTCGGCAGGCTTCAGCCAGCGCGACGCCATCCCGCTACGTCCCCCGCGCTTTGATGACCTCCTCCGTGAGACGAGGCAGAATCTCGAAGAGGTCTCCCACGATTCCGTAGTCTGCCACTTTGAAGATCGGTGCCTCCTTGTCCTTGTTGATGGCGACAATGACCCTCGACGTTCGCATACCAGCCAGATGCTGGATTGCACCGGAAATACCGATCGCGACGTACAGCTGGGGACTGACCGTCTTCCCCGTCTGCCCCACCTGGTCCGAATGCGGGCGCCACCCTGCGTCGACGACCGCCCGCGAAGCTCCAACGGCGGCGTTGCCGAACGCATCTACCAGATCTTCGACCAGCTTGAAATTCTCCGATTCCTTGAGGCCGCGACCACCACTGACGACGACGGCAGCTTCCGCGACATCCAGTCGAGCGGTCTCCGGTTCCTTCACCACAACCGTTCTTGCGCGCACCGCGGCATTGGGACCATCAGGTGCTTGGATGACCTCCACAGATACCTCTCGCGCGTTCTCTTTCGCCGTGAAGGTGTTCGGCCTCACGGAGATCACGCAGGGCGTGGACGTGATCGTGAGTTCGCTCAACGCCTTGCCCGAATACAAAGGGCGAGTCACCTTGATGCCGCCATTCGCCTCGATTGCCGTTGCGTCTGCTGCCAGCGGACATGCGAGCCGGGCAGCGATGCGGGGTCCCAGATCCTTGCCCATCGCGGTCGCGCCGAGAACCACAGCCGTATAGTCCCCACTCTTCACTCGCTCGACCACGGCCGCCGCGTATGGTTCAGGCTGATAGAGCTTGAAATCTTCGTGCGTGACGACGAAGAGCTTCTCCCCCCCGAAAGCTCCGACACTGTCGGTGTCGATTCCAGGCGGGCCTACCACGATCGCTTCCACTGCGCCACCGATCCCACTCGCCAATCCACAGGCAGCCGTCAACACCTCATGCGAGACCTTCTTGAGCGCACCATCGCGCTGCTCGAGCACTGCCAGCACGCCGGGCATCACAGCACCTTCACTTCCGTTTGGAGGGCTTCGATGAGCGCAGGCACAGCCTCCGGACCCTCACCGAGAATCCGGCCTCCAGCGCGGGGAGGCGGCAACTCCAGCCGGCTCATTGTCACACCCCCCTCTTCCAACTCTACGGGCTTGACGTCGAGGGGTTTCTTCTTGGCGAGCATGATGCCTCGAAGAGCGGGATAACGCGGTTCGTTGAGACCCTTCTCGGCGGTGAGAACTGCCGGAAGCGCAAACTCGACGACCTCGACGCCGCCTTCGATCTCTCGCTCGGCCTTGCCTTTCCCGTCTGCCACCTCGAGATGCGAGATGGCGCTCACCCCAGGCATGCCCAGCAACTCCGCAACCATCGTTCCCACTGCCTGGCTGGAGTCGTCCATGGCGAGCTTCCCGAACAAGATCACGTCATACTCCCCCCCCTCCAGCTCACCCGCCAGGGCCTTGGCGTTGACCACCGGGTCGAGCGAGACCGCATCAGTCTTCAGTAGCACACCACGGTCAGCACCCATCGCCAAGGCGGTGCGAATCGTCTCCTGCGATGTGTCGCTCCCCAGGGCAATGACCACCACCTCGCCAGACCCGGATTGTTCCTTCAGCTTGAGCGCTTCTTCAACCGCGTATTCGTCGTACGGGTTGAGAACGAACTTGACACCGGTTTCGTCGATGGACTTTCCGTCGGATCCTATCTTGATGCGGGTCTCGGTGTCGGGAACCCGCTTTATGCACACAGCGACCTTCACTGTAACTCCATTAATTGCTTAAATTTAGAGAAAATAACGCGACCGCCGATCGGCCAGCGGAAGGTACTCTCAGTGATGAACCGAAGCAACGGGAGCCGGGAGCGACCGGGACGCCTCGCACGGTGAAGCCACAACAGTCACCGTTTCCCGTTGCGGCGTCGTCACGTCCGCCGTAGCGTCAACCCCATCGGGTGAACGGTAGTCTCTCAGTTCAACTTCACTCCTACAGGCCTGCGGAGGTGCCAATGCAACGCAATCGGTGCGCACGCCTCGTGATCCTCGCGAGCTTTTTCTTTCCGACCACAACATCCGGACAACAGCCGGGAGCACACCTCGGCGACCTCTCCTGGACCGAAGCAGAGCGCTTGTTGCAGGACGTCCCCGTAGTGGTGGTGCCGTTTGGTGCGGGCGCGAAGGAGCACGGTCCCCACCTGCCCATGAACGCCGACCAAAAAGTCATGGAATACTTGGTGCAGCGGGCCGTTGAAGAAATGCCGGTGGTCGCGGCACCACCGATCCTCCACGGCTGGTTCCCCGCCTTCAGGAGCTTTCCCGGCACCGAGATTCCGGACGCCGATCTGTTCGCCCGCTATGCCTTCGAAGTCGCCCGTTCGCTCGTGAGCCATGGCGCCAAGCGCATCGTTTTTCTCAACACCGGCATCAGTCGCGCAACGGGTCTCCCCCTCTCCATCGCCGCCCGCGAGGTGCGGGTCGAGTTGGCCACCCCCGCGCTGGTTGTCTCATGGGACGATCTCGAAACACCCGAGATCGACGCACTCCAAGAGCAGCGGGCGGGAGGACACGGTGGGGAGATCGAGACGTCAATCCACCTCTTTCTGCAGCCTGACCTCGTAGATATGGACCGAGCCGTTACGGACTACGGCGACGAGCGGCCCAAGGAGTACCCCGGGTACGAGCCCGGCTTGTTCTCGAGAGACCGGGGTGACCCCGAATACTCCGAAACAGGCCTGTTCGGAGACCCGAAACTCGCCACTGCTGAGAAGGGGCGGCGCGCTCTGCAAATCTTGACAAGGCAGTGGCTCCTAGCCCTGGAAGGCTTTGCCCAGACCCCGCTCCCCAGCAGATCTACCCGCTGAATCGTGCGAGAATTGTGAGGAGAGATCCGGACAATGCCCGGCTGAAACTTTTCCACACAGGCGGCCGTCGTGACCGGAAGAGACTGAAACGGAACCTCACGTCAACGACACCCTCGCACTCAGGGGGACGCAATGAAGGCGCTTGCTGTGTGGGCACTTGCCATCGTCGGATCGGGGATGGGCGTCAAAGCATACGTCGACCACCGGCAATCCCGAGTGGACGAAGCCCTTCCTGCCGCGGCGGAGGGGATCGTCGTGGTGAGGGTTCCAGACGGCACCATCAAGATCGAGAGCTGGGGTCAAAACGAGATTAGAGTTGTTGGAACGGTGTCCGACCCAGCACAACTCGAATTCACGAGCGACCACGGTCATGCCGACATCACCGTGAACTCCGCCGTTACTGCGGAGGGGGCGGGCAATGTGGACTTGCTGATCACCGTTCCCATGGGAAGCTCGGTGGACGTCGAGACCGATCGCGCCTCGGTCGACGTCATGGATGTCGAGGGAGTCGTCCGGCTCCAGTCGGGGAGCGGCGACTTGACCGTTGCCGGCAACCCGATGGGTATCGTCGCCAGATCGATCAGCGGCGATATCGCTATCGATGCCGAACGGGCACCTGGAATCGTCCACTCCGAAGAAGGTGAGGTGCGCCTGCGCGGCGGCGCTCGGGAGACGATGGTGTCGGGCGATTTCTACCGTTGGTATCGCGAGCACGGAGACCATCGGGGAGCTGACCGTCGGCATGACGAGACCCACGGGATTGATGAGCA